>NZ_FRAV01000055.1 GCF_900142445.1 Chryseobacterium polytrichastri | reverse complement strand
ATACCATATTTCTTACGACATTCTGTAATTCCTAATTTACCGAATTCAATTTCTTTTACAATCTGAAGTTTCAAACTTAAACTGTAATCTTTCTGCGTACGCTTGACATAAAGTGTTTCTAAGTATTCTTTCATAACGATGATTTTTTTATGTATCGCTATTTCAGGACTAGACATTTTTAAAAAGCTTAAATATACTATACCAAAAATTAAATTTAGAGATTTAAACGGGCTCTAAGAGAGATTAATATCTTTTGATAAATCAAAGAAAAAATTATCAATGACTTCTTTAGAAATACCTGGCATACAAATGAGGTGTGCATAATCATCTTTTGTAGCCAGTTGCCATTTTTTACAAATAAATTCTGATGGTTTAGGAAATACCACTGTAATTGCATTTTTGTTACGGTAAGATGCTATTCCTAACTCCTGAAATATATTTTGAGTATATTCTGCTAATTCCAAAGATTCCAAAGCATTCTTGTGTAAGCCTTTTCTTCCTTGCTGTTTAATTATATACCATAAGATTACGGGTGTAAAACCGTTCCGAGATCCGTTAATAGTGGTATCAAGAGATCCTATATAGGATATATATTGATGAGCCAGATTTCCTTTATTCCTTTTCTTAACCACAACAATTCCACAGGGTATAGGTGAACCTATGAATTTGTGCCCGCTACATGTAATACTATCCACTCCATTTTTAAAATCAAACTTAGGGTCTTCCTCTATTAAAGGAAGGTAAGCTCCAGCAAGGGCAGCATCACAATGGATATAATAATGCTCTATATTATGTTTCTTTATAATATCAAGTATTAGAGAAACATTATCTTTTGCTTCTTTCATTGTTGTTCCGATATTGGCAACAATAATTACAGGCAGTTTAGAGCGTTGTTTAATGGACGATTCCAACTCATCATAATTTATTTCCCCATCATAATTCGCAGGAACTTCAATAGATTACATATTTAACAATCGAATACTTTTCGGTATGCTGTAATGAGATTCCGAAGAATAATATACTATTCCATTAGGATATAATTCCCTAGCAAGGTATAATCCATAAAGATTACCCTCGCTTCCCCCATTAGTAACATAGCCTGAATAGTCATCTTTAGATGCCCTAAATAAATCCGCAAAAAATTCAATAACCTCTCTTTCAATAGTAAAAGAGTTCACCTTATAGTTACTCTCAATAAACGGATCTCCTAAATTGATAAGAGGATAGCGAAGTAGGCTATAAAGCTCATGGTAGTTATTTCCTTTTGCAAAAGGATACCCAATCGATGTATTCGCATTTTCGGCTACCAAATCAATGAAATTTCTTAGTTTTTGAATTTCTTTCTTAGTCATTGCTTAATTATTTAATAGTTAATGTTATTTTGAAAATATTTATTTCTTTAATCAAGTAAGATATTTGCTCTCAAAAATCATCTTATCATTTTAATAAATTCAAGAAGTAATTCAAACAAAATTGAAGTCTATTTTCGAAGGGAATACTTTTGAAATATTCCACTTTCTTAAAATAAATAGCCTAAGCAGATACAATTCATTTTTAACATTTTTATAGATTAAAGATTTTTACAAGTTACTTTATCTCCTTAATTATTCCTTACTTGGTGAATATTTAATTACTCAAAAATAATAAAATATTAAATGATAATTATCAATATTATTTGTAACTTAGTTGCAATTTTTAACAAAAAAAAACACAATATATTGCAAATATTTTCACACAAATACAATAATAAAATTTATTACCTAGAAACTATGATAAAATTCAAATTATTAGAGGTTAGGAAAAGGAAAAAATTAACTCAGGAACACATGGCAAACGTATTGTACATGAATATTTCCAATTACAGCAGGCGTGAAAACGGTCAAATTAAAATAAACACCAAAGAATGGCAAAAACTTGCAGAAATATTAGATGTTCCCCTTGAGCAGATATATGAAACAGATGATGAATTTTTTATTGAGTATTTAGAAAAAAAAGTACTCAACATTAATACTCTCCATTACTGCAATGGTCAAATTTTTTATGAATTACAAAAATGTATTGAAAAACTTGAACTTGAACTAGCAAAACTAAAAGAAGATATAAAAAATATGAAAGTCCAGGATATGATATAAAACTGTTTAATATGTAAAAAAAAACCGTTCAGAAATCTGAACGGTTTTTTATTTATATCTGAGAATATATTATTCTGCAGTTTTTTCCTCTGTAGAATCAGCTGCTTCTGCCGTAGGCTCTGCAACTTTTTCTTCTACTTTAGGAGCATCAGCAACTACCGCTTCTTTTTTAGCAGTTGTAGTTCTTCTACTTCTTCTAGTAGTCTTTTTCTCTTCAGCATTAGGATTGTAAAGTTCGTTGAAATCAACTAGCTCGATAAGAGCCATGTCAGCAGCATCACCTTGTCTGAAACCAGTCTTGATGATTCTTGTGTAACCTCCGTTTCTTTCTGCGATTTTAGGAGCTACTGATCTGAAAAGTTCAGTAACAGCCTCTTTACTTTGAAGATATGAAAAAACAATTCTTCTATTGTGTGTAGTATCTTCTTTTGCCTTTGTTAAAAGAGGCTCAACATATACTCTTAAAGCCTTAGCTTTAGCTACAGTAGTGTTGATTCTCTTATGCTCAATTAGAGAACAAGCCATATTAGAAAGTAAAGCACTTCTATGAGAAGCTGTTCTTCCTAAGTGATTGAATTTTTTACCGTGTCTCATTATTAATTATTTATCAGCGTCTAACTTATATTTTGCAACGTCGAAACCGAAGTTAAGACCTTTTGAATGCACTAATTCTTCTAGTTCTGTCAAAGATTTTTTACCAAAATTTCTGAATTTCATCAAATCAGACTTACTGTAAGAAACCAGCTCTCCAAGAGTTTCTACTTCAGCTGCTTTTAGACAGTTAAGGGCTCTTACTGAAAGATCCATATCTGCTAATTTAGACTTAAGAAGTTGTCTTGTGTGAAGCGTTTCTTCATCATATTGGATAGATGCTTTTACAGCTTCAGTTTCAAGTGTGATTCTCTCATCAGAGAACAACATGAAGTGATAAATTAATATCTTAGAAGCTTCTGTTAAAGCATTCTGAGGGCTGATTGAGCCATCAGTTTCTATATCTAATACAAGTTTTTCGTAGTCTGTTTTTTGCTCTACACGATAATTTTCAATACTGTATTGTACTTTCTTAATAGGGGTGAAAATAGAATCAATAGCAATAGTTCCTACAGGAGCATTGTTTGTTTTATTTTGTTCCGAAGGAACGTACCCTCTACCTTTCTCTACATTGAAAGTGATTTCGAAAGTTACATCACTGTTTAGGTTACAGATCACTAAATCCGGATTTAAAATCTCGAATCCGTTTACTGATTTACCTAAATCTCCAGCAGTAATAATCGTCTGTCCCGTAACTTTAGCAACAACCTGCTCGTTCGTCTGGTTTTCTGCCGTAGCTTTTAATCTTACCTGCTTAAGGTTAAGAATAATTTCGGTAACGTCTTCGATTACTCCTGGAATAGTTGAAAATTCGTGCTCTACACCTTCTATTTTGATAGATGAAATAGCGTATCCTTCCAGAGAAGAAAGCAACACTCTTCTCAAAGCATTACCGATTGTAAGCCCGAAACCTGGTTCTAGAGGTCTAAATTCGAATTGACCTTTAAATTCATCAGAGTTAAGTAAAATTACTTTATCGGGT
The DNA here is from genome assembly GCF_900142445.1 of Chryseobacterium polytrichastri. Classification (GTDB taxonomy): domain Bacteria; phylum Bacteroidota; class Bacteroidia; order Flavobacteriales; family Weeksellaceae; genus Chryseobacterium; species Chryseobacterium polytrichastri. The sequence goes on along the minus strand of NZ_FRAV01000055.1, from coordinate 22,904 downwards.
TTTATGAATTGTAAAATTGCCATATTATTGGGTTGAGCAAAAATTTGATTAAAAAATTATTTAGAGTAAAGTTCGACGATAAGTTGTTCCTTGATGTCCTCCGGAATTTGGATTCTCTCAGGAGCAGAAATGAAAGTACCTTCTTTCTTCTCATCGTTGAATTGTAACCACTCATAATTTGCTTTAGCAGCCAATGAGTCAGTAACAACCTCAAGAGACTTAGATTTCTCTCTTACAGCGATTACATCACCAGCTTTTACTAAATAAGAAGGGATGTTAAGGATCTCACCGTTCACAGTAATGTGTCTGTGAGAAGTTAACTGTCTTGCACCAGATCTAGTTTTAGCAAAACCTAATCTGTACACTACGTTATCCAATCTTGATTCACAAAGCTGTAATAGAACTTCACCTGTTACACCTTTACTTCTGTGTGCTTTATCAAATAGGTTAGCAAACTGTCTTTCTAAAATACCGTAAGTATATTTAGCTTTTTGTTTTTCAGCTAGCTGAACTGCATATTCTGATTTTTTAGCACCTCTTCTTTTGTTAGGACCATGTTGTCCTGGCGGTTGGTTTTTTCTCTTTTCGAAGTTTTTATCATCTCCGTAGATTGCAGCACCAAACTTTCTAGCAATCTTAGTTTTAGGTCCAATATATCTTGCCATAATGGGTAAATTCTAAAAATTAAACTCTTCTTCTTTTTGGTGGTCTACATCCATTGTGTGGCATAGGAGTAACGTCAATAATTTCGCTAACTTCAATACCTGAATTGTGAATTGTTCTGATAGCAGACTCTCTACCTGCACCAGGACCTTTCACGTACACCTTTACTCTTCTTAGTCCAGCTTCGTGAGCTACGTTAGAGCAATTTTCAGCTGCCATTTGAGCAGCAAATGGAGTATTCTTTTTAGAACCTCTGAATCCCATTTTACCGGCAGAAGCCCAAGAGATAACTTCTCCGCTTTTATTTGTTAAAGAAATGATGATGTTATTGAAAGAAGCTTGAATATGCGCTTCACCAATAGCTTCAACTTTTACTTTTCTTTTTTTAACTACTTTACTTTGTTTTGCCATAATTCCTAACGATTATTTACTTGCTTTTTTCTTGTTAGCAACTGTTTTTCTCTTTCCTTTACGGGTTCTAGAGTTGTTTTTCGTTCTCTGGCCTCTTAAAGGTAGTCCTAGTCTGTGACGTATTCCTCGTTGGCATCCTATGTCCATCAATCTCTTGATGTTCAATTGCACTTCAGATCTTAACTCACCTTCAACTTTTACGTTTTCTGAGATATAATTTCTGATTGCAGCCAATTCATCGTCATTCCATTCGTTGACTTTCTTATCTTCGCTAATACCGGCAACTTTAAGGATTTCAGAAGAAGTACTTCTTCCAACTCCATAAATATAAGTCAAACCGATAACGCCTCTTTTGTTTTTTGGTAAATCAATACCTGCAATTCTCGCCATAATTTAATATTAGCCTTGTCTTTGTTTAAATTTTGGGTTCTTCTTGTTGATAACAAATAGTACACCTTTTCTGCGTACGATCTTGCAATCAGCACTTCTTTTTTTGATTGATGCTCTAACTTTCATTTGATAGTATTTATTTTTTAACAATAGCCAAATGGAAACCCGAAGACTCCATTTGGCGGTTGTTTAATATCTAAAAGTAATTCTCCCTTTTGTCAAATCATAGGGAGACATTTCTAGTTTTACCTTATCACCAGGTAAAAGTTTAATATAATGCATTCTCATTTTACCAGAAATATGAGCGATAAGCATATGCCCATTTTCTAGCTCTACACGGAACTGGGCGTTCGAAAGTGCTTCCGTAATAACGCCGTCTTGTTCAATATGTTTTTGTTTTGCCATAAATTAATATCCAGTCGTTCTTGACAGTTTAGACTGCATTAAGCCATCATAGTGATGGTTCAGCAGATATGTATTAATCTGTTGAACTGTATCCAAAATAACTCCCACCATAATCAATAGTGATGTTCCCCCGAAAAATAGGGCGAACGCATCTGTCTGAACAAAGCTTCCATGCACAATTGCTGGAAGGACTGCAAAGATAGATAAAAATATTGCACCTGGCAAGGTAATTTTAGATAAAATATCATCTAAATAATCAGCTGTCTCTTTACCGGGTCTTACTTTCGGTACTAAACCTCCATTTCTCTTCAAATCATCAGCCATTTGGTTTACCGGAATTGTAATTGCAGTATAGAAAAATGAGAAGATAATAATTAATAGCGCGAACAATACGTTGTACTGCCAGCTAAAAACATTCTTGAAACCTGCAAGAAAAGTATTAGATTCATCAAATTTGGTTAATAAACCTGGTACAAACATCAATGCCTGAGCAAAGATAATTGGCATAACTCCAGCAGCATTAACTTTCAATGGAATCCATTGTCTTGCTCCTTGCATAAGATTTCTATTTACACCTCCTCTTGCTTGAGCTCTGCTTACATATTGAATTGGAATTTTTCTAACAGCGACCGATAGGACGACTGCTAAAAGAACCACCAACATCCAGAATATCACTTCAATAAGGATCATGATAGATCCCATTCCTCCTTTTCCGTTCTGCACGGCCATTTCCTGTACAAATGCTTCTGGAAGTCTAGATAATATACCAACCATAATAAGGATAGAAATACCATTTCCGATTCCTTTGTCAGTAATTTTCTCACCTAGCCACATTGCAAATACTGATCCGGCAACTAGTATAACAATACTTGGTAACCAGAACATGATAGAGTTTGGCTCTACATAGTATGCAGATTGGAACTGAGCATATGGTAAGAATAATTGAGTAATAGAAGTTAAATAAGAAGGTGCCTGTACAAGACAAACCCCAATTGTTAACCATCTAGTAATTTGATTCAATGTATTTCTACCGGACTCTCCATCTTTCTGAAGTTTCTGAAGATAAGGAATAGCCATCCCCATCAACTGAACAATAATAGAAGCTGAAATATAAGGCATGATACCTAACGCCATTACAGAAGCGTGGCTGAAAGCCCCTCCCGTAAACGACGAAAGCAAGCCAAGGAGACCTGCTCCTTGCTTGTTACCGCCTTGATTTTTATAATGCTCTAAGAGATCTCCTACTTCTGCAAGGTTAATTGCAGGCAACGAGATATAAGATGCGAATCTATACACAAGGATAATACCTAACGTAAAGAGAATTTTATCTCTTAATTCCTTTAGGCTCCAAATATTCTTAAGGGTTTGTATAAATTCTTTCATTAGTTACTATTATAATGTAATTGCTTGTCCACCTACTTTAGAGATAAGCTCTAATGCAGATTTAGTGAATTTATCAGCAGAGATTGAAACCGCAGATTTCAATTCTCCTCTACCCATAATTTTCACTGATTCGTTTTTAGTAGCTAAACCGTTTTGTACTAAAACTTCTTTTGTAATATCTCCTGTTACAGATTTAGTATCAATTAAAGTTTGAATATCGTCTAGGTTAATAGCTCTAAATTCTTTTCTGTTTACATTTTTGAAACCGAATTTCGGTAATCTTCTTTGTAAAGGCATCTGACCTCCTTCAAAACCGATTTTCTGAGAATAACCAGCTCTTGCTTTCTGACCTTTGTGACCTTTCGTAGAAGTACCTCCTTTTCCACTACCTTGACCTCTACCAATTCTTTTTGAACTAAAAGTAGAACCTGCAGCAGGTTTTATGTTGTTTAAATTCATTTTAATTTCTTTTTAAAATTATTTTTGAACTTCAAGTAAATGACTAACTGCAGCTATCATACCTAAAATAGAAGGCGTAGCTTCGTGTTCTACAACTTGGTGAAGTTTCTTAAATCCTAATGCTTCAAGCGTTCTCTTTTGGGTTTTTGTTCTACCAATAGCGCTTCTTACTTGTTTTACTTTAATTGTTGCCATTGTTTATTTATTAACCGTTAAACACTTTACTTAGAGAAACTCCTCTCATTCTTGCAATTTCTTCAGGTCTTCTGATGTCTAACAACGCTTTAAAAGTAGCTTTCACTACGTTGTGAGGGTTAGAAGATCCTTTAGATTTTGAAAGGATATCGTGAATACCAGCAGACTCCAATACCGCTCTTACTGCACCACCTGCAATAAGTCCTGTACCGTGAGAAGCAGGTCTCAAGAAGATATCTGCACCACCGTATCTAGCAGTAGTTTGGTGAGGGATTGTATGGTTCATTACAGGTACCTTAACAAGGTTTTTCTTAGCGTCTTCAACTGCTTTAGCAATTGCAGAAGCAACCTCTTTAGATTTACCTAAACCGTAACCAATAACTCCTTCTTCATTTCCAACAACAACGATAGCAGAAAACCCGAAAGCTCTACCACCCTTAGTTACTTTAGTTACTCTGTTTACAGCTACGAGACGATCTTTTAATTCTAATCCTCCCGGTTTTACTCTTTCTATATTATCTAGTCCTAACATATTTTCCGAAATTTAATGATTAGAATTTAAGTCCTCCTTCTCTCGCACCATCAGCTAGAGCTTTCACTCTTCCATGGTATACGAAACCGTTTCTATCAAATACAATAGTTTCAATTCCTGCAGCAACCGCTTTAGCAGCGATAGCTTTACCAACAGCAGCAGAAACTTCACTTTTTGTACCTTTAGCGTCAACTCCTTTATCTCTAGAAGAAGCAGATACTAAAGTTTTACCGTCTTTGTCATCGATTAACTGAGCGTAAATTTCCTTATTACTTTTATATACAGATAATCTTGGCAATTCAGAAGATCCAGAGATTTTTCCTCTTACTCTTCTTTTTATTCTTATTCTTTTTTCTAATTTACTTAATGCCATAATACTTATAATTTATTAAGCAGATTTACCAGCTTTACGTCTAACAATTTCTCCTACGAATCTTACACCTTTTCCTTTGTATGGCTCAGGCTTTCTGAATGAACGAATCTTTGCAGAAACCATTCCTAGAAGTTGCTTGTCATGAGACGTTAAAGTAATAATTGGGTTTTTACCTTTTTCAGTCAATGTGTCGATTATTACTTCTTTTGGAAGTTCTAAAACGATACCGTGAGAGAATCCTAAAGCTAACTCAAGTTTTTGACCTGTGTGTGAAGCTCTATATCCTACCCCTACTAGTTCTAACTTTTTTGAGAAACCTTCAGTAGTTCCCAAAATCATGTTATTGATTAACGCTCGGTATAAACCGTGTAGCGCTCTGTGTTGCTTAGAATCAGATGGTCTGCTGAATGTAAGCACGCCATCGTTTTGTTCTAAAGTAATTCCTTCTGTAAGCTCCTGAGAAAGTTCTCCTTTAGGACCTTTTACAGTTACCACACCGTCTTTTTGAGTGACAGTAATTCCAGCGGGAATTGTTATAATTGCTTTACCAATTCTTGACATTTTCCTTTGATTAAAAATTAATAAACATAGCAGATTACTTCACCGCCTACTTTTTCTTCTCTAGCTTTTTTATCAGTCATTACCCCTCTAGAAGTAGAGATAATAGCGATACCCAAACCGTTCAATACTCTTGGAAGTTCAGTAGAACCTTTGTATTGTCTTAGACCTGGTCTTGAAGCTCTTTGGATAGACTTGATTGCAGGCTTGCTTGTTTGCTTGTCATACTTCAAAGCTATTTTAATCGTTCCTTGAACAGCGCTCTCTTCAAACTTGTAGTTTAAGATATACCCTTGATCAAATAAGATTTTTGTAAGCTCCTTTTTGATTTTCGATGCAGGAATTTCCACCACTTTGTGGCCTGCGCTTTGTGCGTTCCTTACTCTTGTTAGGAAATCTGAAATTGGATCTGTTACCATTTTTCTTTTTTAAATTATTGGTTAAAGACAATCAGTATTGAAGGGACTTGAAGATTAAAATATCAGACGTCAGAAAAACTTCGGTCTGATATTTATTTCTTTAGTATCCAGACAACTTAATTGTCCCGATTTTTAATTAGTAATTACTACCAACTAGCTTTTTTCACTCCCGGAATAAGACCGTTATTGGCCATTTCACGGAAAGTTACTCTAGAAAGACCGAAAGTTCTCATGTAACCTCTTGGTCTACCTGTTAGTTTACATCTGTTGTGTAATCTTACAGGAGAAGCATTTTTAGGTAATTTTTGAAGTCCTTCATAATCACCAGCTTCTTTTAAAGCTTTTCTTTTTTCAGCGTATTTAGCAACAACTGCTTCTCTTTTGCGCTCACGCGCTTTCATTGATTCTTTAGCCATTTCTTAGTTCTTTTTGAAAGGTAAACCGAAGTGAGTTAACAATGCTTTAGCTTCTTTATCTGTTTTCGCAGTTGTAACGAAAGTGATGTCCATCCCTTGGATTTTTTTCACTTTGTCGATTGCGATCTCAGGGAAGATAATTTGCTCAGTAATACCTAAGTTATAATTACCTCTACCATCGAAACCATCAGCTTTAATACCAGAGAAATCTCTAATACGTGGCAAAGCAGAAGCCGTAAGTCTGTCTAAGAATTCGTACATTTTGTGAGCTCTAAGAGTTACCTTAGCACCTACAGGCATACCTTTTCTTAATTTGAAAGCTGCTTCATCTTTCTTAGAAATAGTACCTACAGCCTTTTGACCAGTAATATTTGTAAGTTCTTCTACAGCATAGTCAATAATTTTCTTGTCTGCAGTAGCATCACCCAAACCTTGAGATAGGATGATTTTTTCTAATCTAGGTACCTGCATTACAGATTTGTACCCAAATTCTTCCATCATTGCAGGAACAATTGTTTCTTTATATGCTTTCTTGGGTCTTGCGATATATTCCATGTGTTATTTAAAATTATAAAGTTTCACCCGTTTTTTTGTCGATTCTTACTTTCTTATCTCCTTCGATTTTGTAACCGATTTTGATAGCTTTTCCGTCTTTACCAACTAAAGCTATGTTTGAGATATGAATAGAAGCTTCTTTCTCTGTGATTCCTCCTTGAGGATTTGAAGCTGAAGGCTTAACGTGTTTTTTAACGATGTTAAGTCCTGCAACGATAACTCTAGGGTCTTTTCCTTCTTTTTTGATCACTTCAATAACTTCACCAGTTTTACCTTTGATATCTTTTTTACCAGTAGTAATGATTACGTTATCTCCTCTTTTTATTTTTAACTTTGACATTTTCTTTTAAAAATTTTTAAAATTAAAGTACTTCAGGAGCCAATGAAATGATCTTCATATATTCTTTGTCTCTCAACTCACGAGCAACAGGTCCGAAAACACGTGTTCCTCTCATTTCTCCACCAGCGTTTAGTAAAACACAAGCATTGTCTTCGAATTTGATGTATGAACCATCTTTTCTTCTAACTGCTTTCTTAGTTCTTACTACTACCGCTTTAGATACTTGACCTTTCTTTGCGTTTCCTGATGGTGTAGAAGCTTTGATAGTAACTACAATCTTATCACCAACTGAAGCATATCTTCTTCTGGTACCACCCAGAACTCTGATTACTAGCACCTCTTTAGCACCAGTGTTATCAGCAACTTTTAATCTTGATTCTGTTTGTAACATTATTACTTAGCTTTTTCAATGATTCTTACTAATCTCCATCTCTTACTCTTGCTCATAGGTCTAGTTTCTTGGATAAGAACTGTATCTCCTTCTGTGCATTCGTTGTTTTCGTCGTGTGCAGTATATTTTTTCGTTTTCAATACGAATTTACCGTACATCGGGTGTTTCACTCTAGTAGTCTCACTTACAACAATGGTCTTTTCCATTTTATTGCTGGAAACTATTCCGATTCTTTCTTTTCTTAAGTTTCTTTCCATAATATATGAAAATCTTATTGTTGTTTGTTAGTTAACTCAGTATTTAGTCTTGCGATTGTTCTTCTCAAATCTTTGATTTGAATTGGATTTTCAAGTGGGCTGATTTTGTGAGCTAATTTCATTTTAGTGAATTCAGTCTTAGCTTCAGCCAATTTTGCTTGAATATCTTCAGCGCTTAGATTTTTAATTTCAGCTTGTTTCATTGTATTCAAAGATTATAGAGGTTTAACAAAATCGTTAGCTACTACAAATCTAGTAACTACCGGTAATTTTTGAGCAGCAAGTCTTAATGCTTCTTTAGCGATTTCGTAAGATACACCTCCGATTTCGAACATAATTTTACCTGGCTTCACTACAGCTACCCAATATTCTACAGCACCTTTACCTTTACCCATACGTACTTCGGCTGGTTTCTTAGTAATAGGCTTATCTGGGAATATTTTGATCCATAGTTGACCTTCTCTCTTCATATATCTTGTAGCAGCGATACGAGCAGCTTCAATTTGTCTTGCAGTGATCCAAGCTCCTTCTGTAGCTTTGATTCCGAAAGTTCCGTAAGCAAGTTGATTACCTCTTTGAGCAATCCCCTTCATCTTCATCTTATGAACTCTACGGAATTTGGTTCTTTTTGGTTGTAACATAATTTCTTAAATTTTAGATTTTAGAATTTAGATTTTAAAAAAGTAACGGTCGTTTAAAAACTATCCTCTAAAATTTTATTAATTATTTTTTTTATCTCTTGAAGGTCTTCTGTTATCTCTATCTCCTCTGTTTCCACCACCTGAAGGACCACCTTTCTTCTGTTGTCCTACTAATGGCATAAGGTCTCTCTTACCATAAACTTCTCCCTTCATAATCCAAACTTTCACTCCAAGTTTACCGTACTGAGTTAATGCTTCACCAATGTGGTAATCAATATCTGCTCTGAAAGTAGACAAAGGAATTCTTCCGTCTTTGAAAGATTCGCTTCTTGCCATTTCAGCACCGTTCAATCTACCAGAGATTTGAACTTTGATACCTTCAGCACCCATTCTCATTGTACTAGCGATAGCCATTTTAACAGCTCTTCTGTAAGAAATTCTGTTTTCAATTTGCTTAGCAATACTGTCAGCAACTAAAACTGCATCAAGTTCAGGTCTTTTGATTTCGAAAATATTGATTTGAATATCCTTTTTAGTAAGTTTCTTCAATTCTTCTTTTAACTTGTCAACTTCCTGACCTCCTTTACCGATGATAAGTCCCGGTCTAGCAGTAGTAATTGTAACTGTTACTAATTTTAATGTTCTTTCAATATAAATTTTTGAAATTCCACCTTTAGATAATCTAGCTTCAAGGTATCTTCTGATTTTGTAGTCTTCAGCGATTCTGTCTCCATAATCTTTACCACCAAACCAGTTTGAATCCCATCCTCTGATGATACCTAATCTGTTACCAATTGGATTTGTCTTCTGTCCCATACCTTGATTAATTTTCTTTATTACCTAAGATTAGTGTAATGTGGTTAGATCTTTTTCTGATTCTGTGTCCTCTACCTTGTGGTGCAGGTCTTAGTCTCTTCAATTGTCTAGCACTGTCTACAAAAATTTCTTTAACGATAAGATTCGCTTCTTCAATATCAGCACCTTCGTTTTTCAACTGCCAGTTAGCCATTGCAGAAAGTAATACTTTCTCTAATTTGTTAGAAGCGTCTTTTTTAGAATATTTTAGAATGCTTAAAGCTTTATCTACTTCTACTCCTCTGATGATATCAGCTACTAATCTCATCTTTCTTGGAGAAGAAGGGCAATCATTATGTAATGCTTTCACTACATCTTGATTCGTTAATTTACGTGCTAATGCACTTTCTCTTTTTCTTGATCCCATGATTATCTACTTCCTTTGTTTTTGTTACCACCATGACCTCTAAAAGATCTTGTTGGAGAAAATTCGCCTAGCTTGTGACCAACCATGTTTTCTGTAACATAAACAGGGATAAAAGATTTCCCGTTGTGTACTGCAATAGTTTGTCCTACGAAGTCCGGAGAGATCATTGATGCTCTAGACCAAGTTTTGATAACTGTCTTCTTACCAGACTCTATGTTTGTCTGAACCTTCTTATCTAAAGTATGATGAATGAATGGTCCTTTTTTAAGTGATCTTGCCATAATTATTTACGTTTAGATATGATATGACGGTTAGACGCTTTGTTTTTCTTTCTGGTTTTGTAACCTTTAGCTGGCATACCGTTTCTAGATCTTGGGTGACCTCCAGATGAACGTCCTTCACCACCTCCCATTGGGTGATCTACAGGGTTCATTACTACCGGTCTAGTTCTAGGTCTTCTACCTAACCATCTGCTTCTACCAGCCTTACCTGATACAGTTAACTGATGATCAGAGTTAGAAACAGATCCAATCATTGCATAACACTCAGTAAGGATCATTCTAGATTCTCCTGAAGGCAATTTGATGATTGCATATTTTCCGTCTCTTGAAGTAAGTTGAGCTGAAGATCCAGCACTTCTTGCTAAAATAGCACCTTGTCCAGGCTTCATTTCAACACAAGAAATCACTGTACCCAATGGAATATTTTTCAATTTCATTGCGTTACCGATATTCGGTTCTACAACCTCACCTGAAACTACCTTTTGATCTACTTTGATACCGTTTGGAGCGATGATATATCTCTTCTCTCCGTCAGCATATTCTAATAAAGCGATAAATGCAGTTCTGTTTGGATCATATTCTACAGTTTTTACCGTTGCTTCAACATCATGCTTGTTTCTTTTGAAGTCGATAATTCTGTATTTCTTTTTGTGTCCACCTCCGGTGTAACGCATGGTCATTTTACCAGTTTGGTTACGTCCACCTGACTTACTAATACCAACAGTTAGAGATTTCTCTGGTTTGTTAGTAGTAATTTCCTCAAAATTGTTAACAATTCTGAATCTCTGTCCTGGGGTGATAGGTTTTAATTTTCTAACAGACATTACTATTATTTATAATTAATAATTAATTTACAGCAAAAATATCGATTACTTCCCCTTCAGCAAGAGTGATAATCGCTTTTTTCAATTTGTTTGTCTTTCCTACTTGAAGACCTTTTTTAGTGTATTTTGAAGAAACCTTCGGAGCATAAATCATTGTTCTAACGTCTGCTACCTTTACACCGTAAGCTACTTCTACAGCTTTTTTAATTTGGATTTTATTCGCCTTAGGTTGTACTAAGAAAGAATAAGCACCTCTTAAATCTGTAAGATAGTTTGCTTTCTCTGAAATAACTGGTTTAATAATTAGTGACATGATTTATTTCTTTAAATTTTCCTGGAATTTTTCAACTGCACCTTCTAAGAAAACGATCTCACCTGCATTGATTAAGTCATAAGAAGAAATTTCGTTGAATTTCATAACTTTAGTCTTAGGTAAGTTTCTTGAAGATAAATATACATTCTTGTTTGTATCAGGAAGAATGAATAAAGATTTAGTATCATTTAATGCTAATGCATTTAAGATAGTGATGAAATCTTTAGTTTTAGGAGCAGCAATGCTCAATCCTTCTACAATTCTGATGCTGTTGTCTCTCATTTTCTGAGAAAGAACAGATTTTTTAGCTAATCTCTTAAGAGCTTTGTTCAATTTGAATCTGTAGTCTCTTGGCTTAGGTCCGAATACTCTACCTCCACCTCTGAAAGTTGGAGATTTAATATCACCGTATCTAGCAGATCCAGATCCTTTTTGCTTCTTAAGTTTCTTAGTAGAAGCAGTAATTTCGCTTCTTTCTTTTGATTTATGAGTCCCTTGTCTTTGTGCAGCAAGGTACTGTTTAACTTCTAAGTAAACCGCGTGCTTGTTTGGCTCAATACCGAATACAGATTCGTCTAGAGTTACTTTTTTTCCGGTTTCTTTTCCTGATGTATTTAATACTACTAGTTCCATTTTCTGATAATTACATAAGAATTTTTAGCTCCCGGAACAGCACCTTTTACTACTAAAAGATTTTGTTCTTGATCCACTTTTAATACTTGAAGGTTTTGTACAGTTACCTGCTTACCTCCCATTCTACCTGCCATTCTCATTCCTTTGAATACTCTCGAAGGATCTGATCCAGCACCGATAGAACCTGGAGCTCTAAGTCTGTTGTGCTGACCATGAGTAGCTTGCATTACACCTCCAAATCCGTGTCTTTTAACAACACCTTGGAAACCTTTACCTTTAGAAGTACCTGTTACATCCACGAATTCACCTTCGCCGAATAATTTTACAGTTACATCTTCTCCTACTGTTACTTGGTCTACGAATTCTCTGTAGAATTCTACCAACTTAGCTTTAGGAGTAGAACCAGCCTTTTTAAAATGACCAGCTAACGCTTTACCAACGTTCTTCTCACTCTTGTCATCGAAACCTAATTGAACTGCTTTATAGCCGTCCTTTTCAATGGTTCTGACCTGTAAAACCGAGCATGGACCAGCTTGGATAACTGTACAAGGAATGTTTTTTCCTTCTTCGTTAAACAAAGATGTCATACCGATTTTTTTACCAATAATACCTGACATTATTTATATAATATGTTATAAAATTTCCTTGGATTCACACACATTTTAGAAAGGTTTGAAGTAATTTCTACTTTTGATATAGGCATACTCTACCCCTAAAATGAGTGTGCAAATTTATGAATTATTTTCAAATTGACAAATTTTATTGCAAAATATTTTGATTTTTAGCAGTTTACAAAAAATAAGCGTCCTTAATGTGATTTTAGTAACTATATAGGAGCTATCATTAAAATTATTTTGTAATAACTGAGACTCCAACTTCCTCAAGTCCCTTTCTGTCTTCTTTTAAGATACCATCGTCTGTTATCAAACAATCTATTTGATCTAGCGTAGCAATCCTTCCAAAACCTTTTTTATTCAGCTTTGAAGAGTCAGCCAATATCACCACCTTATCAGAACACTCAATCATCAACTGATTAAGATGAGCTTCTGCAGCATTGGATGTACTAATACCAAAATCCAAATCAATACCATCTACTCCCAAAAACAATTTGTTGCAGGAAAACTGCTTCAGAATAGTTTCGGATATAGAACCTACTATAGAAGTAGAGCTCTTTCTTACCTCTCCTCCTAATTGTATAATATTAATGTTAGGATTATTACAAAGCTCAAGTGCCACCCTTAAAGAAGAGGTAAGAACCGTAAGCCTTCCAAAATTCACCAACATTCTTGCCAGATAATGCATTGTTGTACCGGAAGCTAATATAATACAGTCGTTTTCCTGAATCATCTGTAAAGCAGCTTTAGCAATACTCTGTTTCGCTTCTACATTAATGTTCTCTTTTTCATCTACATTTTTCTCATACGCATATCTCACGTATTTACTTGCCCCTCCATGATTACGAAACAACAATCCCAGACTTTCTAAATAGTTCAAATCCTTTCGAATGGTAACAGAAGACACATTAAATTTTTCACATAGATCCTGAACAAGAACATAATCTTTTTCATCTAACACCTTTAAAATATCACTATGCCTAGCTATTAACTTTTCCATTGAATTTATTTCATCAAATTTATCACTTTTTTCCGACTTCTTAAAAATTTCATTTATTTTCTTTTTAGTTTCGTTTTTAATTTATACATTTGAAAACGAAACATAAACGAAACAGTTATGAAACGAAATGAAGAACTAAATAAATTAGCCAATACTCAAGAGTGGGATTTTATTGTCATTGGCGGAGGAGCCAGCGGCCTTGGTTCAGCATTAGACGCAACAAGCAGAGGATTCAAAACTTTATTGATAGAATCTCATGATTTTGCAAAAGCCACATCCAGCAGAAGTACGAAACTCGTCCATGGTGGCGTGAGATATCTAGCTCAAGGAGATATCGGGTTAGTAAAAGAAGCATTAAAAGAAAGAGGTCTACTGGCACAAAATGCAGCTCATGTAGTAAAAAACCAATCTTTCATTATCCCCAACTATACTTGGTGGGGAGGAATCTATTATAAAATAGGATTATCCATCTATGATTTTCTTGCAGGAAAATTAAGCCTTGGAAGAACTCAATACATAAGCAAGTCTAAAACCGTAAGTAAACTTCCAACCATCGAACAGAAAAATCTGATGAGCGGCGTTGTTTATCAGGATGGACAGTTTGATGATGCCCGTCTGGCCATTAACCTTGCTCAAACCATTATTGAAAAAGGAGGAAGTGCTATTAATTATTTAAAAGTCATTAACCTTCTTAAAAATGATTCAGGAAAAATAAACGGTGTACTTGCAGAAGACCAGTTTACGCAAAAGCAATACGAAATTCGCGCTAAAGTAGTCATCAACGCAACAGGAGTATTCACCAATGATATATTGAATATGAATAATCCCAAGCATGGTAAACTTGTTGTTCCAAGTCAGGGAATTCATTTGGTTTTAGATAAATCATTCTTAAAAAGCGATGACGCCATCATGATTCCTAAAACTTCAGACGGAAGAGTTTTGTTTGTAGTTCCATGGCATGACAGAGCTTTAGTAGGAACAACCGACACTTTATTGGAAAGCGAAAGTTTTGAACCGCGTGCTTTGGAAGAAGAGATCAATTTCGTTTTAACGACCGCAAGACAATATTTATCTAAAAAGCCAACCCGTGAAGATGTAAAATCTGTTTTCGCAGGATTAAGACCTCTTGCAGCTCCTGAAGGGGAAGGAAAAAGTACAAAAGAAGTTTCCAGAAGCCACAAGGTCATCGCATCAGATACAGGACTGGTTTCTATCATCGGTGGAAAATGGACGACTTACCGTAAAATGGCAGAAGATACCATCAACAAAGCCATGGAAATTCATAAACTGGGAATCACAACTTCTAAAACAGAGAACCTATCTATTCATGGCAATATGAAAGCTGATCAGGTAGACAGAAGCAGTCATTTATATGTATACGGTTCAGATATCCCTTCTATCAAAAAATTACAGGAAAGCAATCCTTCATATTCTGAAAAAATTCATCCGGAACATCCATTCACAGTTGCAGAAATAATCTGGGCTGTACGATATGAAATGGCAGAAACCATAGAAGATGTTTTTGCAAGAAGAGTCCGTATGTTATTCTTAGATGCAAGAGCAGCAATAGACAGTGCTCATAAAGTAGCCTCTATCATTGCACAAGAAAGAGAACTTTCACAAGAATGGGCACAACAGCAGGAAAAAGAATTTATTGAATTAGCAAAAGGTTATTTATTAATACCCTATTCTCCGAAAACAATCAACCTTAATTAATATAACAGCATGCGTGAAAAATTAATTCTCGCTTTAGATCAAGGCACTACCTCTTCTAGAGCCATTTTATTCAACCACAGTGGAGAAATAGAATATATTTCTCAAAAGAGTTTTGAGCAGATCTTCCCTACTCCAGGCTGGGTAGAGCATGATCCTAATGAAATTTGGTCGTCGCAAATTTCAGTTGCTGCAGAAATTATTGCAAAAGCAGGAATTTCAGGGCTAGAAGTCGCCGCTATCGGAATTACCAATCAACGAGAAACAACCATTGTTTGGGATAAAGAAACCGGAGAACCGATCTACAATGCTATTGTATGGCAAGACAGAAGAACATCCAAATATTGTGATGAACTGAAAGAAGAAGGCCATACCGATATGATTAAGAAGAAAACAGGACTTGTTCTGGATGCTTATTTTTCGGCAACAAAATTAAAATGGATATTAGACCACGTAGATGGTGCCAGAGAAAAAGCTGAAGCAGGAAAACTGTGCTTCGGAACTGTTGACACCTGGTTGGTATGGAAACTTACCCGTGGAAAAATGTTCATTACTGATGTTTCCAATGCCAGTAGAACCATGCTTCTGAATATTCACACCTTAGATTGGGATAATGAGTTATTGGAATTGTTTAATATTCCAAGAGCTATTTTACCCGAAGTGAAACAAAGCAGCGAAATTTATGGTGAAACAGCCACTACTTTATTTTCAACAAAAATTCCTATTGCCGGCATTGCCGGAGATCAACAGGCTGCTTTATTCGGACAAATGTGTACCACTCCCGGAATGGTAAAAAACACGTATGGAACAGGATGTTTTCTACTAATGAATACAGGAAAAGAAGCAGTAGAATCTAAAAACAACCTACTGACTACCGTTGCATGGAAAATAAATGGAGAAGTAAATTATGCTTTAGAAGGAAGTGTATTTGTAGGAGGTGCAGCCATACAATGGTTAAGAGATGGTCTTAAACTGATTAATTCAGCAGAAGAAATCAATGATCTTGCTAAAACAGTAGAAGACAATGGCGGCGTTTATTTCGTACCTGCATTAACAGGTTTGGGAGCTCCTTACTGGGATCAATACGCAAGAGGAACTATCGTTGGAGTAACTCGCGGAACCACCAACGGACACATCGCAAGAGCAACGTTGGAAGGAATTGCTTTTCAGGTATATGATATCGTGAAAGCAATGGAAGCAGATTCAGGAAGACCAAGTTTAGAACTAAGAGTTGACGGAGGAGCTTCTGCAAGTGATTTATTAATGCAGATACAGTCTGATCTTTTCTCTGTTAAAATCACAAGACCAAAAACATTAGAGACTACCGCTTTAGGTGCCGCTTACCTTGCAGGTCTTGCCGTTGGATACTGGAAAAACATTGATGAGATTCAATCTCAATGGATCGTAGATAAAGACTTCCATCCACAGTTGGAAAAAGAAAAATCTGCTCAAATGGTTCATTTCTGGCACAAAGCAGTACAACGTTCCCAAAACTGGATCGAAGATTAATAACCCCCAAATAAATAATACATATGACACCATTTGTAGCAGAAATAATTGGGACAATGCTTATGATCCTATTAGGAAACGGCGTTGTAGCAAACGTTGTTTTGAAAGATACTAAGGGAAACAATTCCGGATGGATTGTTATCGCTACCGCTTGGGCACTGGCCGTTTTTGTAGGCGTTCAGGTAGCCGGACCTATCAGTGGCGCTCATTTAAACCCGGCCGTTACCATAGGTTTGGCAGTAGCAGGAAAATTCTCGTGGGACCTTGTTCCCACTTACATAGCAGGCGAGATGATTGGAGCCGCATTGGGAGCATTTCTTGTATGGCTATTCTACAGAGATCATTTCGCAATCACTGAAGATGAAGGAGCCAAACTTGCTTGTTTCAGTACTGGCCCGGCCATTAGAAACCCTTTATCAAATTTCATCAGTGAAACGATTGGAACTTTCGTACTTGTTTTTGTGATCTTTTATTTTTCAGATCCAAGCCTTTCAATTCATAATGATACTACCGCAAAAATAGGATTAGGCTCTATCGGTGCATTACCTGTTGCTTTCTTGGTTTGGGCCATTGGTCTTTCCCTAGGAGGAACTACAGGATACGCTATCAATCCCGCAAGAGATCTGGGTCCCAGAATCATGCACGCCCTCCTTCCTATCAAAGGAAGCAGCGACTGGGGATATGCCTGGATTCCTATTGCAGCACCCATACTCGGGGCTTCTTTAGCAGCAATACTTTACAGTTTCTTAAACTAATTTACCCATGAAAAAAATCGCAACAATGATCTGCCTGGTAACCCTGGGCATAGGGAAGCTTTTTGCTCAAGAAGCTGAAGAAAATAAAGACAATGGTAGATTGGATTTCACGGCAAACATCCAGAACAATCACCTTTGGAGAGGATTAATCATTACTGATAAACCTGTTGTTATGGGAAATCTTTCTTATGCCCTTGATGCAGAAAAAAAATGGAAAGTGGGGATATGGGGAGCTTCTGCTCTGGCGGATGATAAAGACGGAACCCATTATAAAGAGATCAACTATTATGTTCAATATTCAAACGGACGTTTTTATATTGGACTGTGGGATTTATTTAATTCAAGAAATATAAACACCACAGTAGCATCAGACGATATCTTCAATTACTCAAACAGAAGAACGGCTCATATCATTGATCTAAGAACTAATTATACTTTCGGACCTTCATTTCCAATTAACGTTGAAACAGACATTATGCTTTACGGAGGAGCAAATGCAGGAGAGGTTGTACTAGAACCGGACGGAAGCTATAAAAAGAATAAATATTCTACTTATGTGCAGGTAAGCTACCCCGTGATAGCCGGTAAAAAAGTAAATCTGGATGCATTTGTAGGTGCCGGATTTGCCCTTAATGACGCAACCTTTCTGTATGGCAACGGAAAAAACAGCTTTGATGTTGTGAATGCGGGCGTAAAAGCCAGCAAAACTGTAAAAATTACAGACCACTACAGTCTTCCCGTCTCTATGATGGCGATGTGGAATCCTTCTAATAAATACGCAAGAATTCAATTAGCGGCGACTGTGTTTTAAAATAAAAAATTGTTAGTAAAGGACAAGCCATTCCAGTTATTGGAATGGTTTGTTCGTTTTGAACATGTTTTGACTTTAACCACAAAAGAGACAAAAGCTTTTATTGACCGTTTTAAAGTTTAACTATTTTGAAAATAAAAGCTTGCAAAAGAATAAAATCAAAGATTTTTTAAAACTTATGTGTACTTTTTAACAGAATAAATTTTAGCTTAAAAAAACTAAAGCGTTCAACCTTTTATGCCTTTTGTGGTTAAAATTTTAGCTCCCACAGATTTCACAGATGATTCTTTTTAATAAAGACAATCCCCGTGTTTTTACGGTTTAATTTTTGCTAAGATATCTTTAATTTTGAGAAAAAAAATATGAAAAAGGCTTTCAGCATATTTATTTTATGCATCAGTATTGTATCTTATGCTCAGTCTAACGCTCCTTTCATCGGGAAACGAGATTTCAATATTATGGAAGGCTACAGCGGAACCGGAACTCCAGCCTATTATCTGGATGTAAAGAAAAATGGTGACGTCTATTTTGGTTTCGTTCAAATAAACCAAGCTAGCGGAGAAGAAACGAAAGAAGAAATCAATGCAGGAAAATACAATCCGAAAGTAATGAAAGTTCATTTTAAAACAAACGACGAAACATTATATCTAAAATTCGATAAAGAGAAAATTTACCTTACCGACGAAAAAGGAAACATTCAAAAATCAGAAGACTGCTGTTCTGTTTCAGAAACAGAAAGTGGAAGTTGCACCTGTGATAGCGCATTGTATCAATAATGAAAATATTAAGAATATTATTTATCCTCTTTCTTGTGGTTTCGTGCCAAAAGAAAAATAGCCATCCGTATACCTTCTATTACTGGAAAACCAATCTCTCCTTACATCCGGAAGAGAAAAAAGCATTGGATAAAGCAACCATTCCATATCTGTACACACGATTTTTTGATGTAGATAAAGTTGGCGGAAAATTTCAGCCGGTGGGTGTTATCACAAAAGACAAAAGTTTTCAGTCCTATAAACAAATTGTCCCAACTGTTTTCATTACCAATCAAACCTTGTTCAATATTTCACAAGATGAGATTCAATTTCTTGCTGAAAGCATCAATCAATTAATTCAAAAAAAAATTACAGAATATCATTTAAAAGTTAATAACGAAATTCAAATTGATTGTGACTGGACCGCTGGAACAAGAGATGATTATTTTACGTTTTTAAAAGAGCTTAAAAAAATATCTGGAAAAGAAATCACTTGCACGCTACGCCTTCATCAGGTGAAAGATAAAAACCAAACCGGAATTCCGCCTGTTGACAAAGTATATTTAATGTGCTACTCTACTTCTTCGCCTTTGGAAAATTCAGATAAAAATTCGATTCTGGATGTGACGGTTTTGAAAAATTATCTTTCGAAAATTGAAGACTATCCTATTAAAAAGATAGATGTGGCTCTTCCCATCTATTCGTGGGGAATTGTTACCAATCATTTAGGAAAACATAAATTGATTAATGCATTGTCTAAAGAAGATCTAAAAAATCCTAATTTCAAAAAAATGTCCTCAACAGAAATTGAAATACAGAAAGATGGATTCTATTTTGGAAATTATCTTAACAAAGGTTTCAGAATAAAAGTTGAAGAAATAGCTGATGATCAGCTTCAGGAAGTTGTTGGTTTTCTTGAGAAAAAAATTAACTATTTCAATATCATTTATTATCAATTAGATAGTAAATTTGTTACAGGGCAGAATTTTAATTTTTAATTTAAATATTATCAATAACAAAATCTGAAAAGATATAACATTGTTTTTCTCCCGCAGATTACGCAGATTTACGCAGATAATTTGAATCCTTCTTTTAATTTTAAACTATAAAAAAACACCATCTATACAATGAAAAAGTACTTTCTTTCGCTTGCGGTTTTATCACTTTTTTACACAGAATCTAATGCCTGTGGCTGGTCTGATCCAGATTATGAATACTTTAATCTTTTTACTCAAAGTATTATAAAAGATAAATCATACCTGCCTTTTCTTCATAGTTATTCTACGAGGTTCTACACAGGTTTCAAACCGTCTCAGATCCCTGATGAAAATATTGAATCCTGGAAAAAGTTTTTTAATAATCAATTAAGTTATTCCGAAACGGATTTCCTGGTCAATAAAATGAGCATGAATGATCTGAATGAATTGAAAAAAGGCAATTCAACCAATACTTTACTCACAAAACTCGGCGCCGGCTCTTATCAAAAATATCATGAGGGAATTGATTATTTAATTGAGGCTAAATATTTGGAGCCTTACATGAGCATCAATTATGTTGAAAGCCCCAACTCATTTTATAATAACGAAGACAAAACCAGCAAGAACGCAACGAATTTAGATTACGACAAAACAATTTCAGCTTTAACATCGCTATACAATGCGGCAAAAAATCCTGAGATTAAACAACGTTACGGTTATCAGTTGGTTCGTTTTAATCATTATACAAGAAATTATGATGTTGCGCTTCAGGCATTTAAAACCTATGTAGAACCTGTAAAATTAAAAGGTTCAGTTTATTTCATGTCTCTTGATCAGTTGGCAGGCGCACAGAGAGGATTAGAAATGAAGAATGATGCTAACTGGAACTTCTTTCAGGTTTTTATGAACAGCAAAAGCCGTAAAGAATCAGCATTTGTATCGATGAAACTTTCAGATACCGCTTCTTTCAATAACATCATGAAAAGAGCCGGAACCAATGATGAAAAGAATATGGCGTATTTCCTTTTAGGCTATGAAGATTTCACCAATCCGATTCCTATTATGGAAAAAATGTACGATATCAATCCTGATTCCGAAATCTTAAAAGTAATGGCCGTAAGAAGCATTAATGAACTGGAACGAAATTATCTTCCGATTTATTATTACGGTCATGATGACATTAAATCTGCTACTTCCAAAACAAATATTTCGGAGAATAAAAAGGCTGAACAATCTGATTCAAAAAAAGAAGAACTTTCGTTTTGGCAAAAAATTGTAAGGTTCTTTAAAAAGCTTTTCGGAGTAAAATCTGACGCCGTATCGGATAATAAAAAAGCAGATCAAAGTGATGATGAATTGCTGGATAACCCGAATAGGATTCCGTTTTACGCTAAAAATACCAGTTACTATTATGATGATAAGACTAAAGATTTCTTAGATGATCTGGAAAAATTCACAGAAAAAACTAAAACGAAATCTAAAGATGAATACTGGCAAATTGCCGATGCCTACTTAAAGTTTTTGAAAAAAGATTACAAAGCAAGTACTGAAATTTTAGAAGATATTAAAACCAATAACCCGGAATATATTGAGCAAATAAAAAGAATGAAAGTTCTGAATGATATCGTTTCCCAACCCAAAATAACTGCGGAATATGAAAATCATTTAATGAAAGATTATTCTGAATATTTTATTGAAAAAGAGGTTAAAAAAGATCCTGTACAAACAGAAGAAGATTCCTATTACGGAACAGTTCCATCAACGGCTTCTTTCCTTAAAGATGTTTTGGCTAACCGTTATTTCTTACAGGGAGAAGACGGAAAATCATTCTTAATGAGCAATAAACTTTCTGACCTTCAATACAACCCCAACTCTCAATTGGTAAAAAGTGTCGAAGATTTTTACAGAAAGCCCAACAAGTCTCAATTTGAGCAACAAATCATTGCCAAAAACATTAATAGCGTAGGAAATATTGATGCCTTTTTCAGTTTAATTTATGGAGACAGAGCCATGAGAATGGCTGATTTTGAAAAAGCGAAATCCTATTACCAAAAAGCACAAGGCTTCGCCGGAATTCCAAGAATAGATTATGACTGGAGCAGCAATGTTGAGAAAACAAGTCTTCATCAATATAAGCCTTCTGAATATAATGGATTTAATAATATCCCTAATCTTGTTTTCGGACATAATGTTTGGGAAAGTTTCCAAAGTGATGCTGCTACAAGCATGAAAATGGAAGATTACACACCGTTCCCTTTCATTAAAAAAGACATGAATAAGTTAGAGTTAGTAGACGCATTAATTCAGCTTAAAACCATAGGAAACGGAAAAGATGAAAAGGCTGCAAAAGCCAATCAGCTTGTTGGAAATTTATTATACAACACTTCTATTTTAGGATATTACAGAGAATTGTTTGTAATGGATATTGATAACAGCAATGGTGGAAAATATGATTTCTGGAATACCAATAAGAAAACACCTTACCAATATTATTACAAAAACTTCCTTGACTCCTCTTACATAGAACCCGACAACTTTGATCTGGCTATTAATTATTATAAAAAAGCATTAGATATTGCCACCAATAAAGAACAGAAAGCCAGAATCCTTTTCCAAATGGCGAGCGCAGAACAAGGTAAGTATTATCAATACGAAGCCAAAAACCAAGCTACCATTGATTATTCTGATCCTAAATATTCTGAGAAAAGTGACGCTCACCTTAAACAACTAGACGAGATTAAAAATCAGAAATTCAGAACCTATTTTGCCATGATTAAAAATCAATATGCCGATACCGAAACTGCAAAAGGTCTTATGGGAAGCTGTTCTTATTTTGGGTATTTTATGAAGAGATAAGCTATAAAACTAAATACTGAAAGTAAAACCATTTGCTTTCTGTAGTAAAAAGTTTTTATTCAGGTTATTAAATTTAAAATATTGCAGCACTATAAAACATAAAAGCCTCGCAAAATGCAAGGCTTTTTTATAACTTTCCAGTAGGATACGAGCAGAATGCCATAAGTGTTCGAAACCTCAAAATTATTATATTTGAGTCTAAAACAGATTTATGAAATTAGAAGAAGTTTTAGGCTATATTCCAAAAGAAGAA
>NZ_FRAV01000022.1 GCF_900142445.1 Chryseobacterium polytrichastri | reverse complement strand
ACATTGTATAATCTCGTTGTGTACGCTTTTCTCTATTCCTATCTCGTTTTTCCATAATAAGTATATTTTCTGTAAACCTATTTTAGGACGCGACACAAAAAGAAAAAAAGCTTTATATTATATCGTTGGACTTATTTCATTCTTCACACTCCTACCTTTTGGTTTGAAATTTATTAATTTTATGTTTTATAAAAGTGAAGACTTTTACAATATAATAAGTAGGTTTTTCTATGGAACAAAATTCAATTGTTTAGGAATTGGAACTTTCATAGGATTCTTGTTTTTCAGGAACAAGGAATATATTAATAAGATTCTTTTTAAATACAATCTATTGACCTTAGTTTTAACAATTCTCCCTTTTGTCTTATGGTTTTTTCAGTTTAGAACAGATCATTTAAATGATGAGATCTATGCTGTGTTGTTTGCTTTTTCAATTTATAATATCGTTCAGCATCCTAACATTCATATTGACAATTCCATTACTAGATTTTTAGGGAAAATTTCTTACGGAATATATCTTTATCACTGGATCATTGTTATTGTATTGGTAAGATATATTCCAAAAATGGATAATATCGCTATTTATAATTTAGTATTATATTCTGCTATACTTTCTGCAACTATTTTTATATCTTGGATATCTTTTGTTACGTATGAAAGATTTTTCCTAAACCTTAAAAAGAGATATGATACCATTAAGAGATAAGAAATTTTTATTGGCATACGTTTTGAGAATTTCCTTTTGAAAAATTAAAAACATAAATTATGAAGCAATCATTTCTTTACTTAAGTATTTTTCTCCTTTTTACCCATTGTAAGAGAAATGAGGAACATCCAAAAATAGCTAAAGCTGATGTGGAAATCACTCAAAAAATAAATACATTATACAAGACATATGGGAAGTCCAGTGACGCCATTTATAATCAGTCAATTCCAAAATTTTTATTCTCACATGAATTAGAAGAAGCTTTTCAGGAAGCAATAGATGCCTCAAAAGCAGATATTGAAAAAGTAAAAAATAGCGATCACCCTACAGATAAACCTTTATTAATGGAAGGATCAGTTTTTACAAGTTTATACGAAGGATACACAAGTTACACTATAAAATCAATTGATGTAAAGGAAAGCACGCAGCCTTTAGGTGCTGCCGCTGATGTTATCATTTATTTTGAAAACTCACAGGTTTCTCCAAAAATTACCTGGACCGACAAAATACATCTCGTTAATCCTTATCATGCAGGATGGAGAATTGATAACATTACATTTTCTGAAAAGCTAGCAGGAGAAAAAGATTTAAAATCAAGTCTACAGAATTTTATCTCTGGTGCTAAATAATGAAATCCATTTTACGATAATAAAAAAGCTGCTTGGGGTAAGCAGCTTTTGTTTTTTAAGGGCATTGAGCGATGGGAACTTCGCTGCATACTGTCTGATTTAATCTTTCACAATAGACACAGTATTTTTTCGGTTGCCCTCCATACACTGATTTTAGCTCAGCTTTGTTAAGTTTCTTTAAATTTTTCATATCATTTTAATTTTGTGGATTAAAGTTAAAATGAAAAAAATATTTTTTATTACAGTTTCATATTTAAAACTTTCAGGATTTGCACTAAAAAAATAAACCACACAGTAACAAACTGTATGGTTTATATAAAAATTTTATATCTCTCTTATTTATTGTTGATTTCCACGGTTACAGGCATTACATACGTATAGGCAACCATATTTTCATTTAATTTTTTGCGATCTACTTTATAGTCGAGTTCGCTTAATACGGTTTCGATTTCCTTACTTACACTTTTGCATTCCCCGTTAGAATGGACATTTACTATTTTTCCGTTTTTGGCAATATCAAATTTGACGACTGAATTTACCACACCCTGTTTATAATCAACGTTAGTAAGGTCGAAGTTCTCCATCAATCGACTTCTTATATCATTAAAAGTATCGCTTTTCGTTAATTGGATTTCCTGAATCGTATTATTTGAAATGGTTTGAGCTTTAACTGAATTCATAACAGCAACTAAAACAAAAACTGCAGCAACAAATACTTGAATTTTATTTTTCATAACTCTTTGGTTTTAAATATTATAATTGAATTATTTTGTATCTCTTACCAAAGATATTAAAAATAGTTTACATTAAATTCACATATCGTTAACATTGAGTTAATATTAAAATTAAATTATTGAATTTCAAATAGTTAATATTTTAAAATAATTGAAAATTTAATATTGGGAGTTAAATTATACCTAATTGTTCAGCTATATCTTGTTTATATTTTTCGAAAGGTGCATTTGTGGATTCGAAAATTTCTGCGCTAAAAATATCTTTTTTAACTGTAAGAATATCCCTTTTAATTAGTTTAGCAATATTGGATATTTCTTTATCAGGATATTTCTTTCTTTTATCAATTAAATCAAAACAAATATTCTTATGGTATTCATACCTACCTTGAAGATCAAAAGTATCAATAAATTCTTTCACCCCATTATTCGAATATTTATTCTTTAAATCAATAATTACATCTTCAATTTGATGTACTTTTTCAATTTTATTTTTAAAATCAGGATCCTTTACATTAAACTCTAATGTAAACATTGTATTTTCATCAAAATTAAATCCTTTAGAACTGGGACATATTTTAGCTAAATCATTGTTAATCGAAAATTCATTTGCTAATTTTAATTTTGAATTACATGTATAACAAGAGGGAACTAAATTGAATAATGAAATTGAGAAATATGGATATTTACTTTTAGGCAGTACATGATCTAATGTGAAGTGATATTTTTTACTTCCTGCTTCTTTATAAACATTTATAAAATCAATATTGCAATAATAACATGATTTTATTTTTAACTCATTTGATTTCTCAATGAAAAATTTTGAAATTACGGAATGAATTGTATTATTTTCATATAAAATTGTTCCCATATTTTTAAATACTCCACATAATTCTTTATTTATTTCAGAATTAATTAGTTTTTTTAGTTTTTCATCAGTAGTCTTACTAATTATAATTTTATTATTAATCCTATTATCAAAATAACTATCAATATAGGTTTCTTCTGTTTGATATAAGGCTTTTACTTTTTCTTTAATTATAACTTGTATATAATCATTTTCAATTTTCTCATTAATTTCGAGCAGCTTTTCAAAGTTGGATAATAAAACTTCTTCAATTGAAACTCCTGGAAGTATGGCTAAAACTTCATCATTAAACTCTAAACCTGCATATAATAAAAATCTTCTATCTCTTTTATCAACGATTTTATTATAAAAATCTTTTATTAATACATCATGCGAAATACTATTAAATAACTTCCTCATATTATCTGTTTTCTAATTTTTCAATTTCAGCCTTAAGATCTGAAATGCGTTTTTCTTTATAAGAGTCAGTTTCAAAGAGCTTTTCTAAAATTTCAAGATGATTTTCTAAAATTCTTCTAATATATTCTTCTCCTATTAATGAAATTAATAAAGGAAAATTTTTAGAACTATATTTTTGTTTATAGATTTCATAATCTTTTGAATCTTTGTTTATTGAACTGCATTTTTCATAAAAATCTAAAAAATCATTTATCTTACTTATTGCAAACTCTCCTTTGGTACTTGTAATAAAGAAGCCATCTGTAAGCATTTGATGTATATTTTCTCCAAAAGTATTATCGCCCTCATATTCTTTAGACACAGAAAAAAATTGTTCTGTACCGCTTTTATCTAATATTGGACTATTATTTTCATCGATTTTTTTACTTACCTCCAGAAACAACACATTTTGTTTAGGAATATCAGATAAAATAAAAGGAGAATGTGTTATAAATACAATATTAATTCCTTTAATATTGTCTATTACTAACTTATTAATTCCATCTAATAATTGATAAATAAATTTTCTCTGCATTTCAGGATGAGAATATAATTCTATTTCATCTAATATAATGTTATAATAAGAATATTTATTAATTGTATTATTATCATATGCGGAGTTTAAGTTAATAAGATGATACAAAATAGAATTGATACTATATACATTTTGCTTTTCCCCAGAACTAAGTCTTGAAAATAAACTTCCATTCTCAAATTTATAATCAATGTTAAATATTGACGGAGGCAAATGCATTATAAGGTTATTAGCCTTCTCATTTTTAAAATATTTATCTAAACTTTTTAAATCTTCGTAGTAATTCAAGTCATTAAATGTAAATTCATTTAATGTATATTCATCTACAACATACTTATCTTCTAATTTTGTAAGAAAATTATCATATATTATATTTTGATCTAATTCATCTAGATTATTGAAAAACAAAAAATTTAATGCTTGTTTTAATTTAAATGTAATGTGGCTATTATCATTATTTAATGTCTCTAAAAAATCATCATAATCTTTCGTAAACTTGTAAGCATTAAAGCCTTTAATATATTCTAATTCATACCCATCATAAATTTCATAAGTATCTTTAATTTTAATTATTTTATCTAAAATATATATTATTAAAATTCTATTTATTTTATTATCACTTATTGTAATTCTTTCATAATCATAAAAAGACCTTAATATAATAGTTTCAAACACATTGAATGGATTTGTATTATCACTTTCTCCTACATTCCAAATAAAGAAATCTTTAAGCTCAATATTTTTAAGTTTTAAAGAAATGACATCAATTTTATTATGTTGAGTTACTTGTAACAAAGTATTATTAGATATAAGGTTATACAAAAATCTTTGCTTGGTCAAGGACGTCTCTCTATTTATATCAATAATTCCATCAGTTTTCATTGGATTAAGTACAATAGGTGTTTGATAGCCATCATTTTTATGAAAAATATTTTGAATCCAATCACCAACTTCTGTAGAGTTCAAACCGTAAAAAGAATAATTAATTATAATATTGTAAAATAATTCACTCATATTATAAGCATAATTAACCTCAACCGGAACATTAGTAAATTTTTTATTTAATTCTTCTTCTTGAACGATTATTTTATCTTGCTCAAACTTCAAAATAAGTAATGTTTCTTTTACTTGATCTTCAACTTTTTCAGATTTGTGTATAAATAGCTCTAGATTTATTCTTTCAATTATATCTCTTTTTATTTCATCCTCTCTAATTTGTTTCTTTTGTTCAGTCTTTAAATTAGAATAATAATCTAAAAATCTTTCTTTATCCCTCAATTCATCGTCTGAAATTAAACCTTTCTTTAAATCTTCGGTTAAAGATTCAATTATGATATTAAGATTTTTAATCTGTTTTTTATGTAATAAATTCTTTTCATAATTTACAGGTAGATGCTTAATTAGCTCACCTTTTATTGATAAGTTATAAAAAGCTATGTATATTAATTCTATTAAACTACTTTTTCCACTTCCATTTTTACCTACTACTGCTGAAATATTTATTTTTTCTCCATAAAGATTTTTTGGTAGTATTGGTGTAAAATTAATTTTATTTACATCTAATATGTTTTCTCTATCAATAATAAAATTATAATTATCAATTCTTTTTGATTCATTATAAAATTCATATTCCTCATATAATTTGTATATCCTCCCTTCTTCTAAATTTTTAAGAAAATCTTCATGACAATCTTTCAAAGGTCTAATCGCTAAAAGTTTAAAGCTCATGTTTATCAGTTTTCCCCAAAAATAAATAAAAAAACCACAATTTTCATTGTGGTTTCCCGTAATATATTTATATAATTTTACTCCAATTCCCTCTTCAAAAACTTCCCTGTCAAGCTCTTCTTAGATTTTACAATTTCTTCGGGAGTTCCTTTGGCGACAATTTCTCCGCCGTATTTTCCTCCTTCAGGACCAACGTCAATAATATGATCTGCTAATTTTATCACATCCATATTATGTTCAATAATAATGAATGAGTTTCCTAGTTCTACCAATTGATTGATCGCTTCCATTAGAATCTTCACGTCTTCAAAGTGAAGTCCGGTTGTAGGTTCATCAAGAATGTATAACGTATTTCCGGTTTGTCTTTTTGCTAATTCTGTTGCTAACTTGATACGTTGAGCTTCTCCTCCTGAAAGTGTGGTCGATTGTTGTCCTAATGTGATATATCCCAATCCAACATCCTGTAACGTTTTTACTTTCGCAAAAATCTTAGGAATCGGCTGGAAGAAATCTACAGCTTCATCAATCGTCATGTCCAATACATCAGAAATAGATTTTCCTTTATAACGAACTTCCAATGTTTCTCTGTTGAATCGTTTTCCGTTGCAAGTTTCACAATGAACATATACATCAGGCAAGAAATTCATTTCAATGACTTTCAATCCTCCACCCTGGCAAGTTTCGCATCTTCCTCCTTTTACGTTGAAAGAAAACCTTCCCGGCTTATAACCACGGATTTTACTTTCCGGCAATTCTGCAAAAAGGTTTCTGATGTCTGTAAACATTCCTGTATAGGTTGCAGGATTTGAACGAGGCGTTCTTCCAATAGGGGTTTGGTCTACATCTACAATTTTATCGATGTTTTCAAGACCTTCAATTTTTTTGTAAGGTAAAGGTTCCTGAACAGCTCTGTAAAAATGTTTGTTAAGGATCGGATATAAAGTTCCGTTGATCAAAGAAGATTTTCCACTTCCTGAAATTCCTGTCACCACCACTAATTTTCCTAACGGAATATCAAGATTAACATTTTTAAGGTTATTTCCTGTTGCTCCTTTTAGCACTATATTTTTCCCGTTCCCTTCTCTTCTTTCGGTAGGAACGGCAATTTTTCTTTTTCCTGTAATATAATCAGCCGTTATGGTATCGGCTTTCAATAAGTCTTCCGGTTTCCCCTGCCAAAGAATCTCGCCACCAAATTTTCCAGCTCTTGGACCAATGTCTAGAACCTCATCGGCTTCAAGAATCATATCTTTGTCGTGCTCTACCACCAAAACAGAGTTTCCGATGTCACGAAGGTTTTTTAATGAATTAATTAGTCTTTCATTATCTCTTTGGTGCAAACCGATACTTGGTTCATCTAAAATATATAAGACATTCACTAATTGAGAACCAATTTGAGTTGCCAGACGAATTCTTTGAGACTCTCCTCCAGAAAGCGTTTTTGAGCTTCTGCTCAAACTTAAATAATCCAAGCCAACATCTAATAAGAACTGAAGTCGAGTTTCAATTTCTTTTAAGATCTCGTGAGCGATGATTTTATTTTTCTCTGAAAATTTATCTTTAATATCCGCTAACCAATCTTTCAGGTCGGCAAGACTTAATCCGTTAACCTCAGCAATATTTTTTCCATCAATCTTAAAACTTAAACTTCCCGGCTGAAGGCGAGCTCCACCACAAGACGGACAAGTTTCTTCAGTTGTGAAATGTCTTTCCAATAAAATTGCTTCGTAAGATTCTCTTTCATCAATCATTTCTTCCATGAAATGAATTAAACCATCAAAACTAATTTTTATCTTCTTGGCAATTCCTGCGTATTTAAGATCTTTGTTGAATTCCTTATTGCAACCATTATATATATAGTCTAATGCTTCTTCCGGAATATCTTTAAATGGCGTTGTTAAACCAAGACCGAAAATTTCAAGAATACTTTTAATCTGAGATAAGATCCATTTATTAGACTTGATATCTTCCAAAGGTAACAATGCACCTTGGTTGATTGATAATTTAAGATTTTCTACAAAATAATCAGTGTTGATTTTTTTAATCGTCCCTAATCCTTTACAATCCGGACAGCTTCCTTTCGGAGAATTGAATGAAAAAGTATTGGGCTCAGGCAATGCTAATGAATGTCCCGTTTCGGCATCCATTAAATTTTTTGAGAAATATTCTATCTCTTTGCTTCCCAGTTTCTGGATTCCGATCAATCCTTCTCCCATGTCCATCGCTGTTCTTAGCGATTTTTCCATTCTGGTTTCAGAAGCAGTTTCTCCGATGATCCAACGGTCGATTACAATATCGATATCGTGGGTTTTGTATCGATCCAGTTTTAGATCGTATTCAATATCTGTTAATTCACCATCAATTCTTGCTTGTCCATATCCTTTTTTCGCCATCTGAACAAATAGCTCGTGATAGTGACCTTTTCTGGAACGTATGACAGGTGCCATCAACATCAGTTTTTCTCCCTTATAATTTTCTTTGATGGTATCTAGAATTTTATCTTCCGTATAGCTTACCAATCTTTTTCCTGTGGATAATGAATAAGCATCCGAAACTCTCGCATACAAAAGACGCAGGTAATCGTACAATTCTGTAACGGTTCCTACAGTTGAACGCGGATTTTTGTTGGTTGTTTTCTGCTCAATGGCAATTACGGGTGAAAGTCCTTCAATTTTATCTACATCAGGACGTTCTAAACCTCCTAAAAACTGACGGGCGTATGCTGAAAATGTTTCAATATAACGACGCTGACCTTCTGCAAAAATCGTATCAAAAGCCAATGAAGATTTCCCGCTTCCGGAAAGTCCGGTAATTACGACCAATTCATTACGAGGAATTTTGACATTAATGTTTTTAAGATTATGCTCTCTTGCACCGTAAACTTCTATATATTCTTTTGATTTACTCATAATTTGATGTGATCTTACCTGAAAATCACGCTGTGCAAAATTACGGAATTTTATGGAATTTTTTGTGTTAAAAAGTGTTAGATTACTTAACTACAAAAGCATGAAAATTTTGTTTTTGTTACTTTTTTTAAGTGAATGTTTTTAAGAAATAAAAAGAAGCGAGCTTGGTAACAAATGTACAATAGTTTTTAGCATAGAAAAACAATACAAACTATCTTTGTTTTTGTAGTATTTCGTATTTAAAATAACAAAAGACTGAAATGTTTTATCAGTCTTTTATTATATATTATTTTACAAATTTATTAAGAGTCTATATCTTCATTGGTAACCTTTACCACATATTCAATACCATCAATGGCTTTGGAAATAATTTGATTTTTTAAAATATTAGCCATATTCTCCCAATATGCTCTTCCGTAGAAAGAATAGTTTTGTGGAATAATTTCAACCTCAACAGTTCTTACAAAACCTTCTTTAGGTTTGTTGCTAATCATGGTTCCTCTTTTTACCCTTACTTCTTTTAATTCATCTTTTAGAATCATTCGACAATAATTCTTAACATCTTCCAAAGAGATAATTTTATCCCGTGTTGTTAAAGCATAGGTATACGCCTGAATACTCTCAGTTCCTTTTTGTTCTTCAGATCCGCCAATACTTTCGGTGAGAAGGATAATAGACTGTGATTTTAACTGATTGGATAATTCAGTTCCGGGACGCATATGATTGGCCAACTTACAGTGGGTTACCCAAAATGAAGCATAAGTGCTGTCTATTTTTTCTACAGGTTCCATGATCACGTAGTTCAGTTCTTGCTTGGTGCTCCTTTTAGCATTATTCACTTTCTGAACCATCGATTTCATTTTATCTGACATTTCATTTAGAACATTTTTCACATTATCTCTATTTAAAAGAGAAAATGCTGCAACCTCATCCCTTGTCAGTTCCAACACATTGGCAATCATATCAACCGCATTTCTGTTGGTAAAGCGTTCCATTCCGCCTTTTCTTACGGTATACAAACCTTTCTTCAAATCCTCTGCAGGAGTAAAAGGAATTTCGGTGTATTTTCTTCCTTCTCCATCCTGAACCTCATCTACATATAAAAAGTGTTCACCTTCATCTGTTACTAAAGGAATATTGTTCCCCATGATATCCAGACTATATTCTGTTTTCTTCCAACCTCTGTTGTAAATCGGGAAAGCATTTAAAACAAATGAAAAATTATCTAATATTTCAGAAGAAAATTGTGGAGGAAACTCAAACGTTAACCACAAGTGACGTTTTCCTTCGATATATCTTAAGACCTCATTAGTCTTTTCTCCTAAATCCAGATTTTCAGGTAGCTTTCCTGGTCCGGAAAATAAGCTTGTTGAAATGCCTGTGATCTCAATGAACTTATCATGATAAATACTTTTGATGTCTTCAATAGTCTTTGTTTTTATCGACTGTTCATGAAACATCTGTTCGTACCCTTCTGCTTCGCTGCTTTTAACATACGAAAGTCCTTCTCTTACAAACAGAGGATTTCCGTTGCTTGTAACCGTAACGTATGGCAAAAGCTTATGCACAAAATCCAAATGCTCGAAAGCAGGATTTGAACAATACAGACTTATATATTTAGGAAAATTTTCGTTGGTGTATTGGCTTACATCAATTCCAATGGTAAGTTTTCTATAGTCTTCATTTTTTGCATCAATTCTGCAAATTGGAATTTTGTTTAATCGTTCATCTATACTATAGCAACTTTTCCCAACCATCATTATTGAAGTCTGGGCTTTATTAATTTTAATATTCCCAATTGGGGTAAACGCTATACTCAACTGCTTATCTGACTCTGCTTTTACCGTGGAGACCATTTGTTTCTTAAAAAAGAACTCTGTATGATCCAGCAAAACCTCAGAAGATTCGGCAGATTCAGAAAGTTCCGCAAAAGCAATAGCATGTGCAGGAATTGGGTGAGTGTAAACGGAAGGAGTAAGAAGCTTGGCCAGCTTTTCTAAAATACGGGCATTAACGGTTTGTATTTCGTTGTTGGCTTTGAAAACTTCAGTACTGAACGCGTCGATCAGTAATTTAACAAAAGGATCCAAAGACTGTGGACTTTTTAGTCCCCAAACCTTAGTAGCGTTCTGAAGCATTCTTGCTTTTACAGATTCTTTGGAATAAATATTCTGGTCTAAATTCATAAATTTTAATTACAATACATTTTTAATCGACAGACATGGGGCTCAAAAATAATTCTGTGGAAAAGCTGAAACGTTCTCCCGTTTCGTCCATTTTTGCATTAATGGCGATTCTCACTTTTTTCTTGATCTCGGTATGTTCTTTTGTGTCGTAGTTGTGTTCTACAAATTGTATGTATGCTTCAACCTGAGGCTGAACAATTCGGGGTTCATATTGTTGTATCTGTCTTTTGAGACTTTTAATAAAAACGCTTTCCCAAACGGCACTTGTAACTCCATTATCGAATTCCAGATTCCAAACATCGTTTCCGTAATTTTCATCATATCTGTTTTCGCCTTTTTTGGTAGTTATCATCAGCATAATGTTATGGGCAATACTTTCCCCCATACCGCAGGTGTCTATACTTCCTCCTTCGGTCATTAATGTTGATGGAACAAAAGGCATTCTGTAATTTGGTGTGTCCATAAATCCTTTATTTTTTATTTCATCATAACGTTTACATGAAACGAAACACCAAATTAAACATTTTCATGAAATAATGAGTTATTTGAAAATAAAAATATTGTTGGAAAAGTGGAAAATTGGCTTCTCTTTTTTTAATTTGAATCATTAAGGATTTAAGAATATTAATTTTATTTTAAGTTGGGATTGTTCCATCCCTATGCTCCTCGCAAAGACAAAAAGTTTTGATGAAGTAAATATCATTGATAGTCTCCCAACTCAGAAAATCCGCAGGGAAGAAAAAACAGATTTTGAGCTAGATAAAAGTCACCATTATTGGTGGGAAATAAAAAATAGTAAATCATCTACTCGCTATTATCACCCAAGAGTAAGATAAGAGAGAGGTACCAACTTAATACCATAAAATTGGAGTTAAAGGGTTTACTTGTGGCTAAGTTTAGAAATTTGATAGCGGGTATGGATGAGGAGTGATGGAAAGTGAAAAAGGGCAAACTGAGTCAATATATTAGTTTTTAAGGGTTAAAATTAAAATGATTGGCTTTACCACATTGATATTACGGTAGAGCCAATCATTTTTTTATTTAAGGATAACTTGAAATTATTGTTTTGTAAAGATCAAATCTTTTGTTTCAGGTAAATAAATATTAATATCTGTTCCTTGAGGACATTTACTACTATCAAGAATAATATCATTTGGTCGATATTCCCAAGAAATTTGTGTAGAATTAATTTTCTTTAAAACAACTTCTCCCCAACCTACACGACAATTTGTACCACTATAAAAGAAAATAATGGAATTTATATCAGGTCTTGTTTTAATACTGTAAAGTTTAATTTGAGAATTACTATTATTTTTTGTGTCTTGAAGTGTTGTTCCTGAAGAATTTTTGACAATATATTGAATATCTAAAACATCTGAATAATAATTTTTCTGTGAACTTTTTTGTAATACATTTTCAACTATTGTAATATATAGTGTAATTTCTTTTCCATCAAAAACGCCTTTGTAAACTCCAGCATATGGAGGTAATTCATTGCTTAAATCTTTTTTATATGCATTTGCAGGAGTGTCCTTCAAGGCTGTATTTAGAGGGAGTGTCTGTGCTTTACAAGAAAAAAAACTTATAAAAAGGCTAAAAAGAATTATTGTTTTAAAATTTATTGTTTTCATATACTAATATTTTAATTTTTATGAACAGGTTGTTGAAACTGGTTGGTTACTACTATTTAGACCTATGATTTTAACTGTGCCATCACTTTCGATTCTTTGTAAATTTACTTTTCCATCTAGTCCCATACTTTTTAACGTTTCAAAGAAAAGTGTCTCTACACCTAAATTATTTATTGACCCATCACTATTAATATAGGTATTACCATATAGTAATGGAGTAGTTAAGTCATTTTTTAAAATTTGATAATCAGCATTGTAACTATCTATTTGTTGTTGTGAAAAATTCGTCAAAGCATCCTGATAAGTTCCGTTAAACCAAATAACATAATGCATGCCATTCGGAGCCACCATTCCCATATAAGCGTTATTTACATTTGCAGGATTAGAAGTTGGCTGTGCTCTTGCAAAACCTAATAATTGGTCTATATCTGGAGGTGATAACATTGGTATTCCTGATGGTGTATGGTTGTGATATCCACCTTGGTAACCTGCTTTATCTCCCAAATTAACACTATGTGCTCCTCCGCTTATTGTTGGTGAAGGAGTGCCATCAGCTTTAAATTTCACCCCTTTTTCACCGCCTACAGTAGACTGTGCCTTTAGCTCGTCAATTTTTGGTTGTACTCCTGCTTTCAAAAACATATTTTGAGTTCTCTCACAAGGGTTTTTAGGTTCTTGGGGATAAGGATAACCGTTTCCGCTACCGCCGCCGCCGCCAGAACCCCCACTGCTACCACCGCTACCACCTGTAGAACCCCCACAGTTAGCATCAACATCAACAGCTTGACAAGGTAGCTTTGGACCAGAGGGTAAGCATTGCATATCAGTATAGACATAGGTTGGACCAGCGCTCCCGTCATCGTTTGTCCATGTCCAAGTTGTTGTAATGGTAACACAACCTGCTTTAGCTTCACCACTCGTTGGATTGTTTAATCTTGCTTCTTTAAGTTTTGTTCTGTCATTAAAAACTAAGGCATTAAAGAATTTTTTAGATTCTTCATCTTCTTTTCTCTTAAAAAACACTCTGTCTCCATCTTTGTAGACTAAAAGTACAAAACTCACTTTGTTGTTTTTTATTACAGGTGCTTCAAGGAAACTTTCATTAGTTCCCATAGTTACAGCGTAATCCCAATAAATACTTCCAAAGTTTGTTGTAAAATAATCTTTGTTTCCATATTCATCAAAAACAGCTTTTACATTTTTGATGTATTTTTCATCTTCTTTCCAAGGACTTTTAGATTGGTATTCATTATTCGACGGCTCAGATGCTGAATATACATCGTCGTGAATACAGGAGTACATTGAAGTTGCGAATGCTATTATTAGAAATAGCCTTAAAATAATTTTTTTTCTCATAGGTGTTTTTTGATTTAGTAAATTAAATAATTTTTTCTGAAAATGTGTTTTCATTTTTTAATAATTGTTTTTCATATTGTTATGCTTAAATTAAAGAAGTAAATTTTTAGGTGCCAATTTAGAAAAAATCATTGATTCAGGGTATAGGTATTTTCCCTATATTTTGAATTAATATCTTTCTTATTACAAATCTATATCTGTGGGGCGACAAAACGTATCGTATTTTTTTCTTGTAAATTGATTAGTTAGGTTTTAGAGTGATATAAATTTATAGTACGTATTGATACTATGTTGCAAATTCTTTGTTAATCAATCTATCTGTTTATAATGGCAAATGCGCTGGCAAAAAAGATATAATGGAAAGCGGGATGAAGCTACTAAAAATATGCATAATTGGGATAGTCATAAAAAAAGCTGCCCGACTTAGTCAAACAGCTTTTGAAATTTATTCTTGTACTTTATTATTTCGATTGATAAAATAATAGACCGGAAGTCCGAGGAGAACCATTACAAATCCGGGCCAAGTATATTGTTGCTTGTAAATTAAAAGTAAAATACAGAAACCTGATCCTATCAACAAATAGATAATTGGAGTCACAGGATACAACCAAGTTTTATAAGGTCTTTCCAAATCCGGTTGTTTGAATCTTAAATAAATAACTCCGAAAACGGTAATCATGTAGAACAAAACAATTACAAAAGAAATCATATCTAAAAGATTTCCGTACTGTCCGCTCAAACATAAAAGCGAAGCCCAAACTCCCTGCATCCATAATGCGTTGGCAGGAACTTCATTTTTATTGTTTTTTTCGGCTTGCTTAAAAAACATTCCGTCTTTTGCCATCGTCTGAAAAACTCTTGCGCCTGCTAAGATGAGTCCGTTGTTACATCCAAATGTAGAAACCATTACCAAAATAGCAATAATTACGGTTCCTGCACTTCCAAAAATATTGTGCGAAGCGGCAACCGCTACTCTATCATTTCCCGCAAAAGCAATAGCATCTCTGTCTAGAGCATTCAGATAAACATAATTTACGGCGATATATAAAATCATTACGGCAGAAGTTCCGTAGATCATAGACTTTACAACATTCTTTTTAGGATTTTCTATCTCCCCTGAAACGAAAGTCACACTTTCCCAAGCTACCGAACTGAAAACAGAACCTACCATGGCTGCTGCAATTCCACCCAACAAAGTCATTCCGCCAATCGGCACCCAACCTTCTTTAAGAAAATTACCATTAATATCTTTTTTAAGATTATTAAAAGAATCATATCCGAAATTGAAGTTCTCTGCTAAATGAGAAAAATCAACCAAAATAAATCCGGCCGCTATTAAACCCAACAATGCAATGATCTTCGATCCTGTAAAAATATTCTGCAAAATCTTTCCACTTTCGACACCTCTTGTGTTGATGTACGTAAGTAAAACAAT
This sequence comes from Chryseobacterium polytrichastri, assembly GCF_900142445.1. Classification (GTDB taxonomy): domain Bacteria; phylum Bacteroidota; class Bacteroidia; order Flavobacteriales; family Weeksellaceae; genus Chryseobacterium; species Chryseobacterium polytrichastri. Next base: position 75,674 of record NZ_FRAV01000022.1, on the reverse strand, counting down.
AATGGCGATGGCCAATATCTGAATCCAGGTGATTTTAAATTCTCCACTTTGGAAGATTGGAGCGGCATCATTAAGTGAAGGAACCAAATACGCAGTGAACTTACCGAATGCCATGGCCACTGCAGCGATTGTACCCGTCTGAATTACCGTAAATAATCCCCAACCATACAGAAACCCCATCCTCTTGCCAAAGATCTCTTTAAGGTATGTATATTGACCTCCCGCCTTTGGATACAATGCCGAAAGCTCTCCATAGCTTATGGCTGCAGCCACTGTCATGATTCCTGTGATTACCCAGACTACAATCATCCAATATCCTGATCCGAGGTTCCGCATCATGTCTGCACTTACAATGAAGATCCCACTTCCGATCATGGAACCCATTACCAGCATGATGGCATCCCAAAGTTTTAATTTTTTTTGCATAGTCAAGTATAGGCGTCAAATATAAATAAATATGTGGTTCGTTTCGGATTTTGATTCAAATTTCGATAGAAACCTGTTTTTTATCAATTTATTAACGATTTATGATTCATAATTTTATTAGTATTTTTGGAAAAATTATTAAAAATGAAATTCAAAGCTATAGTATTTGCAGTTGCGGTAAGTGTATCAACGCTGGCTTTTGCACAAGAAGGAAAGAAAATGGGTCCTCCTGCAGGAAATGCAATCGTAGGAGATACTTACGGGAGCACATTAGCTTCTGGGGTTGAATCTAAGGCAATCTCCGTTGACAAACTAAGCAAGAAACTTAAAAAAGAGAATAAAAAAGTAGAAAATGTAGCGATAAAAGGAAAGGTAGTTGATGTTTGCGATAAGAAAGGATGTTGGTTAACAATCCAGACTGAAGATAATTCTCAGTTCTTCGTAAAAATGAAAGATTATGCTTTTTTTGTCCCAACTGCTTTAAAAGGTAAAACGGTTGTATTGGACGGAAGCGCTGAAAGAAAAGTAACTTCTATTGACGAGCAGAAACATTATGCAGAAGATGCTAAAAAACCTCAAGCTGAAATTGACGCCATCACTACTCCAAAAGAAGAGATCAGATTTGTAGCTAACGGAATTAAAGTTGTGAACTAATCACCTTTGTCATTCTGAACGAAACTATATATAAAAACAAAAGCGGAACAATTTCTTGTTCCGCTTTTTTTAGTATTCTATTTTAAATTCAACTACTGCATCCAATTTTGGATATTTAGTAGCAGAAATAAATTTCTTTCCTGTACAGTCGATTTCGAGCCAACCTTTCTTTTTCTTCACATCTCCCACTTCCATCACAAAAGGAACAAAAGATATTTCGTCGTTCCCTTCCTCTATGATTTCTCGATACTGAACCGCCACATCTAAAATACATTCATGATCTGTATTTAGTTTTACATTTCTGTAAATAATGTCGTAATGTGTTTCCTGGTTTTCGGGAATCTCTAAATACGTTTCCCAACCTGTCGTATCAGCATTTAATTCACTAATTGCTTTTAGTGCATAGTACAATGCAATCGTATAATATTTTCTTGTTCCTTTTCTCGTGTAGTCATCTGCGAAATGTCCGCCTTCAAATAAAATCGTAGGCATTCCGGCTTTGATAAAATTATCGCCCGTGGAAGTTGGATAAAATTCATCAGAATATCTTCCAATTTGATTTGGGATTAATTCTTTCAGATTATTATAAACTTCAGCAATTACCGCCATGCATTTTTTTCTGTTCTCCGTTACTGTTCGTTCTACATTTTCAGAAGGTGCCAAAAATGAAAGTGTAGCGGGATGAACTCCATCCGTTGTAAAGATTGTTCTTTGCTCATGCAAATTCAAAGCGTAATCATATTTCTTTGAAGCCACTGCATTTTTAAGAAACTTAATCTCTTTACTCGCCTCGTTATGAAAATCTCTATTAAGATCAATATCCGAAGCATTCAATCTTGTCCATCTTTCAGAACCGTCCGGATTTAACATAAAAATAAAATCGAGTTTGATCTTACTAAAAAGTTCATCTTTTAATTCAGGTGCTTTTTCTAAAGTTGTTAATAAATCCAACAGGGCATGAGTAGCATTCGATTCATTTCCGTGCATCTGCGACCAAGCAAGAATATTAATATTTCCTGTTCCGAGGCTTAGCATGTAAATAGGTTTCTTTAAATACGATTTTCCGATCTCCTGAATATAATCGGCGAGATTGGTCTGTAGGTAAGAAAATAATTTTTCAGGGGAAATATAGCGATTAGGAAAATTAGGGTTTTCTAAATAGATGTGTTCAAAATTCATTGTGCAATAATTTACAAGAGTCAAATTTAACCAATTTCGGTCAAAAAATAAAATTAACATTTGTAAATAAAATAAACAACGCTTATTGCCAAAATGTCGGTGGATAAAATTGTGGATTACATATAATTCAATCAATAATGTGTAATCAACTACAAGGCAACTAGTTACAGTGTTTAATTAAACAGTAATTTGAAGTTTACTTGAAGTGACTAATTGCCTATTTATCCGTATTTGAGCATAATATAATTAAACATCTACAGTGTGGATAAATACTCATAAAATCATTATATACAAATGTAAATTAGCCAAATTTTGAAGTTTACTGATTATTTTCTTCCCTCAATTTATAATTGAATTTAGAAATGTAATTCTAATTTAAGTCCAATAGTATCCACTCATAAAAGCTAACTTAATACAGCTAAAAACCGCTATTTAATCAGTATTTAAAGTACATATTACAATAGTAAACTTCCTATTAATGCTTATTTACACCTACTTACCAAGACTTATAGCCAGATTCTACTATTTACAAATGAAACTTAACAAAAATAGCTTTATTAGTCAATTAACCGAAATAATTAGCGCTGAACTTACTAATAAGTTATTGACTTTTTTGTGAATATCTGTCAAAAAATGAGAAATTGCCCGTGGAAAATATTTTTACAAATCTAGAAAATAGAATTTACATTATTATAACTAGTTGTTTATTAATTACTTGAACTGTTTACATTTGTATCGATTGCTAGTTTACATTTCTGCATTATCAAGGTTTGCATTTGTAAATTTAATTATTTACATTTGTAAAACAATTGAAAGCTTATTATATGAGTCTAAACGAAAGAATTTCAAAAGTTATAGAGTATTCTAATCTTACTCCTTCCGAATTTGCAGATGAGATAGATGTTCAGCGTTCTTCTATTTCGCATATTACTTCGGGAAGAAATAAGCCTTCATTAGAATTCATCATCAAAATAAAATCGAGTTTTCCGGAAATATTATGGGACTGGTTGGTCACTGGGGAAGGCGAAATGTTGAAATCAGATCTACCCGAAACAAATGAAGTTTTGGAAAAAGAAGACCTCTTTGAAGAAGAAAAATCGAAGCCTACTTCCCTTCCGGATCTTTTTACAATGATGAATAAAGATGAAGATTTTGGAGCCAACGAAACGGAAATTGATGACCCAAAAGAGAGCCCACGAGAATCATTTATAGCGCCCCAAAGTACTGCTCAGGAAAAAATATCCGATTCTCCGCGATTAGAGAAATCAAAAGATCAAATCATTAGTGAAGCCATTGGAAATCAGAGCAATAAGATAAAACGAATTGTCTTGTTCTACGAAAATGGAAAATTTGAAAGTTTTGAGCCCTAAAAGACCAAATCTAAGAAAATAACCATGCTAATAATATTTGGAAATGAGAAATTAAAACCTAATTTTTCTCTTCCGAACCTTTTACTTTGATGGATAAAATGATGATTTTAGTACTAATAATTTAGAAATTAAAGCATCAAAAAAGAACCCTCAAGAACCTTTTATAGCGTCCTAAAAACCCAATCAAAGAATAAAAATCCAGCTAAAAAATACTCAAAAAAGAGAAATCAAAATCGAATTTTGCCTTCCGAATTCTTCTACAATAATGAAATAAAGATGGAGATTTTAGTACCAATGATACAAAATTTGAAGTCTCAAAAAAGAGTTCTCAGTAACCTTTTATAGTATCTAAAAACCTAATCAAAAGATAAAAATTCGACTAAAAAACATTTGAAAAAGAGAAATTAAAACCCAATTTTTCGCCTCTAAATTCTTTTAAGATGATATAAAAAGGAAAATTTCAGCGAATTTGAAGCTCAAAAACTGCTATTGAGAAGCCTTTATAGTATCCAAAAAACCTAATCAAAGGATAAAAATCCAGCTAAAAAATATTCGGAAAATCGAAGTTAAAATCAAATTTTGCCTTCCGAATCTTTTTATAAAGATGAACAAAAATGGAGATTGTATTACCCAATAATACAGAAATTGAAGCCTCAAAATTGGGCTCTCAGAAACCTTTTTATAGTATCTATGTATAACTTTGAGAAAAATATCCGATTCTCAGCGATTAGAAAATTCCAACAATGAAACCACTGGCAATTAACTGAATACAGATCGTTACATCGTAATCATCACTTTGGCATATTAAAACATAAAATTTGAGAATTTTAAGCCCTAAAAAACCTGATCAAAGAAAATGATCAGGCTAAAAAATATTTGAAGAAGAAAACTAAAGCTATTGCTTTATATTTTTCAGCTATTACGATTAAAATGATCTACTCATTTCATTGCTTTTTCAAGGTTATACAACTAAGTTACAAAAAGAATAATTAATTCACAATATAAATTTAATTTTATTGAATCTATATTATCATATTCTTAAATTAGCTATCTATTTACAATATAAAAACAAAAAAAATACCTCCCAGCTATTGGAAGGTATTTTGTATATAAAGTATAAACTTATTTGCTCTTTCTTCGATTTAGTTCTTTCTGAATAAGACCTAGCTCTCTTCCTGTTTGCCCTGCTACAGAAGTGTTTTCTCTAGCTCTTCTCGTAAGATAAGGAACGACATCTTTTACAGGTCCGTAAGGGAGATATTTTGCTGCATTATATCCTTTATCAGACAAGTAAAACGTGATATTATCACTCATCCCATACAATTGTCCGAAGTAAATGTGTGGATTGTTATTGTCAAGAGATTTGGCTTTCATTTTATCCATAATCAGCTCAGAAGAGATCTCATTATGAGTTCCAAAAAACGCTGAAACTTTATCTAAATGATTCATTACAAAATCAATACCTGAGTTGTAATTTTTGTCTGAAGCATCTTTGTTGGGCTGAATAGGATCAGCATAACCTTTCTCTGCTGCTCTTGCTCTTTCTTTCTCCATGTAAGCACCGCGAACGATCTTATAGCCAATGAAATAATTCTTTTCTCTGGCTCTTTGAAGATTCTCTTCCATGTATTCCAATCTACCGGTTCTATACATTTGGATGGTATTCCAAACGATTGGTTTTTCCTGATTATATTTCTCCATCATCTCTTCACATAAGTGATCAGCTGCATCCTGCATCCAGGTTTCCTCAGCATCTACCATTACTTTTTTGTCGTGTTCATGGCAAAGTTTACACACTTCATCGAATCTTTTCACCACCCTTTCCCACTCTTCTTTTTGGCTTGATGTGAGCTCTGCATTCTTTCCAACGGCTTCATACAAATCAATTCTACCAAACGCAGTAGGCTTAAAAACAATAAAAGGAATCGCAGGATTTCCTACAGAAAATCGTACAATATCTTTAATTTCTTTACAGACAGCATCAAATGTTTCTTCGTCTTCTTTACCTTCAATTGAGTAATCGAAAATACTTCCTACTCCTCTTTTAAAGAGTTGTTTCACTGCTTTCATGCTTTCTTCACGCGTTTCTCCACCACAAAATTGGTCAAACAAAGTGTTTTTTACAATTCCGGTAACGAAAGGGAAATTATTATGAACAGTGAAATTAAGGATAGAAGTTCCAAGACTTGTAAGAGCGGGCTGTTCAATCATTTTGAACATCCAGTACGCTTTTCTTAACTGTGCATCAGACTTGTCTGCAAATGCAACTTTAGTATCGTTAAAAATGGGCATTCCTTTATATTAAATTTAGTTTTGCAAAGGTAATGATAACCTTAATCTTTTTACAATATTTTCTTCTATATTTTACCTTCAATTCCGTTTAACAGCATCGCAATGATTCCAACAAAAACCCAAAGTCTTAATATATTAATGGTCAGAAAATTACTTTTTCTTGAAGAATTTAAGAGCAGATAAATACAAAGTACGAATACAAACAATCCGCCAGAGAAATAATAGGCCATAAATCCTGAAATTCCCGTTTTAAGAATCAATTTCATTGAAACTGTCATCGTAATAATCATCAAAAAAATAATGATTCCTTTTGTTGTTTTAGTCTTAAAGTAATTAGGAATTGTGGTATATCCAAAGGCTTTATCTACACTTTTTGTAAGGGTGTCTTTTACAATATCAATGCATAAAAGAATAAGAAAAAGGAAGATCGCCATCAAAAGAACCTTCTTTGAAAAGGTCTCATAATACACCATCATTCCAAAAAAAGGATATAGGGTAAGGCTCACAAAAGTGAGGTTATTGAGGATTAAAATCCGGCTTAATTTATGGCTATAGAACCACATAAAAAACTGGTAAACTACAAAAAAAGCAAACACATTATGTGAAATTGTCCATGCAACTCCTAACGAAATAATGCTTAAAAATAAATAAGCATAGAGAAAATATTTCTGTTTTATGAAGCTTTGAATTCTTGTTCGGAAAGGTTTTACGATATGATCTTTTTCAAAATCGTAGAATTGATTAATAATTCCTCCCGCCAAAATGGTTAAAACCGTACAAAAAATAATGCCGTGAACCCTAAAATCGAAGACAAATTTCCTGAAACTTTCATCTTGATTAAACAAGAAAAAGGTAGAGACATAGAGTGCAAAAGTAAGCAGAATAGCTACAAAAAATCGTGCGCCCAAAAGAAAGCCCACGAATTGTGAAAATCTATAAATTAAAGATTTTGAGACAAAGTTCTTTTCTTGGAAATTTTCTTTTTCAGAATTCATTCCCAATCCAATTAAAATCTGTAAATCACTTCTTTATGGAAGCCATCAAGCATTTTCTCAGCTTTTTCGTAGTCTTTAGTGAAACCTAAAATATAACCTCCACCTCCGCTTCCACAAAGTTTTAGGTAATACGCATTAGAATCCAAGCCTTTTTTCCAGACATTAAAAATACTTTCAGGAATCATCGGACGGAAATGTTCGTATGCCCAATGAGAAAGTTTCTTTAAATTCCTAAAGAAAGGATTCATATCTTTTTTAAGGAAAGCCTCTATACAAGCGTTATTATAACGGATAAACTCTTCTTTCAATGTTTTACGGAAACCTTCTGTCTTCATTTTTTCAAAGAAAATCTGAACCATTGGTCCGGTTTCACCTGTCATTCCAGAATCAATTAAGAAAATGGCTCCTTTACCTTCCTGGCTTCTAGGAATGGATACTTTATCTACACTTTCTTTGCTTTCAATAAGAATAGGAAGATTCATGTAGCAGATAAGTGGATCAATTCCAGAGCTTTTTCCATGGAAATAACTTTCCATCAGTCCAAAAACACTTCTTAGACTTTTTAATTCATCTTTAGAAATATTTTCAGGATTACGTTTTTTAATTGAATAACGTTCGAAAATAGCGGCTACTAAAGCGCCTGAACTCCCAACTCCGTATCCTTGTGGAATATTACTGTCGAAGAATAAACCTTCAGAAATCTCCTCCTTAAATTTTGAAACATTAATTTCAAAGCCTTCCGGAACTTCTAAATTCAGTAAATAATCTGCGTACTTTGTAAGGTGTTCATTAGACTTTTTTTCAAAATCAGAATCTAATGTTGAGAACTTAAGGGTGCCTTTATAGAAACTATAAGGCAATGTCAAACCTTGGGAATCTTCAATGATTCCGTATTCCCCGAACAAAAGAATTTTTGCGTAAAATAAAGGGTTTGTCATTATATAATAAATCTTTTTTGCAAAGTTAAAATTATTCTGTTCAATATAAGCAAAATCTAAGCCGAATTATAACTTATTTTAACAGAAAATTGGGACTTATCTTTTAATTATATCATAAAAAGCAGCATATCTCTCTTAAAGGTAGCAAAAAAACTAAATGCTATCAAGCTTTTATTATTAATTATCTCTAAATTATTGCTTTAGCAATTCATGATTTAAGTTTGAATCTATATAGAAATTAGGTGCTTTCTGATTATCATTTACGAAAAAGGAGGTTAGTTTGACTATATTTTGGAAACAAAAAAGCCATTAAATTACTTTAATGGCTTTTAAAAATTTTTATAATTAATTATAATGTATCTCTATCTTTCATCATTTTTACTTTCATAAAACGAATTAGAACAAGACCTATTGCAAAGAATAGTGTCATAGAAAGTGCTGCAATACGCATGTTATTAAAATGCTCAATTAATGTTGCAAAGATGAACGTCCCTAAAATAATAGCCAACTTTTCCAACACATCATAGAAGCTGAAAAACGTTGTATTCTCCATTGAATCTTCCGGTAAAAGTTTTGAATAGGTAGATCTAGACATTGCCTGAAGACCTCCCATTACCAAACCTACCACTGCAGCAACTCCGTAGAACTGATACTCTACTGTAGGGTTTTCTTTATTAAGGAAAAATGCCCATAAACATGCCACGATCCATAATATAATAGCAATTGAAATCACATTTCTGTTTCCTATTTTTTTAGATAATCTTGAGAATATAACCGCTCCAATAATCGCTTCAATCTGAATAACCAAAAGCGTTCCGATCAATTTATCCTGTGCCAGGTTGATCTCACTTTTCCCAAATAATGTTGCCATTAAGAAAATAGTTTGCATTCCTACACTGTAGAAAAAGAAACTTGACAGGAAGAATTTTAGATTTCTATCCTTAAATAATAAGTTTCCTGCTTTGAAAAGTTCATGAAAACTTTCTTTTGCAATGTCTTTATAAAAGCTGATATTATCTTTAAATACCTCGAAGAAACCTCCTTGATCTTCATGCTTTTTGAAGATGTTCTTATAGTTTAATAAAACAAGATCTTTAGGTAATTTCTCTTTAACATCCCCAAATTGAGGCAGATGCTTGAAAGTATATTGAGAAAATCCAAACCACCAAGCACCTGTTAATAAGAAACTAATTCTTGTAAATAACAATTGCTGTGCAGCTCCTTTTGCAAAAACCTGGATCAATACCAAACATAAAACCACCAACACTACTGAGCCAATATATCCGTAAACATATCCTTTTGCAGACAACGCATCCTGTTTATCCCGTGTCGCAATATCCGGTAAAAAGGAATTATAAAACACCAAACTTCCCCAAAATCCTACACTTGCTGTGATACTAAATAGCAATCCCAGAAAGACATTGTGCATTCCTGTGAACATCGCCAATCCCATACAAGAGGTAGCTCCCAGGTAACAGAAAAACTGTAAGAATGATTTTTTATTACCAATAGTATCTGCTAAAGAAGATAAAAATGGTGACAATAAAACGACGATAAAGAAAGATATCGTTAATGAATATCCGTACACCGCATCCGGCTGATATTCTTTTCCGAAGATCTTGATCATGTGCCTTACCGGCACATCAATCCATTTTTTTGTTTCCGCTATATATTCTTTCTTTTCATACGCAGTGGTAAGAATGGAGTAATAAATTGGAAAAATAGTAGAGGTAATTACTAAAGAATAAACAGAATTAGCCCAGTCATAGACTGCCCAAGCTTTCATAATCTTTGGATTATTCTTAATATTTTGTGAAGGTTTATTCCCTGTTTCAGACATTTATAATAAGTATTAGTTTAGCAAAAATAAAAAAACCATTAAGAAATTGATAACAATTTAAAAAAATTATCAAATCCTTAATGGCTGTAAATATACTTTAAAAAGTATTATAAATTCTCAATAACAATTGCAGATGCACCACCGCCTCCATTACAGATCGCTGCAGCACCATATTTTGCATTATTTTGTTTTAAAACATTGATTAAAGTAACAATGATTCTAGAACCTGAACTTCCCAGTGGGTGTCCTAGCGCTACCGCTCCTCCGTTTACGTTTACTTTAGCGGCATCCAATCCTAAGATCTTATTGTTTGCTAAACCTACTACAGAAAATGCTTCGTTAAATTCGAAGAAATCAATATCTGCAAGTGTTAAACCAGCTTTTTTAAGAGCAATTGGTAACGCTTTTGCAGGTGCTGTAGTAAAGTTTTCAGGCTCTTGAGCAGCATCAGCATAAGAAACAATTCTTGCTAAAGGCTTAAGACCTAGTTCTTCCATTTTTTCTTTAGAAACAAGAATTAATGCAGAAGCACCATCATTTAAAGTAGATGCATTAGCAGCAGTTACTGTTCCTCCTTCTTTCTTAAATACAGTTGGAAGCGTTGGGAGTTTATCGAATTTTACTGCTTTGTATTCTTCATCTTCAGCGAAAATGATTGGATCTCCTTTTCTTTGAGGAATTGATACAGGAACAACCTCATCAGCAAATTTCCCTTCGCTCCATGCTTTTGCAGATCTTTTGTAAGATTCTATTGCAAAATTATCTTGCTCTTCTCTTGTAATATTATAGTCAGTTGCACATTTTTCAGCACAAACTCCCATGTGAACTTTGTTGTAAACGTCTGTAAGACCGTCTAGAACCATTCCGTCCTGCATTTTAACGTCTCCTAATTTTGTAGCGTTTCTTGCATTATAATAATGAGGAACTGAAGACATGTTTTCCATACCTCCAGCAACAATTACGTCTGCATCACCAGCTTTGATTGCCTGTGCAGCCATACTTACTGCTTTCATTCCTGAAGCACAAACTTTATTAATCGTTGTAGCGATAGTTTCATTGGAAAGTCCCGCTCCTAAAGCAACCTGACGAGCCGGAGCCTGTCCTTCACCTGCCTGTAATACGTTACCCATATAGATTTCCTGAACATTTTTAGGATCTAGACCAATTTTATCTAATGCTCCTTTTACTGCAGCTGATCCTAACTTTGTAGCCGGAACAGTTGATAAACTTCCTAAGAAACTCCCCATTGGAGTTCTTACTGCAGAAACGATGAATACTTCTTTCATGTGTATATCTTTATTTTTTCTATTTTAAACTTTATAGTAAAGCTTTCTGTTATTTTGTTTTTGCTTTTATTAAAACCAAATCAAATTGTTCATTATCAATCTTACTTTGAATTTTAATATAATTATCCTGCGTTGCAATCACTTTATTACTGAAAACATCTCCTACTTTTATGCGGTTTGCTTCCTCTGTTTTTTCAAGAACAATCAACTTATAATTACAGTCATCCACAAAAACAAGACTAGATTTTATATGATCTTTCCCATCATTATAATATTCCGTCTGCACATTATCTTTTACCGTCATATACCAAAGATTTTTTGGGTAATTGATTCGTAAAAATGTACCTTCCTTTATATTACTACATTTGGTAGGATTATCAACAGGTTTTTGCTGCGTTGCTTCTTTTTTAGCAGTATCAGCAGTTGTTTTTTTCTGAGCGTCTATTTGAGAAACACTCAAAAACAATAATGCAACGGAGATTGTTTTTATGTACTTCATATCTGTGTTTTGTTATTTACTTTATTATTTTTTGCTAAAATTATTATAAAAGCACCTAGGAATTCAATTGCCCAACCCCATTTTAATTTAACTACTCCTGCAAAAGTTTCTCTCCAAGATTTAAAAGGTAAAAAACTGAAATAATCTAAAGACTGAACTTTAACAGCAATCAAACTAAGAATGAATAAAAGAATTAAAAGAACAGCAAAAGTTCTTGCGATTTTCGCACTGTTATTCACGATTCCAAAAAGGGCACCTGCAGAAAGAATCCAACAGGTAATGGCCAAAGAATGGTCTAGCTTCCAGTAATTCCAATTACCTATAATCGGAACGTGGACTAAGGGCAAAAAACTACCCACAACCACCAATAACAATCCTAATAACTGAATATTTTTCATAATTCTTAAAGTGCCAAAATACAAAAAAAAACACACTTTATATCAGTGTGTTTTAAAAACAAATTATTCGCATCCAAACAATCGTTAGTTTCAAAATAAAGATTATAATTTTAAACATTCCGTAATAAAAACAAACTTTTATCAATTAATTAAAAATTAACATTCATCAATTCATTATGTTTTTACGTCCATATTTAATGCCCATATTAACAATATTATATATATGAACTATAAAACGGTAAAATTTATAAAAGACTACTTGAAAAAACGAAAAATGCACCTTTTCTCAAAAGTGCATTTTGTATTTTAATAATTAATTTATTGAATTAATGGTTTACTGAAGAAACATCTTCAGGTTTATGTTCATGCTTAAATAAAACAGCAAAAAGAATAGCTAATACAAAAGCATAAGCTGCAAAAGCCAACCAAATATTTGTCCAGTCTCTTAGCATTACTGCAGAAGTTAAAGTTCCATCAGCATTTACAGCAGAATTGAAGGTGTTTTTAAGGATCTCAAGAAAAGAAGGATTATTTGGCGTTGTATCCAAATAAGTTGATAATTCTGTAGCATTTACAAATTTATGCGTGAAGAATTTATCAATTGCCCAACCCGCAAGATTACTTCCAAAATAAGCTCCAAAACCATTGGTCATCATCATAAACAACCCTTGTGCAGAAGAACGAAGTTTTTTATCCGTTGTTGTTTCTACGAAGAGAGAGCCCGAAATATTAAAGAAATCGAAAGCCATTCCGTAAACAATACAAGATAAAATGATTAATGAAACACCATATCCTTCCGGAGTTCCGTATGCAAAGAATCCAAATCTTAAAACCCATGCAAACATTGAAATTAACATTACCTTTTTAATTCCGTATCTCTTTAAAAAGAAAGGAATCGCCAAAATAAATAGCGTCTCAGAAACCTGAGAAATGGACATTACAATCGTTGATCTCTGAACTACAAAAGATTCTGCATATTTAGGAAAATGAGAAAACTCACTCAAAAATACGTCTCCGTAAGCGTTTGTTAACTGTAACGCAGCTCCCAAAAGCATCGAAAATCCGAAAAATAAAGCCGTTTTATAATTAGTAAATAGCTTAAATGCATTCAGACCTAATTGTTCAAATATAGAAGTGCTTTTATCTATTAATTTCTGTGGCGGGCATTTAGGTAAAGTTAATGCGTAAATCCCCAAAATAATTGCTGCTACTCCTCCAATATAAAATTGCCCTTCTGTGGCTTTATTTCCTGTAAGATTGGTAACCCACATGGCAACAATAAATCCAATAGTTCCCCAAACACGAATAGGAGGAAAATCTTTAACAACATCCAGATTACTGTTCTTCAAAACCGTATAAGAAATAGAGTTTGCAAGAGCGATTGTCGGCATATAAAAACACATTGCGACAAGCATTATCAAGTAAAAAGAGCTTGGGGTTTCTGTATGTGGTAAAATAAAAAGTGTAACCCCGTAAAGAACTTGTAAAACGGAAAAAATTCGTTCTGCATTCACCCATCTGTCGGCAATAATCCCAGTAATGGTCGGCATAAAAATGGAAGCGATCCCCATTGTTCCGAAAACAGCTCCAAACTGAGTTCCATCCCAATGTTTTGTACCGAACCAAAAGTTAGCCATCGTAATAAGCCATGCTCCCCAGACAAAAAACTGAAGAAAACTAAGGATGGTCAATCGTAGTTTTAAATTCATAGTTAGTGTAAAATATCTCTTTTAGTCAATTTTCTTTTTCCTCCTTTTGATTTCCTCCTGGATCTCCAAAGCAGTGTCATAATCTTCTTCTTTTACCGCTTCATCCAATAGCTTCTGAAGCTCTTCCATAGAAAGAGATATTAAATTATCCTCAGCCTGAACAGTTTCTGAAAACGGTTGATCTTCTTTGGCAACATCTTCCAGCTCCAAGAGAATTCCCGCTTCATTTAATACTTGCTGAGTCGTAAAAATAGGAGCATCAAATCTTACTGCCATTGCTACTGCATCAGAAGTTCTGGCATCAAGAATTAATTCTTCATCATTACTCTTATTTTTGAAATTAATATTTGAAAAGAAAACACCATCTACAATCTGATAAATGATCACAGAGATGAGCTCATAATTTGCAGAGGTGATAAATTTTGTAAATAAATCGTGAGTAAGTGGACGAGGTGGATGAATATCTTTCTCTAAGCCAAGAGAAATAGATTGTGCCTCGAAATTTCCTATAACAACAGGTAATTTTATGTGTGATTCTTCATGTTCCAATAACAAAGCGTACGCACCTGATTGGGTCTGGCTGTACGATATTCCGCGTATAATTAGCTGCTTATAATCCATAGCTACAAATATAATTTAATTTTTTATTGCAGGTTTCTATTTTTAGTCAAAAATAAAAGCCTGTAAAGATACTAAATAACTGGAAAATTATAGGGGTGAAAATGTGGTAAAAAGCACATTAAAGCTTAAATAAAGCTATAAAAATGATTATTTTTTTAATTTCAATTTAATAAAAATACAGTCAAAAATATAACCTTATAGTAAACAATACTTTACCGTGAAAAAATCACCTTAACAATTAATTACAATCCCTTTTCAAGAACTATCATTTACTTTTAATGATTTCGTTATTGTCCTAAAAAAAACACCAAAGAATAACCTTTGGTGTTTGTATTATTGATAGGATTGTTTTTATCCTTTAATAGCCTTAATCTTCTCAGTTAATGCAGGAATAATTTGGAAAGCGTCTCCTACGACTCCATAATCAGCAGATTTGAAGAACGGAGCTTCAGGATCACTGTTGATTACAACGATAGTTTTAGAAGAGTTTACTCCAGCTAAGTGCTGAATAGCTCCCGAAATACCTACTGCAATATAAAGATTTGGAGAAATTGCTTTACCAGTCTGTCCAACGTGCTCTGTGTGAGGTCTCCAACCGATGTCAGAAACTGGCTTAGAACAAGCTGTAGCAGCCCCTAAAACATTTGCTAATTCTTCAATCATTCCCCAGTTTTCAGGACCTTTCAATCCTCTACCTGCAGAAACTACTACTTCAGCTTCTTTAAGATCTAATTTCCCAGAACTTTGCTCGTGAGAGATCACTTTAGTATCTTCGTTAGCCACTGATAAGTTTTTCACTTCCTCAGCACCTGAAACTGCATTTTCTTTAACACCGAAAGCATTTTGAGAAACTGTAAGAATTACATTATTCCCTTCCGCTTTTGCGTGCATAAAACCTTTTCCAGAGAAAGCTCTTCTTTTCACCTGGAATGGAGAAAGACTTTCCGGAGCCGCCAATGTATTTGTAATTAAGGCAAAACCATTCATTACTGCCAACATTGGAGCAATTGAAGAAGCATCTGTAGTATGAGGGAAAACGATAATGTTTCCGTTAGCTACTTCACTTACAGCCTGAGCGTATGCTTTAGCTGAAAAGCTTTTAAGACCTTCGTCTTTGATATTGATAACATTTGATGCTCCATATTTATACAATAAATCTGAAGAATCTGTAGGGTTTACAGAGATTGCCGTAACGGTATCTCCAGCTTGGTCTGCAACTGCCTTAGCATAAGAAACTGCCTCGAAAGCTGCTTTTTTGTAAACTCCATTTATATTTTCTGCGTATACGAATACTGCCATTGTTTTAAAATTAAATGATTAAAAAATTTAATGATTAAAAGATTAGATAACTTTAGCTTCTTCGTGAAGTAATCTTACTAATTCATCTAAATTATCCGGAGAAACAAGCTTCACAGCAGCTCTTGGAGGAACGCTATCATAAGAAACTCCCTGAACTTTCACTTCTGATGAAGTAGGCTCTACAACTTGTAAAGCTTTAGTTCTTGCAGACATAATCCCTCTCATGTTTGGAATAATAAGATCTTTCTCATCTACCAATCCTTTTTGGCCAGCAATAACAGCAGGTAATTTCACAGAAATAGTTTCTTTACCTCCTTCAATTTCTCTTACTGCAGTAGCTTCGCTTCCGTTTACTTCTAAACCTACAGATGCATTTACAAAAGGCTGATTTAATAACTGAGCCACCATTCCTGGAACAGACCCTCCATTATAATCAATAGATTCTTTACCACAAAGGATCAAATCATATCCACCGTTTTGAGCAACAGCAGCAATTTCTTTTGCTGTAGAATAACTATCCTGAGGATCAAGATTTACTCTTACTGCATCATTAGCACCAATTGCCAAAGCTTTTCTGATTACCGGTTCCGTAGCTGCATCTCCTACATTGATTACTGTTACATTAGCTCCCTGAGACTCCTGAAGTTTAACTGCTTTTGTTAACGCAAATTCGTCTAATGGATTGATCACCCACTGAATTCCGTTTTTGTCGAAAGCAGATTTGTCTGCTGTAAAGTTAATTTTGGAAGTAGTATCCGGAACACTACTAATACAAACTAATATTTTCATGTGTACTATTTTATTGTTTCCCTTTTTATGACATAAAACTTTATCGCTTTATGCAGAGATTTTGTTTTTATTAATTCCTGTAAATATAAATAAAAAATATATTATGCATGCATAATACTTATTATTTTATTATTCAATACATTAGATGTACTTACCTGCCTGGTTTGCTTGCCCTAAACTCTATCTTACTTGGTAAAACCCTAGGATTCATCCTTAAAATATCTAATATCAAATTCCCCATATCTTCAGGCTGAATCTTCCATTCGTCTTTTTCAGAAGGTACATTTCCATTGAAATTTGTAGCCACCGAACCGGGCATTATTACAGTTGATTTGATGTTGTATTTTCTTAAATCAATCATGGCTGCTTGGGTAAAACCAACGACTCCAAATTTTGATGCATTATAACCTGTTCCATTTTCAAAGAAATTAGCGCCTGCCAAACTTGAAACCGTAATATAATATCCTTCAGATTTCTTTAACTCTTCAACAGATGCCTTTAACGTATAGAAAACTCCTGTAAGATTGGTCTCTATCATATCATTCCACTCTTCAGCCGATAATTCGTCTACTGGCTTGAAAATTCCTAATCCAGCATTGGCAATCACAAAATCAAGTCTACCAAACTTTTCTATTGTCTTTTTTACTGCTCCTTCTTCATTGCCTAAAATCTTCACATCAGAAACAATTCCTACAACATTCTCAGAATATTGCTTAAGATCATTCTCCGCTTTCTCTACATCTTCTTTTTTCCTCCCCGAAAATGCCACCGAAATACCGTTTTCAAGCAAAATTTTTGCAATCCCAAAACCTATTCCTTTGGTTCCTCCTGTTATATATGCGACTTTATTTTCTAACATGTCTTTGTTTTTAGTTTTCTAAAATAACAAAAACGCCCCAATTGGAGCGTTTTATCAATACTAATATTTGTCATTAATCTATTATTTATAACTGTATTCCCAAATATCTGGATATAACAATAAAAAACGCTCTGAATAAGAGCGTTTCTGTAAATATATGTTGGTAAATTATTTTGAATAATTCTCAAAAAATAATGGGATACTTTCAATTCCTTTATAGAAATTAAACAATCCGTAGTGTTCGTTTGGAGAGTGAATAGCATCCGAATCTAATCCGAATCCCATTAACACAGACTTAGCACCTAAAACCTGCTCAAACATCGCAGTAATAGGAATACTACCTCCACCTCTGAAAGGAAGAACTTCTTTATCAAATGTAGCTTCCATTGCTTGTTTTGCGGCTAAGAATTCTTTGGTATCTGTAGGTAATACGTAAGGCATACCTCCATGATGTGGCGTTACTTTTACTCTTACATTATCCGGAGCAATGTTTATAAAATGCTTCGTGAACTTTTCTGTGATCTCTTCCGGAGTCTGATAAGGAACCAAACGCATAGAAATTTTAGCCGAAGCTTTTGAAGGGATAACTGTTTTAGCGCCTTCTCCTGTATAACCACCCCAAATTCCGTTGCAATCTAATGTAGGACGGATAGATGTTCTTTCCAAGGTTGTATACCCCTCTTCTCCTTCTAATCCTTCTAATCCGATAGATTTTTTGAATTCCTCAGGATTGTCCTCCAATTTATTCATAATAGCTCTATCATTTTCGGAAACGTCTTCTACGCTATCATAAAATCCATCAATTGTAATTTGTCCGTCTTCATCAATCAAGCCAGCAATCATTCTAGAAAGAACGTGAATTGGGTTTGGAACCGCTCCACCGTAAAGCCCTGAATGTAAATCTCTGTTTGGACCTTCGATCTCAACTTCAACATAGCTCAATCCTCTTAAACCTGTGGTTACCGTTGGCTGTTCATTACTATAAATATGAGTATCTGAAATTAAAATACAGTCGCATGATAATTTCTCTTTGTTTTCATTAACGAAATCTCCTAAGCTTACAGAGCCTACTTCCTCCTCACCTTCTAAGATAAATTTAACATTACAAGGAAGAGAATTGGTCTTCATCATCGCTTCAAAAGCCTTCAGGTGCATGAAGAACTGTCCTTTATCATCAGCAGAACCTCTTGCGAAGATTGCCCCTTCAGGATGAAGTTCAGTCTTCTCTATATATGGCTCAAAAGGTGGTTTTGTCCACAGTTCTAATGGGTCCGCAGGCTGAACATCATAATGTCCATATACCAAAACGGTAGGTAGGTTACTGTCTAAAAACTTCTCACCAAAAACAATAGGATACCCTTTTGTTTGGCATACTTCAACATTGTCGGCTCCAGCTTTTGTTAGATATTCTGCAACAACATCTGCACATTTCAATACGTCATCTTTATAAGCAGGGTCTGCAGAAATAGAAGGAATTCTTAGTAACTCAAATAATTCATCTACGAAACGTTGTTTGTTTTCGTTAATGTAATTTAATGTCTCTTGCATTGTAAAAATTTGTTTCGATAAAATTAGAAAATATGCACAGCAGGAGCAAATAAAAACATATGATTTTCTATAAGATAGTTAACTTTTGAAAGTTAAGCGTTTAACTAAATAAAAAATATCCTACATTTCTGCAGGATATTCTTTATATTTTTCTAAAATAATTAGTGTTCAGCTTTCGCTTTATCAGCTTCTGCAGGTTTTACAGCAGCTGTACTATCTGCTTTTGGAGCTTCAGCCCCGTGTTTTTCAGCGGTAGCCGCTTCTTTATGCTCTGCAGCACCTTCGTGACCGTGAGCTTCAGTACCTCCCTGGTGATCATCAGAATATCTTTCTGCTCCTTCTTCCAATTTAATGATATTCTTATTTCCTCCAGCTTGTATCTTTTTACAGCTTACAGCTACAGTTGCAATAGCTAAACATATAATTAATTTTCTCATGCCTAAATTTTTGATTGCCCAAAATTAAGAAAACTTGCTTTTTTCGGCAACATTTTTATATTGATTTTAAAATAATTTTACCTTTTTTGGATTGTGTAAAAATAAGGTAGTGCTCACCACCGTCTTTTAGTCCGTATTTCTTTTTGAGTTCTTCCGGTTTTAACGGGTAATTTTTAGAGATAATATTAAACTGCTCTTTCTTTTTAATCTCCTTACTATCAATTACTTTAACTTCAATTACTCTTCCAGGAAAATTATTTATTTTCTCGTCAGAGGTATAAAAATGACTATTAGGATGAAGTTTTTTCAGATTAAATTTTTCTGAGATCAAATTAAAAATTCCCGCCTTTAAAATAGAGTGATTAGGAATATAAATGAATTTTTCAGGTTCAGAATACGTTGCATTTGCATTTTCTTCATCTCCAAACTGATATTCAAGGTCAGATTCTCCGCTTTCTAAGTTGATACATTTACAAATAATCTTTCCAAAATTTTCATTGGATAAAAATACTACAACTTCTTTTACATCATTTTTCAATGCAATAATTTCAATTCTGAAAATATTCGGCAATACAGATACAAGATATTTCAAATCAATCAATGGAGATAGTTTAATCACCACTTCATTTGAAATCGAAAGTAATTTTTTTTGAATTTCAAGAATATTAGGCGAAAGATCTTCCAATAAAAAGACTTTGTTTTTATTATTATCCCTTCTTGCAGGGTCTAAATAAACAACATCAAAGCTTTCTTTATTTTTAGTAAGGAAATCTTCTAGTTTCTGATTGATAAATTTCGCTTTCTTTTCTAAGACAGTCCAATTATGTTCAACGATCTCCAAAAGCTCAGAATTCTGTTCAATGAGGGTAATTTCATCAAAATTTCGAGAAAGATAATAAGCATCAATTCCGAAACCACTGGTCAGATCAATGAACTTCTTTCCTTTTAAAATTTCAGATTTATACAACGCTGTTTTTTCTGAAGAAGACTGCTCCAAATTAAGCTGTGGTGGAAAAACAATCCCTTCTTTTAGTAAAAATGGAAATTTCCTCTGCGCGACTTGTTTTCCTTTGATTTGTTGAACAATTTCCTGCATAGAAACCTCAGGAAATGGAGATTTTTTTAATAACAGTGAATGCAAGTCTGTGGTTAGATTTGCATTGATGTAGTTTTGGGTTTCTTTGTTTAGTGTTTTATTTCCCACAGATCTCACAGATTTTCACAGATGATTGTGCTTATTTTTTAGAACGTTTCATTTATTTTTCGGAAAATATTTTTGTCAATATAATCGGTATTAAAATTGACTAATATTCCTAATTTTAATCCTGTTAGTTTTAAATATGTTAGTAGCTGTTTGTCGTGGACATTATTAATTTCCGGAATCTATTTTATTTCAATAATTACTTTTTCATTTACAATAATATCAGCAATAAAACTTGATTCTATAAAAATACCTTTATATTTTATTGGAATAGGAACTTGATAGTTAACATTTAATCCTAAATCTTTTAATTCATGAACTAATATTTTTTCATAAACCTTTTCTAATAATCCTGGTCCCAGCTCATTATACACAGAAAATATAGATTTTCTGATATAAAAACTTATTTCATTTTCAGTCATTCTTATATGTTTACAGCAAATGTGAAAAATCTGTGAAAATCTGCGAAATCTGTGGGAGTAAAATTTATCTTTTATAAAAAATATAATCCGTTAATATAGGAGCAATTCCGTTTTGTTTCAACAGAGCATTAATTTGCCCTCTATGGTATGTTGAATGATTGATGGCTTGAAAAAGCATTTCAAAAATAGTGTTTTCAAACTTTGTTCCTTTTGAATTTTGATATTCAATTCTCTGGTCAAAATCTGAACTTTCAATAATTTGAATGCTGTTTTTAAGGTTTTGCTGATTAATTTCCTGTAGATTTTCAAAAGGATTCATCTGCCAAACTTCGAAAGACGCTTCTCCTAAAACTCTTGAGTTCCAGATTTGCTGGGCATTTAAAGTATGATTAATTAAACTGATGGTCTTCTCATCTACTTTTGAGATATTTTCAGAAATAACTGTAATCATTTTTTGGTTAAAATGATAAGTATATTCAAATAAATCAATTAATTTTTCTTTCATTATTCAAACATTTCAGCCCAACGAACAGCCTTTATTTGCTTTTCGTCATACAGCTCAGTAATAGATTTTTTAACGTCTAATTTTGGATATAAATTAACTCCGATGATCTTTATCTTGCCTTCTTCTACCCATTTTTGCTCTTCAATAGCCTGATCGTAAATCTTTTTCTGAAGTGTTCCCTGCTTTAAAAGTTCCAGATACCCTCCTGCTTCTTCAATTTCTACAAAGAAAGCCCAAGACTTTTCTGCAATCTGCTGGGTAATATCTTCAACATAATAACTGCCGTTAGCAGCATCTTCAAAGACATTGATAATACTTTCATATGCTAAGACAATCTGTTGCTTGAAAGATATTTCTTCTGAATTTTCCGTACTTTTTTCAACAGCATAATTCGTACTGTAAACAGCATCAGCCCCTCCAATCATCGCAGAAGCAAGCTCTAATGTTGAGCGAATAAGATTATTTTCACTGTCTACAGTTGCTTTATTTCTCAATGAAGTTTCTGCAAAAATATAAGGAATCTCATCTAATCCATATTCTTTAGAAAGCTGGTTAAAAACCAGTTTAAAAGCTCTCAATTTCGCTGTTTCAAAGAAATAATTTCCTCCTACCGCAATTTTGAATATCAATTTATTTACAATTTCCTGTCCATAAACTTCTATCAGTTCTTTTGCTTTCGCCAAAGCAATCCCTAATTGCTGATAAATTGCAGCTCCGGCATTTTGATGAAGAGAAATATCAACGCAAATGTTTCTTTTAAATTCTTTTGCTAATAATTCTCTTGCCAGCTGATCATTAATTGTTCCATTTTTCTCATCAAATACATCAATCAACGAAAAATACTGATCGCTATCTTCAGGGCTTATATGTTCCGCCAGATCTTTATTATTAATGAAAATCGTTTTTTCATCAAGATTTTCAACATTATGATCCAATATAAAAGCGAAAACATCATCTTCTAAGCTTTCATGATACTTTGCCACCAAATGCGTACTTTCTTCAACTTTTGGAAGGTTTACTAAAGGTTTTTGAACCGAATCGTAAAAAGGTTTCACCTCAATTCCTTCTAAATTTTCTTTTTTCAGAATAGTGTAAATATCTTCTGTCTTAAGTTGCTTTTTTACTAAATTTTCCCAGTTGGGAAAAGTATTTGTATTTGACATATCAATTATGAGTAATAGGTAATTAGTAATCCAATAAATCTTTAAAAATTGACTAGCAAAACGAATTGACTCATCATCATTCGCTTTTTAAAATTATTTTTTAGCAACATTTGTGCTGTCAACAACCAAAATAAAGATTTCTTCATTTGGTTTTTTCATAAAATAATTTTCTCTTGCGTATTTTTCTTTTTCCGATTTATTGTTCATTAGCTTCTTATAAAACGTATCATTTTTTGCATATTCAGTTTTATAATATTCTAATTGTTCTTCGTATTTACTGATCTCACCATTGAGTTCATTAATAACCAAGAACGAAGTTTTATCAAAGAAAACCATCCAAACCAAGAAGAGACAGATCGTAAGCACGTACTTATTAAAAATATAATTCTTAATAAATATAAAAGTCTCTGACTTTGGTTTAATTTCTTTAATAAGTTTATTTTCTTCCATTTTAGTGTTTTCTCAACGAGTTTTTGATAACGGTAGTTAAAAAATCAATCGCTACGGAATTTTGTCTCATATTTGGAATAATAAGATCAGCCTCGTTTTTAGAGGGCTCAATAAATTCCTGATGCATCGGTTTTAAAGTAGTCTGATAACGGTGTAATACTTCACTCAGATCTCTTCCCCTTTCCTGGGTGTCTCTCCTGATACGCCTTATTAACCTTTCGTCCGAGTCTGCATGAACAAATACCTTCAAATCAAACTCTTTCAATAGTTCTTTATTCGTAAGTACTAAAATACCTTCTACCACCAATACATTTTTAGGTTCTACGGTAACATGATCTCCAGTTCTGGAATGGGTTACAAAGCTATAAATAGGCTGTTCTATTGCTTCATTGTTTTTCAGCGCTTTTACGTGCTTCAGCATGAGTTCAAAATCTATAGACTTTGGGTGATCATAATTCAGTGCTTCTCTTTCTGTTAGCGTTAAATTATGATTATCATGGTAATAATTATCCTGAGATAAAATATTCATTCCTTCGATATCAAGCTGTTGAATAATTTTATCCACAACCGTAGTTTTGCCGGATCCTGTACCTCCTGCAATTCCTATTACTAGCATTCTTTTTGTTTCTATATAGTTTTTACAAATATACCATTTTAGATCAATGCAAATAAAATAATGGTGACGGAATTTACCCAATAAAAAAATCCGATGCTCAAAACACCGGATTTCAATAGATATTTTACACTCTTATTTTTTGATAAATTTGGTAGATAAACCTAGTCCTTTACTACTCAAAATATAGTCACCTGTTTGAAGGTGAGAAACATTAATTGTATTTTTACCATTATTAATGGTTGTTTCTAAGACTTTTCTTCCTTCCATATTGTAGATCTCTACTTTTTCCTCTTTATTTATTTTCATTGAAATATTCAAAATATCAGAAACAGGATTCGGATAGATAGCAATTACTTCTTTTTTAGCAACATCATCTACGCTTAGTACACAATTGTACGCCGGTAAAACATATCCTGCAGCAGTAAATTCTTGGGTCATTGTTGTGATATCCCCACACGCGAATCCGAATTGCCCAAGCATATCAATAGCAGCCTGTCTTACTGCAATAGCTGCATTTTGCTGATTCGTACTTGAATCCGTCATTGTTAATCCTTCTAAAAAGGCTCTATCCGTTTTTGCTCTTCCAATCTTATCATATATTCTCATCAAAGCGGAAGCCCATATTTGCCCTCTTGTATGGATTGCTCCTGATCCCGGATACAAAACAGAATAGTTTGTAATTCTTCCTGACCAATATTCATTATGCCCATCCCAACTGAACATCCAATTATAAGCTGGTGTAGATGAAGGCCACTGACCTAAGCTTCTGCTGTATGATTGCGCCCAATAGTCTCCGCAGCCTTCACTTAGCCCCTGAACCTGAGACAAACTTCCATTGGTTAACCAATCGTGGAGCCCATGCCCTAATTCATGCAAAACAACGTCTGCATCTTCAGCATCATCTACCCCTCCTTCTCCAAAAACTAATCTTCCATTATTGTAATAAGAATTATCATCCCCATCCAAACCATGTGGATCATACCATAATATTCCTTCATTGGTTAATGGTTTACAAACAATATTTAATGTTTCATTAATGTAACGTAAGCTGTTATCGATATGCCAATAGGCATTTACAGCTTCAAATCCCTGATCATTTCTATTGAATAAGAATTGATTCGTAGCCTGAGTAAATAGCCCTGTAGAAGGTGTCTCAAGATCTTTAATTTCAGCATAAGATCCTTTTAACTTATATACTCCTGCTGTAAAATCTAATTCTGGAATGGTAACTAAAGATCTGGCCGCATCAAGGCTAGGATTGGTAGCATCATTATTATCTACATACTGCCCTCCATAAGCCATCTGCATTTTAGAAAGCGGATCCGGATTGAAAATATATCCCGAACCTGAAACAAGAACTTTCTTAGCGCTTATTTCTTTCTTTTGATTTTTTTTTGAAGGTTTTGGATTCTCATTTTTATCATGATGATAATTGGCGATATCTTTTACGCTCAATACATTTCCGTTTTGTGCATCTACAATTGTTTCCCAGCTTCCCGGATGATCATGAGAACTTGTAAGAACTCTGTAAACAAGCTTTGTATCACCTGCTTCTGTAAGATAAACGAACAGTTTGTTTTCTTCAAAAGTTATTTCTCCTTTCGTGTTTGAAGCTACATGAGCCTTCTTAAGAGCTTCTGAATTTGTAAAAGAAGGGTTTATATTAATATCTTTTATCTGTTTTTTCAAACTTTCCGAAGAAGTATATGTAATCTTTCCTTCTTTATTAAAATGTACTACAATTTCTGATTGAAAAACAGGCACATTTTTAATCATCTGCTGGAAGCGCAAAGTCTCGCCCGCATTTCCTTTCTTTACAAAGTTTAATTGTAGTTGGCTGAAGCTTTGAATACCCAAACTTCTCGAATTTTCATTAATCCATCTTTTTGCCGGAGCTTCTAAAGATGATTCCTGAGCTAGTAATCCTGAACAGGAAATAACACAACCCAAGATTAAAGAATTAATTTTTAATTTCATATAATGCTTTTTTAAGTACTCTAAAATAGTAAAACATTATTGAAATTCATTTATTTCAATAATATTATTTCACATAAAAATGAATTTAATTAAAAAAACAAAAAAACTCTAACAATTGTTAGAGTTTAGATTTATACGATTTCACTTGTTAATTCCCTCGAAAGCAGTCTTTCATGCATGGGTTTTAAAACATCCATAGATCCTGTTTTCACCGTGCATTTTCCTTTATAATGTATCAAAATAGTGCATTGTTCGGCTTGTTCTAAAGTATGTTTGCAAATTTCCATCAAACAATCAATCACATAATCAAATGTGTGAATGTCATCATTATGTAAGATTAGTTTATAAACATCATCTGTTTCATCTAGTACGAGGACTTCTTCTTCATATTGACGTTTCGGATCTTCGTAATCTTTTATACTGTTATAAAAAATCATTATTTAATTATTTTTAAGCTTCTCCTAATTTATCTGCGAGATCACTCACAGTGTTTGGTCCTTCGTAAACCAATTCTACAAGCTCTACGCTTTTATTATTCATTTTCAAAATTTTGAAATGATAATTCAACAAGTCAAATTCTTGGTTCTCTTCCGGGATATCTTGCAATTCATGAAGAATAAGACCGGCCAATGAGTTATATTCACTTTCTTCAGAAAGAGGTAATTTTTTAGGCAAATGCTCGTTGATCTCGTCTAAAGGTTGTGTAGCCTGTACCCAATATGTGTTTTCAGCAATCTTATCTACTAATTTTTCTTCATCATCCTCTTCATCCTGAATTTCGCCTACCAATTCTTCTAAAATATCTTCAAGTGTGATGATTCCTTCGGTACCACCAAATTCGTCAATTACAATAGCTAAATGCTGTTTCTTTTGTTGGAAAATCTTTAATAAATCAGAAATTTTCTTACTTCCTACCACAAAGAATGCATCACGCATCATTTCTTTCAGATCATCATGATTAATTTCGCCTTTTCTTTTAACAAACTCTCTGATAATTTCTTTTGTATATAAAATACCAATCACATTATCAATAGAATTAAGATAAACAGGAATTCTAGAATACCCGCTATCCATAATTTTATTAATTATTTCATCAATAGCTTCCTCAAAATCAATTGATGTAATATTCTGTCTGGGAACCATGATCTGCTTTGCAGAATGATCTGTAAAATCAAATGCATTTTTAATGATCTCATAGTTCTCTTCTTCAATTTCACCGCTATCAGCACTTTGTTTTACCAAAAGCTGAAGTTCTTCAGTAGAGTGAATTTCCTGTTCAGATGCAGGATGTATCTTTACTAATCGTAAAAAAGTATTAGACATTAAATTCATCAACCAAATAAATGGTTTAAACACTGTATAAAAAACTCTCAACGGAACTGCTGTTGCCATTGTAGTTGCTTCCGATTTTCTGATGGCAATTGATTTTGGAATAAGCTCTCCAAATACAATATGCATCACCGTAATTAAAACAAAACTGGTAACCACCGAAATTGTGGTGATTGTTGTTTGAGCCAATTCTACTTCCAACGTGTGGAAAATATTGTCTACAACATGGTGGAGAGCACTTTCTCCTACCCAACCCAATGCTAGCGATGCCAATGTGATACCTAACTGAGTAGCAGAAAGATATTCATCAAGATGCTTGATAATATGCTCTGCCTGCTTAGCCATAGAATTACCTTCGGCTGCTTTTAATTGGATTTGTGAATAACGAACTTTAACAATTGAAAATTCTGCGGCTACGAAAAAGCCATTAAGTAATACTAGAAACAAGGCTAACAAAAGCCTGACTATGTCCGAGTCCATTTAGAAATTATATATATTTAATTGACTACAAAGATATACAAAATAAAAATAACAAAAAAAGCATCGAGGATATCGATGCTTTAATAGTATGTTAAATTAATTCTTTACGAATTTTTCAAGGCTTCTGCTCCAGAAACGATCTCTAGGATCTCATTTGTAATAGCAGCCTGTCTTGCTTTGTTGTAATAGATTACTAAATCATTTTTCATAGATTGAGCATTGTCTGTTGCTTTGTGCATTGCAGTCATTCTCGCTCCATGTTCAGATGCTACAGAATCTAAAACACCTTTGAAAACCTGAGTTTTAATAGACTTTGGAATCAAATTATCTAAGATCTCAGCTTTGTTTGGCTCAAAAATATAATCTGTTTCTACTTGAGGTTTTGTTGCATCAACTTCTGCCATATGAATAGGAAGAACTTGCTCAGTAGTAACTTCCTGAGTAGCAGCATTAACAAATTTATTATAAATTAAATAAACTTCGTCAAACTTACCTTCCACGAAACTACTCATTACTGCTTCAGTAAGATTAGAAACTGCTTCAAAAGTCAAATTATCAAAAACATTACTTCCATTAGCATATACTGTACGAGTTCTTCTTACAGCATCATGAGCT
The DNA here is from genome assembly GCF_900142445.1 of Chryseobacterium polytrichastri. Taxonomy (GTDB): domain Bacteria; phylum Bacteroidota; class Bacteroidia; order Flavobacteriales; family Weeksellaceae; genus Chryseobacterium; species Chryseobacterium polytrichastri. The sequence continues at coordinate 47,777 of NZ_FRAV01000022.1, read as the reverse complement.
TTTTTACCAATTGTAAGAACTTCAACATCGTATTGAGCGTTCTTATCAAACTGAATATTAAGTTCTTTTACAATAGATGAGTTGAAAGCACCCGCCAAACCTCTGTTTGAAGTAACAGCGATGAAAAGTACTTTTTTAACTTCTCTTTTTTGAGCATAAATAGAAACCTGATCAGGATCTGAACTAGAATTTACATTCTGGATAATCTCCTGTAGTTTTTCAGAATAAGGTCTTAACATTACGATTGCATCCTGTGCTTTTTTAAGCTTCGCTGCCGAAACCATTTTCATAGCACGCGTGATTTGCATCGTAGATGAAATTGAACTGATTCTTCCTCGTATTTCTTTTAAGTTTGCCATATTGGGTTAGTTGTTGGTTGTCGGTTGTTGGTTGCTAGTTTTAGAAAATTCCGTCAACTATCAACCAACAATCATCAACTAATTTTAGTTATATTTAGAAGCTAAATCGTTAGCCGCCTGCTTAAGAACAGCTGTAATATCGTTGTCGATCTTTCCAGCTTTAAGAGCAGCCATTGTTTCAGGATGCTTAGATCTTAAGAACGCGATATACTCAATTTGGAATTCTTTTACTTTTTTGATAGGAACGTTTCTCATTAAGTTCTCTGTACCGGCATAAATCATAGCAACTTGGCTATCTACAGGAAGTGGAGAATTTACTGGTTGCTTAAGAAGCTCTACGTTTCTTTCTCCTTTAGAGATAACTGCTAAAGTAGAAGCATCAAGATCAGAACCGAATTTAGCAAACGCTTCCAATTCTTTATATTGAGCCTGGTCTAATTTAAGAGTACCAGAAACTTTTTTCATTGATTTGATCTGAGCGTTACCTCCTACTCTCGATACAGAGATCCCTACGTTGATTGCAGGACGAACCCCTGAGTTGAACAAGTCAGACTCCAAGAAGATCTGTCCGTCAGTAATAGAGATTACGTTAGTTGGAATATACGCAGAAACGTCACCAGCCTGAGTTTCGATAATTGGAAGTGCAGTTAATGAACCACCACCTTTTACGATTGGTCTTAAAGACTCAGGTAAATCATTCATTTGGCTAGCAATTTTATCATCAGCGATTACTTTTGCAGCTCTTTCCAATAATCTTGAGTGAAGATAGAAAACGTCTCCAGGGTAAGCCTCACGTCCCGGTGGTCTTCTCAATAGAAGAGAAAGCTCACGGTAAGCTACCGCTTGTTTAGATAAATCATCATAAATGATTAATGCCGGTCTACCAGTGTCTCTGAAGAACTCACCAATAGATGCACCTGCCATTGCAGAATATACCTGCATTGGAACTGGATCTGATGCGTTAGCAGCAACGATTACAGTATACGCCAAAGCTCCTTTATCAGAAAGCGTTTTAACGATTTGTGCTACTGTAGAAGCTTTTTGCCCAATTGCAACATATATACAATATACTGGTTGCCCAGCGTCAAAAAATTCTTTTTGGTTGATGATCGTATCAATAGCAACAGTAGTTTTACCTGTCTGTCTGTCACCAATGATAAGCTCTCTCTGACCTCTTCCTACAGGAATCATAGAGTCAATAGCAACGATACCTGTTTGTAAAGGCTCAGTTACCGGCTGTCTGAAGATAACTCCAGGAGCCTTTCTTTCCAATGGCATTTCATATAACTCACCAGAGATAGGACCTTTCCCATCGATAGGATTACCAAGAGTATCAACTACTCTACCTAACATACCTTCTCCTACTTTAATAGAAGAGATTCTGTTTGTTCTTCTTACGGTGTCTCCTTCTTTTACTAATTTACTTTCACCAAGTAAAGCAACACCTACGTTGTCTTCTTCAAGGTTAAGTACAATACCTTCTACATCACTAGAAAATTTCACCAACTCTCCGTATTGTACGTTTTCTAACCCGTATACACGAGCAATACCATCACCGATGGTTAAAACTGTACCTACTTCCTCAACGTTTGATTGAGTATCGAAGTTGGCCAATTGCTGTTTTAAGATCGCAGATACTTCTGCCGGATTTATTTCTGCCATTGTATGGTTGTTTTTGTCTTAATTTAACTGAAAATCTTTTTTAATGTGATTAAGCTTAGTTTTCACAGAGGCATCTACCTGCTGATCTCCTACTCTTAAAATGTAACCTCCTAAAAGATCAGGATTTACATTTAGCTTCAAATCAAAGTTTGAACCTGCTTTTACTAAGTTTGTAGAACTTAATATCTGATCGATATTTTCTTTCGAAAGTTGAGTTGCAGTCGTAAGAGTTATTCTTTGTACCCCATTAATATCTTCAACTTTGTTGATGTATTCCTGAGCAATATTTTTCAATTGGTTTTCACGACCATGTCTGATAACCAATGTGATTAAATTTTGAGAAGAAGCCGACAAGCTTTTGAAAATCTCTTTTGCTACCTCTACTTTCTTTTTAGCATCAATGTAAGGTGTTAAGAAAAATTTGTTCAAATCCGTAGATTGAGACATCAATTTCGCAACATCTTTCATTTCAGAAAATACAGTAGCTGTTTGACCTGTTTCATTAGTGAACTCAAGCAAACCCTGCGCGTATCTTTTAGCTACTTTAGATGTAAGCATTCTTAGTTAAGATTAGATTTGTTTAAATAATTTTGAACCAACTCGTTCTGAGCTTCGTTGTTGTCTAATTTTTGCTTCAAAATAGATTCAGCAATGTTTACAGATAAAGTACCAATTTGAGATTTGATGTCTGCCATTGCAGCATTTTTCTCAGCATTGATAGTCTGTTTCGCAGCTTCGATCAATTTATCTCCTTCAGTTTTAGCAGCATCTTTAGCTTCACCTACGATTCTATCTTTAATTTCTCTAGCTTCTTTAAGGATAGCATCTCTTTCGATTTTAGCTTCGCGAATGATTCTTTCGTTATCTTCTTTTAATGTTTCCATTTCTTTTCTAGCCAATTTAGCTTGATTCAAAGCGTCAACAATAGAAGTTTCTCTATCATTAATAGATTTTAAAATAGGTTTCCAAGCGAATTTACCTAACAGAAATAATAGTGCTAGAAAAATAACAGACTGGATAATAAATAATCCTGATGAAAACTGATGAATTAATTCCATTATATTAATGTATAAAAAATTATTACTTTTTTCTTAAATAACCATTACCTGTAACCAACCGTTACGGGTAATGGTTTAATTTTAATTAGTTTACCGCGAAAAGAGCAGCAAACGCAACACCTTCAACAAGTGCAGCAGCGATAAGCATAGCTGTTTGAATTTTTCCAGATTGTTCTGGTTGTCTAGCGATAGCTTCTAGAGCAGCAGCTCCGATTTTACCAAGACCAATACCAACACCTAATACAACGATACCAGCACCTACAATTTTAGGAATTTCCATAATATATAATTTTAAAAAATTTGTTTTACTATTTTATTTAACTCTTTTATTAGTGAGCAGCATGGTGTTCATGCTCATGCTCTTGTACAGCCATTCCGATAAACAAAGCTGATAGCATTGTAAAGATATAAGCCTGTAAGAAAGCTACTAATACTTCCAATAAATAGATTACTAATGTTAAGAATGGGAATGCAACACCTGCTGCAAAATTCTTAAATACATAGATCAATCCGATCAAACTCATTACTACAATGTGTCCTGCGGTCATGTTTGCAAAAAGACGAATCATCAATGCGAAAGGCTTAGTTATTGTTCCCAATAATTCAATTGGTAACATGATCAATTTCATTGGTACAGGAACTCCCGGCATCCAGAAGATGTGTTTCCAATAATCTTTATTCGCAGAGAATGTAGTAATTAGATACGTAAGGATAGCCAAGAAGAATGTCATTGTAATATTACCTGTAACATTAATCCCGAAAGGCATTAATCCTAATACGTTTAAGAATAATATAAAGAAGAACACTGTTAATAAGTATCCCATGAATCTTTTATACTTATGTCCGATGTTTGGAATAGCAACTTCGTCTCTTACAAAGATAATCAATGGCTCGAAGAATCTAGCAGCTCCTGTAGGAACAACTGACTTCTTATATGACTTAGCCATTCCTGCGAATAAAACTAGCATAAAGATTGATACTACTATAAGGATAAGAACACTCTTTGTAATTGAAAGATCTAATGGTTTTTCATTAGTAGGATAACCATCCTTATCTAAATCTAGTTTTCCAGTTGCATCTGTTTTGTAGATTTTTTCGTGATGTAATACATAATGTGAACCATCAACTTCAGTAGGCTTACCGTGGATGAATCCTTCTTTACTATTACTCATGAAAGAGTGGAAACCGTTATCATAAAAAATAACAGGAAGTGGAAAACCAAGGTGGTGACCGTCTTTGTCAACCATCAATGTAAAATCGTGAGCATCCAACAAGTGATGATTGATGTACTCTCTGTTTTCTTTACTTACTTTGTCTTTTTCTGACAACTCTTGAGTTGGAGCAGCTACAGCATTCGTCTCGCCATGTTGCGCAGACACTAAACTTAATACAAAAATACTGTAGAATAAAACTGCAAATTTCTTTAACATTGATAGGTTTTTTTCGTTGTGCAAAAATAGAGTTTTTTTTCTATTTTCAATAAATAATTTTACTGTTTTTTGTCATGATTAATAAGCTTAATCGCATAATACGTAAGCAGCGTTGTCAGGACAAAATATGGTATTATAAAATGGAATTTGTACCCAGGAATCACTTCAAAATTCAATTTCTTCCTTATAAGGTACATTAATCCGAATTTTAAAAGGATCAATCCTATTACTGATAAGCCTAAAAATTCCGGTGCTACTCTATTAATTAAAATAATTAAAGTAATCATCATTGTAAACATTACACTTAAGAAAAGATAAAATTTAATAATAATGAGTTCATCTAAATGGTAAACAAATTTCCATAAAGAAAAATGAATTAAAAAAGTTAAAAAGAATACTAGTACAACTAGAATATTAGGATTAAGTTTCATTATAAAATTTATTTACAGTTTATAGAGGCTGTATAAACCGATACGTATTTCTATTTTGCGCAAAAATAAGATTTTTAATTATAATATAACAGCCTTTAACCACATGATTTTATCCTTATATATAATATTACGTGTTCTATACTTTACATCTACCAAAAATTCCTTATTTTTGCAACCTATAATTTACAAATAAATATGTTTAATAGTTTACAGGATAAATTAGACAAGGCGCTTCAAAATATTTCCGGACGTGGAAAAATTACAGAAATCAATGTTGCGGAAACCGTAAAAGAGATTCGTAGAGCATTGGTAGATGCCGATGTTAATTATAAAGTTGCAAAAGACCTTACGAAAAGAGTTCAGGATAAAGCTTTAGGACAAAACGTTCTTACGTCTCTTACTCCAGGACAATTGATGACAAAAATCGTTCATGACGAGCTAGTAGAACTAATGGGGGGTTCTCAGGAAGGAATTAACCTTTCAGGAAAACCATCTGTTATTCTTATCGCTGGTCTTCAAGGTTCCGGGAAAACTACTTTCTCAGGAAAATTAGCGAGTTATTTAAAAACGAAAAAAAATAAAAAACCTTTATTGGTAGCATGTGACGTTTATCGTCCGGCTGCTATTGAGCAGTTGAAAGTTTTAGGTGGACAAATTGGTGTTCCCGTTTTCACTGAAGAAGGTTCTACCAATCCATCTACCATTGCTGAAAATGCAATTGCTTTCGCAAAATCAAATGGTCACGATGTTGTTATTGTGGATACTGCAGGTCGTTTGGCGATTGATGAGCAGATGATGAACGAGATTAAATCTGTTCATTATTTCATCAAGCCTAGCGAAACTCTATTTGTAGTTGACTCTATGACTGGTCAGGATGCTGTAAATACAGCTAAAGCGTTCAACGATGCTTTAAATTTTGACGGGGTTGTTTTAACGAAATTAGATGGTGATACACGAGGTGGTGCTGCATTGACAATTCGTTCTGTTGTAGAAAAACCAATTAAGTTTATCTCTACTGGAGAAAAAATGGAAGCTTTAGATCTTTTCTACCCAGAAAGGATGGCCGACAGAATCTTAGGAATGGGGGACGTTGTTTCCCTAGTAGAAAGAGCTCAGGAGCAGTTTGACGAGGAAGAAGCTAAAAAGCTTCATAAAAAAATTGCTAAAAATGAATTTGGTTTTGATGATTTCTTAAAGCAAATCAATCAAATCAAAAAAATGGGTAATATGAAAGACTTGATGGGAATGATCCCGGGAGTTGGAAAAGCCATTAAAGATGTTGAGATCAGCGATGATGCATTCAAACATATTGAAGCAATTATTCATTCTATGACTCCGGATGAAAGAAGAAGACCTTCTATCATTAACTCCCAAAGAAAGCAGAGAATTGCAAGAGGTGCAGGAAGAAAAATTGAAGATGTAAACCAATTGATGAAGCAATTTGATCAAATGGGTAAAATGATGAAGATGATGCAAGGACCTCAAGGAAAGCAGATGATGCAGATGATGAGCAAAATGCCTAATATGCCTGGAATGGGCGGTATGATGGGAAAATAAAATATTGAAACAATATATAAAAGTAAAATCCGACTCAAAACTGAGTCGGATTTTTTATTTTTAATCTAAAATAAATCGATTATTTATCAGATTTTTGAGCTTTAGCTTTAATGAAATAAGAGAAACCTACATTTACACCAAAGTTATTTCTTGTTGTTTTAACTTCTGTGTTATAGTAAGTATTCTTAGTATAGAATTGGTCAAAACCAAGACCTAAGTTGATTCCTAAAGACTGCGTAGCCATATAAGTTACCCCAGCTTTAGCTTTCCAAGTTAAACCATCTTCTTTTGTGTTTGCATCAAAAAGTATTGGATCAACAATTGAATTTGAGAAGTTGTATTTTGTTTTGCTTGTAGCATATCCAATACCCGCTCCTACGAAAGGAAAAAATTTACCACCAGTATTGAAATAATAAGTTGCCGTTGGCATTACAGAAAACCTAGTATAAGTTCTCTTATCCCCTTCATACTTATTTGTTTCGCTGTCAAATCCAAGATCAATTCCTACAGCCAATCCGTCGATTACGAAATATCCAACAGATGGAGTGATAGAAAATTTAGAAATTTTAGGTCCGTCTTCAGACTTTCCGTTAGCCTTTACGGTAGAGCTTGTTGTATTGAAACCTAATCCTGTGTTCCCACTTACTACCCAGTCACCTTTAGTCATTTGAGCATTTGATAAGCTGAAAAGTGCAACTGCGCCAGCTACTAATAATTTTTTCATGTTTATTAATTTAAATTAAAGTTTTATTATAGAGAAAAAGCCCTAAGAAATATATCTTAGGACTTTATTTTTTGAATGCTTCGTTAATTATTTAGCGAAAACATATTTAACTCCGAAAGTTACTGAAGATAAGTTCAATCCAAAGTTATAGTTATTTGTTGCATCACCATCTTTTGGTTTGAAGTTACTGTAACCGAATTCACCGATTGTAGCTTCAATAGACCAGTTCTTGTTTAAGAAATAATCCAAACCTGGCTTAACAGTAACACCAATTTTAGTGTATTTAGCTTCAGTAGAAGTAGAGTTTGTAACTACTGAGTTTCCTGTAGTAGCAACAGAGCTGCTTTCTACTTCAGTTTTTCCAAACTGCATTGGTACTGCTAATTGTCCGAAAACAAATAATTTTTCAGATAAATTCCAGTATTTTCTTACGAAAGGAGCAACAACAAAAGCTGGCTTTTTAGTTACATTCTCGTTTACAACTGTAGTGTTAAATAAAGTTGTAGTAGTAGTTGCTGTATTTTTTTCAGTTTGGTAACCAATTCCAAGACCAACTGCTAAGTTTGTTCCTACGAAATATCCAACTGTAGGTAATACGTTGAAGTTTTCTTTTTTAAGATCACCATTGTTGCTTTCTTCTTGAGAATAACCAACTGATCCTGATAAATATGTAGTTCCTTTTGCAATTTGAGCATTAGATAAACCGAAAAGTGCAACAGCACCCGCTAATAATAATTTTTTCATTTTATAAAAATTTTAATACTTTCTGAGGGCAAATTTACAGCGGGCACCACGAATATTAAAATTTGTTAATGTGATTAATATCATTCCTAAAAATTGCCAATTTTAGATATAAAATACACTAAACACTTGTTTGCATTTTTTCAGCAATGTTTTTCATAAAAAAACTCCAATTCTGCAATCGGAGTCTTAAAAAGGTTCTATTTAAATATATTACTTTAAGAAGAAGTTAACACCAAAGTTAACAGCTCCAAAGTTAAATTTGTCATCACCAAACCAATAATGGTCATGGTTTTTATATTTGCTGCTGATATTTTGGAAGCCTAAATACAATTCTGTTCTTTTCATTTGATAACCCACTCGCGGCGCAATATACAAGCCACTATTGATATAATCTTTAGTAGAAATCGCTGCTCCTAAATCTAATCCTACGAAAAGAGGAATTTTAGCAAATTTATATTTTCCAGAAGCCGCAATAGGAATAAAACCAAAATCATCTACATGATCCTTCCCAAAAAAGTGAGAATATCCTGTAGTAACACCAATGTCTAGACCTTTGGTGATATTCCACATATAAGCAGCATCAACACCTATCGTAACACTTGCAGCATCTGAAGCATCACCCAGTGGAGCACCAACATGACCACCTAGTCTAAATCCTTCCTGAGCCTGTGCAGCACCTCCTAAAAGGGCAAAAGCTCCTAATAACAATAGTTTTTTCATTTTAATAATTTTAAATTACTTCATGCAAAACTACTAATTATTTTCTTTTTTTTAATTGAAGTCGTTTACCACATTCTTCATTATAAAGAAAAAGGCAAAACAAGTAAACCTGTTTTGCCTTTTATATTTTTTAACTATTTGGAAATATTAGTTCCCTCCAAATTTGAAACCTACACCTATTTGTAAGAAACTGTTAGTTGTTTTTTCTCCATCCATAGGATCTTTAGCTAAGTTAGAGATACCCATGTTATATCTAGCATCAAAGAATAATCCGTTTTCCAACATATATTCAGCACCAACGAAAGGCGCAATGTTCAATTTATTTGTTTGATCTTTGATATCACTTTCGTCACTACCACCAATTTCTAATCCAGGAACAATACCTCCCAAACCAAGATCACCAACTGTTTTAGATTTTGCAGAAAGAATATATCCGAAGCTAGCACCTGCAGAAACAGATAAACCTTCAGTAATAAAATATTTAGCAGAAACAGGAACCATTAAAGTACCGAAAGTCATTTTATTTTGAATTTTGAAAAAACCATCTTCATCTTCAACACTTTCAGTTATTTTACCTCCTAGTTGAGAATACAATATCTCTCCTTGAACACCAAATTTATCACTGATTTTATATTCTACCAAACCTCCAACATAGAAAGTATGTAGTGGATCTGTACTTGCAGAACCTGAATTATCTTTATATTTAAGAGTAGACATTGAATAACCTGCTTTAGGTCCAAATCTAAGTTCTTGTGCATTTGCAGAAATTCCCATAACAGCTAACACTGCAACTAGTAATAATTTTTTCATACTTATTAGTTTAAATTTTAAGATGCCGCAAAACTAATATTTTTTTCTCAATTAACAAATTTTAACAAAAAAAATATTTTTATCAATCACTTATTAACGAACAAACTCATTGTAATTTCCATAACCATAACCCTATTTTTCAACATTAACAACGCTTCAAAATACAAGGAGTTGCTTTTTATTCATTAAAAGCAACTCCTTGGTCTTTTTTCGTAATATGATAAATCACCTAAGTATATTCTAATAAATATTCTCAAGGTATTTTATATGATTAAAAAATTAATCTTTTAATCTCTTATCTTCTTCATTGTAAGCTAAAATAATCTTCCTTACTACCGGATGTCTTACAACATCTTCATCAGTAAGATATACAAAACCTATTTCCTTTACATCTTTAAGAATTCTCATTGCTTCTTTCAAACCAGATTGCTGCTTTGGAGGTAAATCTATCTGGGTTGGGTCTCCTGTAATGATAAACTTAGCGTTCATCCCCATTCTGGTTAAAAACATTTTCATTTGAGAATGAGTGGTATTTTGAGCTTCATCTAAAATAACAAAAGCATCATCTAACGTTCTTCCTCTCATAAAAGCCAAAGGAGCGACCTCAATAACCTTCTTTTCAATAAAACCTTCCAGTTTTTCATGTGGGATCATATCTCGAAGTGCATCATATAATGGCTGCAAATAGGGATCTAACTTTTCTTTAAGATCTCCCGGCAAAAAGCCTAAACTCTCCCCTGCTTCTACAGCCGGTCTTGTTAAAACAATTCTTTTAACCTCTTTATCTCTTAATGCTCTGGCTGCTAAAGCTACACTTGTATAGGTTTTACCTGTTCCCGCAGGACCAATAGCAAAAACCATATCTTTTTTCTCAGTTTCTTTTACTAATTTTTTAAGATTAGCCGTTTTAGCTTTAATTATTTTACCATTTACTCCTTTTACAATAATATCATGATCAAAAATCAATTGCTTTTCATTCTCGTCTTTTATTTTAAGAATGTTTTCAACATCTTTTAATTCTATAGAATTATTCTTAGAAATAAATCTTACAATATCGTCCAGTTTTAGTTTAAAAACATCTAAAGTTTCCTGGTTACCCATTGCAAAAATATAATGATCCCTTCCCGTAATTTTAAGTGTCGGAAAGCTAGATTTTATTAAATTGAAATATTGGTTATGAACGCCATAGAAGATCTTTGCATCAATACCTTCCAAATCAAATGTTAATTCAAACATGCAAATATTTTTTATTAGAATCTAAATTTAGAGTTTTTTTTCAAATACAACTTCATCTTTTCCCCCTTAATTGTGATTTTAATCATCATGTAACAAACACTGCTATCTAAGTAAAACAATATTAAATCATTATCTTTTTCATTCTAATAAAAATGAACTAAAATAAATTCTTCGTAAGTTTACAAATATGTATACAAAAACAAAGTGTATTATGTTAAAAGGTAAATTTTAAATCATTTTGTTTAAATTACACAAAGTTTAAAAGCTATTACATTCACCTTTAATTCAATATATTAAGAAATAATAATCTTCTATTCCTGCCATTTTTAGGATATTTTTAAGGATTTAAATCCTACTTAATTCCTTTATTTTAAATAAATTTGCAATACTATCATTCTACAAATACAAAATGTCAATCATTACCCTTACTTCGGATTTCGGAAATTTAGACTACAGAGTTGCTGCTATGAAAGGCAAGATTCTGTCTCTAAACTCGAAGGTTAATATTGTTGATATTACCCACGACATCCAGGCGTTCAACCTTATACAAACTTCATATATCTTTAGGAATGCTCACAAATATTTTCCTAAAGGCAGCATTCATATTTTATCCGTAGACAGTTTTTTTCATAAATCAAGAAAAAATATTGTGTACAAGTCGGACGGATCATATTTTTTGGCCGCTGATAATGGACTTTTAAGTCTTATTTTCTTCGATATTAAGCCCGAAGCAATTTATGAAATCACGCTAAACAGCAGATTTGATGACATCGTAAGCTTTACATCAACAGACATTTTTGTTCCTGCAGCGGTGCATTTAGCTAACGGTGGTCTTCCAGAAGTTATCGGCAGAAAAATAGATTCCGTAAAAGAACTTTTATTCCCGAAACCCGTTCATAATGAGTCGGAAAGAATGATCATTGGTGAAGTGATGTATATTGATAATTTCGGAAATATAATTTCAAATATCAACAAAGAAATTTTTGAAGTTGCCAGTAAAGGAGCTCAAAATTTCACGATAAAGTTCAGAAATCTAAGCCTTTCAAAAATCTTTTTAAGCCATACGGAAGTGGTTTCCGATTGGGAAAGAGAGACGGAGTACCATGGTCAGTCTGCTGCAATTTTCAATGACAGTCAGCTTTTGGAACTTACGATCTATAAAGGCAGCAAAAAAAACGGGGCAAAATCTTTGTTTGGATTAAATGTTGGAGAAAATATTTACATTGAATTTTTCTAAAATTATACATTCCATAAAAAAACCGATTTTTTTTATATATTTGTCAAAATCTAAAAATTAAAAATGGCAGAATACAAATTATTGCTTCCTTCCATGGGAGAAGGTGTTATGGAAGCGACAATTATCACTTGGTTATTCAATGAAGGTGATAGTGTAAAAGAGGATGATTCCGTAGTAGAAATTGCAACAGATAAGGTAGATTCAGACGTTCCGACACCAGTTTCGGGGAAAATTGTAAAAATCTTAAAGCAAAAAGACGAAGTTGCCAAAGTAGGTGAAGCCATTGCTATTTTAGAAATTGAAGGAGAAGGCGGAACTACATCGTCAGAAGAAGTAAAAACGGAGGCTCCAACTTCAGCTCCAGATACTGAAACATTAAAAACAATTGAAGGTGCTTTACAACCTACCGCTACTTCACATGTAGAATTCTCAGGAGATCTTTATTTATCACCTCTTGTAAAATCTATTGCTCAACAAGAAAATATTTCTGAAACTGAACTTAAAACCATCAAAGGAAGCGGTTTAGAAGGAAGAATTACTAAAGAAGATATTTTAGCGCATGTAGCTAACAGAGGAAATCAACCTCAAGCTGCTCCGGCTCAGCCAGCAGTTGTAGTAGCTAAACCAGTATCAGCTCCGGCCTCTACGGTTCCGGTTGCTGCAGGTGACGAGATCATTCCTATGGACAGAATGAGAAAAATCATCGCTGAAAACATGGTTAAAGCGAAACATATTGCACCACACGTTACCTCTTTCATTGAAACAGACGTTACCAACGTTGTAAAATGGAGAAACAAACATAAAGATATTTTCGAAAAACGTGAAGGAGAGAAATTAACTTTCATGCCAATTTTCGTAAAAGCAATCGTAAAAGCGATTCAGGACTACCCTATGATTAATGTTTCTGTAAATGGTGAGAATATCATCAAGAAGAAAAATATCAATATTGGTATGGCTACTGCCCTTCCAGACGGAAACCTTATCGTTCCTGTTATTAAAAATGCAGATCAATTATCTCTTTCAGGGTTAGCAAAAGCAATCAATGACTTAGCTTACAGAGCAAGAAATAAAAAATTAAGACCTGAAGATACTCAAGGGGCAACCTATACTATTTCTAACGTAGGAAGCTTTGGAAACTTAATGGGAACACCTATTATTCCTCAGCCTCAGGTAGCTATTTTAGCAATCGGAGCAATCGTTAAAAAACCTGCAGTTCTTGAAACTAAAGATGGTGACGTAATTGCGATCCGTCAGTTAATGTTTATGTCTCACTCATATGACCACAGAGTGGTAGACGGTTCTCTTGGAGGTATGTTCTTGAAACATGTTCATGATTATCTTCAGAACTGGGATATGAATACGGAAGTATAAATCAATACATGATTATTGATAAGTCATAAATGATACAATTATCATGTTGAGCTTATTGAAACATTCACATACAAACCTTCGAAATTTATTTTTCGGAGGTTTTTTTATTGCTTAATTTAGGCTTACCTAATATTAAAAAAAAATGGAACTTGATTTTAGAAAATTAGACGTCATTAAACTTTTTGATTTTTCTAAAGAGGAGGAAAAGTTAATTTTTGAAATTTATGACAAGCTAATTGAAAGCTATTCTATTTCTGTGATTAACATTGAAGATTCTCCCTATAATCAATTCATTTCTAAAAGTGAAAACCCTTTAATCATACCCAAAATCTGTTATTATATCACTAATAAAAACAATACAACCGGTTTTTATCTTTTTATAATCAACAAAATAGAGACAACCGTAAAAGGAGCTCGTACAAACAATAAATTTGATACTTTACAATGTTTAGGGTTTAAAAAATTAGATGAGGACTTTAATTTCATCTCAATCAATAAGAAAAAATTTGCAGATAAAATCGCAGGAATTTTTAGTAGTTTCAACATCAATTTTAAAGATGATCGAGACTTTAAAGATTTTTATGTGCTGGGAAGTGATAAATATAAAACAATGGAATTTTTAAATCCTACAAGAAAAGAAATTATCAAAAGCTTTCCGGACGAAGATTTTCATCTGGAAATTAAAAACGATATTTTAAGTTTTGCCATCCCGAAAAAACTTACCTTAAATAATGCTTTAATAATCTCGAATTTTCTCAAACAAATATAAATTTCGCATTTTTAACGTATTTTAGCATCTCAAATTTAACAAATGTTGAAAATTTTCACCCTCATTCGAAGAAGTCTCAAAAAATCCTTCGACAATATTCGAAACGAACAACTGAAGTACAACCTGCTTCAGGCGATTCCTTTTTGGATTGGATCTGTAATTACAGGTTTTGTCGCTGTAATGTATGCTAAAATTTTCGCTTGGGGAGAAAAACTATTGGAAATCATTCTTCATTGGCATGACTGGATGATCTTCATCATTGCTCCAATTGGCTTTGTACTTTCCTGGTGGCTGGTGAAAGAATTTGCGCCTAATGCCAAAGGAAGCGGAATACCTCAAGTAATGGCCGCTGTTGAATTAGCCAATCCAAAAGAACACACCAAAATAAGAAGTCTTTTAAGTCTTAAAATTATCTTTTTTAAAATCCTTTCCTCTGTTATATTAGTGATCGGCGGAGGCGCTGTGGGTAGAGAAGGACCAACAATCCAGATCGCAGGTTCAGTTTTTAGAAAGGTCAACGAATATCTTCCCCATTGGTGGCCCAAAATATCCAAGAAAAACATGATCATGACAGGCGCAGCAGCAGGTCTTGCAGCCGCCTTCAACACTCCGCTTGGCGGAATTGTATTTGCCGTTGAAGAACTCTCAAAAACGCATATTAATTACTTTAAAACAGCTCTTTTCACCGCAGTTATCATCGCAGGATTAACAGCTCAGACCTTTGCTGGATCTTATTTATATCTAGGCTATCCTAAAACGCATGATGTTTCTTTAATGGTGATGTTTCCGATTATTTTAGTGGCGGGAATTTCAGGAATTATGGCGAGTCAGCTTTCCGTAACCATGCTTAAAATGAATGACTGGAAAAAAAGAAAATTGAAAACCGACAGATCAAATGTTGCTTTCCTTATTGTATGCGCACTTTTTATAGCTTCAATAGCCTATTTTATTAATAGAGAAATTCTAGGCTCAGGAAAAGAAATTATGCAGCGTGTACTTTTCACACAGAATAAACATGAAGATTGGTATGTTCCCATTTTAAGAATGTTAGGTCCTGCCCTATCTTTCACTTCTGGCGGTGCAGGTGGAATTTTCGCACCCGCTTTAACTGCAGGAGCAAGTATCGGATCTGTAATTTCAGGAGCAATACATTTAACGCCAAACGAAAGCAACGTAGTTATTTTAGGAGGAATGGTTGCCTTCCTTACAGGAATCACACGTGCCCCGTTTACATCAGCCATTATTGTTCTTGAAATGACCGACAGACATTCTCTGATTTTTCATCTGATGTTAGCGGGAATGATTTCTTCTATTGCTTCCATTCTAGTAAGCAGACATTCATTGTATGATGTTATAAAAGCGAATTTCTTGACGGAGATTAGAAATAAGGAGGATTAGTGTTTTAGTGTTTTAGTGTTTTAGTGTTTTAGTGTTTTAGTGTTTTAGTGTTTTAGTGTTTTAGTGTTTTAGTGTGAAAAATAAATACAATTCTGGATTTTTCAATAAATAGATTCGATTATATATTAATTTTCAAAAAAATCACTATTCACGATTGATAATTAACCTTCTAGAATTCACTTTTTTTTCATAAATAATTAAGCCATATATTGTGTATTAGAAATAAAATACATAATTTTGCACCTCGAAATAATTAACAAATTCATTTAACATTATGAACAATTACGAAACTGTTTTCATTTTAACTCCCGTTCTATCTGATGCTCAGGTGGAGGAAGCAGTGAAAAAATTCGAAGATCTTATCAAAGAAAAGAACTGCGAAATCGTTGCCAAAGAAAACTGGGGACTAAAAAAATTAGCTTATCCGATCCAATTAAAAAAGAACGGATTTTACACTTTAATTGAATTTAAAGGTGAAGGTACTGTAGTTGCTGACTTAGAATTAGCATTCAAACGTGACGAAAGAGTAATTCGTTACCTTACTACAAAACTAGACAAGCATGCTGTAGAGTACGCTATCACTAGAAGAACTAAAGTAAAGACAGCTAAGGCTTAATATTAACCCAATTTTTTAAAAAAGACAAGACATGGCAATAGATGATATGGCTAAACAAGCCTCAGCTGGAGGAGAATCAGAAGTAAAATTCTTAACTCCCCTTGATATCAATACAAAATCTGAAAAGAAATATTGTAGATTCAAAAAATTCGGAATTAAGCACGTTGATTACAAAGATGCTGATTTCTTATTACAGTTTGTAAACGAACAAGGTAAAATCTTACCAAGAAGATACACTGGAACTTCTTTGAAATACCAAAGAAAAGTTTCTGCTGCTATCAAAAGAGCAAGACACCTTGCTTTGATGCCTTACGTAGCTGACTTGTTGAAATAAGCCACAACAAAAAATAAATAAAAGAAGAGAGCTTGCTTTCTTCTTTTGTTGCTGAATAAATAATTTTAATTCTAACTTGATTTTAGAGTGATCTAAAATCTAAAAAAGGACAACAACAATGGACATTATCCTAAAAAAAGACGTAGAAAACTTAGGTCTTGAATTCGATACAGTAAGCGTAAAACCAGGTTATGCTAGAAACTTCTTACTTCCTCAGGGAATTGCACTTTTAGCTACACCTAAAAACAAAGCAGCTCTAGAAGCTACTTTGGAAGCTAGAAAAGAAGAAGAAGCTAAATTAATCGCTACAGCTAACGGTGTAGTAGATCAATTGAAGAAAACTATAGTTATCATTCCTGCAAAAGTAGGTTCTGGTGATAAATTATTCGGATCTATCAACAATGCAGATCTTTCTGCTGCTCTTGCTAAAGCTGGAGTTTCTGTAGAGAAGAAATACATCAAAATCCCAGGAAACACTATTAAGAGAACTGGTAAAGTAACTGCTAACATCAGATTACATAGAAATGTTGAGTACAACTTCGAATTCGACATCGTATCTGACGCTCCAGTAGAAGCTCCTAAACCAGCTGCTCCTAAGAAAGTAGTTGCTGTAGAAGAAACTCCTTCTGAAGAAGCTTAAGATTCTAAAGAGATTTTCTCAAATATATAAACCACTTCGTTTGAAGTGGTTTTTTTTATGTCATTGCGAGGAGCGTAGCGACGAAGCAATCTCAAAAAAAACTCGATGTCACAACTTCACCACCCTCTTTGTCATTCCGCAGGAATCTAGACTCTTTTTGTAGAGACCAAATGGTAAAAATTATTGTTGAGATTCTTCCAGAATGACAAACTTCGTAAAAGTCCAATCATTGAGCTAATATTTTTTACAGTAAAAACTGCTTTGTCGCTACACTCTTCGCGATGACACTAAAATCCTCATACACTCCAACACTCCAACTCTCCCACTCACCTATTCCCCTTTAATTTCTGCTGATATTCACTCGGCGCAACCCCAATTACCTTTTTAAAAATATTGCTGAAAGAAGACAAGCTGTTATAGCCAACCATCATCGCAATCTCGTACATATTATACTTTCCTTCCAACATCAACTCTAAGGAACGGGTGATTCTTAAAGCACGCAGAAAACGAACGTAATTCATCCCTAAAATCTCTTTAAACTTTCTGGACAGGGTTCTTGTACTCATACCGAATTCTTTGGCAGTAGATTCAATCGTAAGAGGTTTTTCAAGGTTAGCATGAATATATTTAGCAATCTTCAACAAGGTTTCATCTTTTGGAAAAGGATGCTGCACCGGAAATGCTAAATTTTTGTCTCTCTTTTCAGGAAGAATACTTTTCAGCGCTTTGAGGAAATAATATTTCGAACTGTCATTTTTTGTGATTTTCCCATCCCAGTCTTTTGTATATAAAATCATCTCCCGAAGCAAATGACTTACCGAATACACATTAATTTCATCAAAAAAGCCATTTTCATTTTCTTCTTTTTTAAAATAAAAATTATATAAATCTACTTTCGGACTTGAACTAAAGATATAATGTGGAGTTCCGGCGGGAATCCACATAAAGCATCTTGCAGGAAGATACCAATGTTTTAAATCTGTAAAAACATGCACAATACCGCCCTCTGCATAGACTAATTGTGCAGATCCGTGATAATGAACATCCGTTGTTATACTTCCTGCAAGTACATTAAATACATAAAATTCGGCATCTTCTTCTTCTACAGCTCCAAAATGACTATCATTCATACAATAAAGGTAAGAAGAAAATCTCACATTGGCGTAAATGAACAAATCTTTTTCTGTTTTCACAAATCAGGTCTAGTGCTCTACCCCGTAACTTTGCACTATCAAAATCAATTTATCAAAAAACCTTCAATTAAATTATGAAAATGATATTTAACGCATGTAGATATCAAGGCATTGCGTTGTGCTTATTATTGATAAGCAGCTTTCTACACTCACAAATGATAGACTATCAATCCCTCAGCCTACAACAAGCTGTTGAATTGGGTCTAAAGAACAATAAAAATATTCAGATAAGCCATTTAAAACAACAAATGTCCGAAACCAAAGAGAAAGATCTCAAAATGGAAAAATTACCGGACATTGAATTTCATACAAGCTATACTCAGGTTTCCAATCTTTTTCAACATGAGAATGGCGTATTCGGAAAAGCCACTAAATATGATATTATTAATGGAATGTATGATTTCACGCTTTCAGCTTCGATTCCCGTTTACATGGGAGGAAAAATTAAAAATACCGAGAAAAAAGCATCCATTGATACCGAAATTTCAAGTTTAAAAACGCATCTCGATGAGAGACAGCTTACGATGGAAATTATCACTGCTTTTCTTCAGATCCATCATTTAAAAGAACAGCAAAGTTTGATTAATGATAAAATGAAAGAAGATTCTGTGAATATCAAACAGGTAAAAGCTTTAAAAGCAAACGGCGTCGTAACAGTGAATGAAGTATTGAGAACCTCTCTACAACTTTCTAATCACAAAATGAGCTGGACGGAATTAGATAATGATATTCAAATCGCAGAACATAAATTAAAAACAATTCTTTCCCTTCCGGAAAATCAGGAAATGCATGTTAATACAGAAGATCTAATTTCTGATAAAGCTGAAATTCCATATGTAGATGAATTAACAGAAACTGCTTTAACCAAAAACGAATCTGTTGAAATGACACACAAAAACCTTTCATTAAAACAACTGGATCAAAAAATAACAAGAGCGAATTATTTACCTAAAATAACAGCAGGCGGAGAATATTTTTTAAAATATCCGAATATGATGTTTTTCCCTCCTGAGCCTTATGCTTACCGCTTGGGAATGATTGGGGTGAATCTTACCTATCCTATTGAAAGTTTGTATAAAAATAAATACAAAATGCAGGAAGCAAAAGAAAATATAAGTTTAGCGAAACTTCAAATCGAAGAGAATGATGAAAACGTAAGACACAATGTCTATGAAGCGTATAAAAAGTTTGAAGAAACCGATCAAAAAATGAAAATTGCTGAAGAAGCTATTGATCAAGCGAAAGAAAACTACCGTATTGTAAGAACAAAATATATCAATAAATTAAGCTTAATTACTGAACTTATTGATGCAGACAACGCTAATCTGGAAGCACAATCTAATCTTATATCCGTAAAAATAAACCGACAACTTAAATATTACCAACTCCAATATACGATTGGTAACCTGTAAAAAACTATGGCACAGAAGCAATTAACACAAAAAGAAAAAAGAATCAATAAAACGATCACTTTATTGGCCTGGATCCTTATTATCAGCGGAATCACGGGAATGCTAAGTTTCTATCTTTTTTCGAGAAAAAATGTTACTACAAACGACGCGCAGATCGAACAATATATTACGCCTGTTTCCAGTAAAGTTTCAGGTTTCATTAAAACAATAAAATTCAACGAAAACCAATTCGTTCATAAAGGAGATACTTTAATCATCATTGATAACAGAGAATTTGTAAACCAAGTGAAAATGGCAGAAGCCAATCTTCACGCCAATTCTGAAAACATTACCACCATCCAAAGTGGGGTAAACACAAAAGAAAGTGACACCAAAATCATTGATGCTAAAATCGCCTCTGCAAAAATTGATATTTGGAGAACGGAACAAGATTTTAAGAGATATAGAAACCTGGTTTCAGAAGATGCCGCTACTGAACAACAGTTTGAAAATGTAAAAGCTTCATATGACCAGGCAAAAGCCAATCTTTTAGCATTAGAACAGCAAAAAAATGCTGTAAAAGCAAGTGCAAACGAACAGGAAACTAAAGTTGCTCCGGCGAAAAGCCAGATCCAACAAAGTTCTGCAAGCTTGAATAATGCTCAACTTTTCCTTTCCTACACAGTAGTTACAGCGCCTTATGATGGTTGGGTTGGAAAGAAAACAATTCAAGAAGGTCAGTTAATCAAAGAGGGTCAAGCCTTAGTTCAGATTGTAAGCAAAGAAAAATGGATTATTGCTAATTATAAAGAAACTCAGTTGGGACAAATTGATCAAAAACAAGAAATTACAATTACTGCAGATGCTTTTCCTGATGTTGAATTTAAAGGAAAAATTGTATCAATTTCACCTGCTTCGGGTTCTCAGTTTTCTTTAGTAAAACCAGATAATGCAACGGGAAACTTCGTTAAAATAGAACAGAGATTTCCAGTGAAAATTATTCTTGATAATAATCAGAATAACGAAAAATTACTTTCCGGAATGAATGTTCTGGTGAGTGCAAAGAAAATATAAAGTTTGAGAATATGAGGGTTTGAAAGTTTTATGTAGTAGTTAGATGTTATGTAAAGATGTAAGTTTTCAAATTCCCTCATTCTCAAATTTAAAATTAATCAGTTTACTTATTTTTCGACGAAAAGGCCGGACTGCAAAGCCGCAAAATTGCTAATTTTTTTCTTACGCATTTTTGCCATTTTACCTTTTACTTATTTTACATTTTGCTTTTCAGCCTTTTCGTTTTTATTCAAAAAAAAAATGCAACACAATTCAGTTTATTATAAATGGGTTCCGCAATGGTTGAAACTGCCACTTCTTATACTGGCATTGTTTCCGCACTTGATGTTACTATCAATACTGCATTCCAACAGTGCTTTTACGTCCTCTTTTATGGATGTAGATCCTGATGATATTCAGTATTTATTAATGATGATGTATGGAACATTTGTTGTAACCATGTTGGTATTGCAACGGTTTATGGCCTATTTTAGTGTGAAATACTACATTCTCTTGATGTCTTCCATTTCAGTCATCATTCTCTATATTTTATCCGTTACGAATGATTATCATGTTATTTTAGTCATCAGATTCTTAGAAGGAATTTTCGGACTAATGGAAGGTGCTATATTTCTCCCTTTAATTATTGCTGAATTAAAGACTAAACATGCCAAAATTATCACCTATCTTTTCATGTATACCATCATGTTAACGGGTGGAACGGTTACCACATCTTTACTAAAATCAAGCATCCAGGATTATGATTTTCAGCATATGATTTTAATGATTCTTTACTTTCATATTTTTGTTTTAATTATCGGGATTGCACTTTTCAACAGAAATAGATTCTTTCCTAAAAAGCCTTTATATCAATTAGATATTACAAGTTGGTTTCTCCTTTGGATTTGCCTACAGGCTGGAGCATACGCTATTGTTTATGGAAAAAGACTCATGTGGTTTGAATCTGATACCATTATTTTATGTCTGTTCGTATTTTTAATTTCAGGCGGCTTATTCATGCTAAAACAGAGAAATTCTAAACGTCCGATTTTCCACTTTGAAGTTTTCAGTTCAAAGAATGTAATCGTCGGAATGCTTTTATTTTTTATATTTTATTTAATTCGTTCTGGATTAAATAATGTCTACAGCATCATGGCAACCGTTTGGAAATGGCCTTGGGATTATATTGTCGACATTCAATACTGGAATGTTTTAGGAACCGTTATAGGCGTATTTTTATCCGGAATTTGTTTAATGAAAGGCGTTTCTTCAAGAATTGTATTCTTCACGGGATTTCTATTGTTGGCGATAGATTGTGCTTGGTTTACCTATACTTTTTATCCAGATACTACACTGTCAACAATTTGTCCGCCACTATTTTTACAGGGAATCGCACAAGGCTTATTATTTACGCCTTTGGTATTTTTCTTAATTTCGGGAATGCCTGAAGAATATGTTTCCAATGCCACCGCTTTGGGTACCTCTACCCGTTTCTGGACAACCGCAATTGGATATGCTTTAATGCAGAATTTAATGTTATTCTTAACCTTAAAACATTCAGATACCCTAAGTTCTCAGTTAACAGATACCAACCCTGTTTTCTATTCGCAATGGAGCCAAATCTTTGGAGCCAACATTGCCAAACTACCCATTAATGATTCATTATCAATGACGGCAGGTGCTTTTAAAGCAAAAATTGCTGCTCAGTCTATGCTACTTTCGAACATGGAAATATTCACAGGATTATTTTGGTTAGCATTCATTACCGCTTTGCTTTTATTACTGTATCATCCTGTAAAAATTGCCATTCGAAATATAATGTAATTTTTAGGCAGAAGATTTGCAATAATTCCTGAAATTTGATTTATGGAAATTCAGGAAATCGTATCAAAACAAAAAGAGTTTTTCAATACACAGAAAACAAAGAATCTAAAATTCAGGAAAATGTATCTTGAAAAATTAAGAGATCTTATTCTTGAAAACGAAAATCTTTTAAATGAAGCTATTTACAAAGATTTTGGTAAATCTAAATTTGATACGTTTACCACTGAAATTTCTTTTATTTTAAAGGATATCAATTATTATCTTAAAAATTTAAATGCCTTAGCGAAACCTAAAAAAGTAAGAACCAATCTATCTAACCAAATTGGGAATAGCAAGATTTACTCAGATCCGCTAGGCTGTGTTTTAGTGATCGGTGCCTGGAACTATCCTTATCAATTATCCCTCTCACCTATTATTGCTGCTTTGGCTGCAGGAAACTGCTGTATTTTGAAGCCAAGTGAAATTGCTGAAAACACCATGAAAGCAATGTCTAAAATCATCAATGAAAATTTTCCTCCCGAATATTTATATGTTTTTGAAGGAGGAATTGAGGAAACGACAGAACTATTAAAACTGAAATTCGATAAAATATTTTTCACCGGAAGTACCAAAGTTGGGAAAATTGTTTACCAAGCGGCGGCCGAACATTTAACTCTGGTAACCTTAGAATTAGGTGGAAAATCACCTGCCATTATAACTAAAGATGCTAATCTTGAAGTTGCAGCCAAGCGAATTGTTTGGGGTAAATTTCTAAATGCCGGACAAACCTGCGTTGCTCCTGATTATTTATTGGTGGAAGAATCTATTCATGAACAGTTTATTGAAATGCTTAGAAATCAAATTAAAGCGTTTGAATATGAACCCGGTTCTGAGCAATACACCAGAATTATTAATCAAAAGAATTTTCAGCGATTAATTCAATTAATCGATAAAGAAAAAATATACTTCGGTGGAAATTACAATGAAGAAAAATTATACATCGAACCTACAATTTTAAACAATGTACATTGGGAAGATAACGTTATGCAGGAGGAGATTTTCGGGCCTATTTTGCCTGTAATCTCGTTTAAAAGCTTCAATCAAACATTGAATTATCTAATAGAACTTGAAAAACCACTTTCAGCCTACTTATTCACCAATAATTCTGAAGAGAAAGAAGCTTTCACTCAAAAGCTTTCTTTTGGCGGAGGCTGTATTAATGATGTTGTGATGCATTTAGGCAATGACAATCTTCCTTTTGGAGGTGTTGGAACTTCAGGAATGGGAAATTATCACGGAAAGTTTGGTTTTGAAACCTTTTCACATCAAAAATCTGTTCTGGAAAAAGCAACTTGGGGAGAACCCAATATTAAATATCCACCTTATTCCGAGAAAAAATTCGGTTGGATTAAAAAGTTTTTATAAAAACAAAAAAACCGAGAAAATTTCTCGGTTTTAATTTTTATGATTTTGGAGCCCATTTGTCGAAAAACTCTTTTACTTTTTCTAAGCTGTATCCTTTTTCATGCTCTAAAACATCACTCTGCTGAATATGTATTTTTTTACCATTTTTATCTAGCACAATAAAAAACGGATATCCTTGTCTTTCTTTAGTATTAACATATTTGGCAAAGACTTTTTTATTTTCATTATCCGGAGAAAAATTCAAATGATAATATACATAGTTTTTGTCAACAATCTCCTTTAATTCAGGAGTTGTCTGTACAAACTGATTGAAACGAAGACACCAGATACACCAATTACCTCCTGCCTGAATAATAATATTTTTATTTTCCTTCTTAGCCTTAGCAATTACAGCATTAATATCTTTTTGCGCATCTGCTTTTGGATTATAAGGTTTAGGCAATTTTGCTTTCTCCTCTGTTGCTAATTTTTTCTTTTGTTCTAATACTGCAGCATCTTCTTTCACTTTTTCCGTCTGTGCATACGCCATAGATCCAAATGCCAAACATAAAGCCGCAAAATATTTTATTGATCTCTTTTTCATAGTATAAAAGTAAAAAATAATTACTTATTATCAGCAAAAATGAAACTATAATTTTTTTATCACTAAATTTGCATTCTTTATGAATTTCCTTATTAAAATACTTTACTTAATTTCTAAACTTCCACTGAAAATATTATACATATTCTCAGATGTAATATTCTTTCTAAATTATTATATCGTTGGCTATCGAAAAAAAGTAATTACCCAAAATTTATATAATTCTTTTCCTGAAAAAACAGATGAAGAAATTAAAGAAATTAGAAAAAAATTCTATCTTAATTTTTCTGATTATCTGGTAGAAACCGTAAAATCATTCAGTATTTCAGAAACGGAGGCAAGAGTGAGGATGCAGCATATCAATCAGGATGTATTTCACGAGGCTCAAAAAGAAGGAAAAAATATAATTCTGCTTGCCGGACATGTTTTTAATTGGGAATGGATTAATGCTTTAGCCAAAATCGTCCCTCAAAACCATTGTCATCCTGTGTACAGAAAGGTAAACAGTGATTTTTGGGAAAATCAAATGAAAAAAGTCCGAAATAAATTCGGGAATGAAGCTTTAGAAGCTAATGAAGTCATTCTTAATATTTTCAGAAATAAAAATGACGGAGATTCTATCTATATGTTTGTTGCAGATCAAACGCCACATTCTTCGCATGTAAACTACGGATTAGAATTTCTCAACCAAAGAACACCCGTTTTTGTAGGTTATGATAAGCTGGCGACCAGAATGGATCTTGCCATCATTTACTGTGAAATGAAGAAGGTAAAACGTAGCTTTTATCAGGTAAATTATCACAGAATTTATCCTGATGGAGAAAAGTTCGTTGAGCATGAGGTGGTGAAAAAATTCCACAAATTATTGGAAAACACTTTACGCAAAAGACCAGACAATTACCTTTGGTCACACAGAAAATGGAAATACCAAGACTCTATCAAAAATTTTGATTCTGAAAAAATATAGATATCTATGTCGAAAAAGTTAGCAGTTGCCATATTAAACTGGAATGGTAAAAATTGGCTTGAAAAATTTCTACCAAGTGTTGTTCAGTTTTCTCAAAATGCAGATATTTATGTCATCGACAATCTTTCAACAGATGATTCTATAGATTACGTAAAGACCTATTTTTCTTCAGTTAAAATCATTAAAAATAAGAAGAATTTTGGTTTTGCAGGAGGTTATAATGAAGGTCTGAAAGAAATTGAAGCTGAATATTATTGCTTACTCAATTCAGATGTTGAAGTTACTGAAAATTGGATAGAGCCTGTGTTGGAATTATTTGAAAAAAATTCTGAAATATCAGCAATTCAACCTAAAATATTATCTTTTACCAATAAAAAGTTCTTTGAATTTGCAGGCGCTGCAGGTGGTTTAATCGACAATCTTGGCTATCCTTATTGCAGAGGCAGAGTATTTGACGATTTAGAAGAAGATAAGGGCCAATACAACGATGAGACTGAAATTTTTTGGGCTTCAGGATGTTGTTTTTTCATCCGTTCCAAAGATTTTTGGGAGCAGAAAGGTTTTGATGAAAGATTTTTCGCTCACCAGGAAGAGATTGATCTTTGTTGGAGATTAATTAATTCCGGAAAGAAAATATTTTACACAGGAAAATCTACCGTATATCATGTTGGAGGCGGAACTTTAAATAAGCAAAGCGCCCAAAAGACCTATTTAAACATTAGAAATAATCTTTCTATGATGTTGAAAAACTTGCCTTTTCCTAAATTAATAGGATTGATATTCTTCAGACTTTGTTTAGATGGAATTGCAGGAATTTATTTTGGTTTTAAACACGGATTCCCCCATCTTTGGGCTGTTGTAAGAGCGCACTTTGGCTTCTATGCACAACTTCCCGGAACCTGGAAACTTCGTCAAAAATATCAAAAGGATAATTTCTATCAATCTAAATGGTTGATTTTTAAACATTTTCTCTAAGCTAAACTTATAATAAATTTTTCGAGTTTAGCTCTATTCGAAATTTAAAATAAATTCATACATTAAACTTTTAATTCAAACACTTAATCTACATCTTTTTTAAATGGATTTTTGCGCAATAGATTTCGAAACAGCCACTAATGACAGAAGCTCAGCTTGCGAAGTAGGAATCTGTGTTGTAGAAGATTCTAAAATTATTGAAACGAAGACATGGTTGATAAAACCTCCTAGCTTTCCTTATTTCAGTCAATATAACATTGATGTTCACGGAATTTTACCGGAAGATGTTAAAGACTCTCCTACTTTTGATGAGATTTGGTATGAGATCCAAGATATGATGTACGGAACATTAATGATTGCTCATAACGCGAGTTTTGATGCAGGGGTTTTAAGAGCATGCCTGAATCACTATGGAATATTTACTCCTAAAATTGACTATTTATGTAGTATTCAGCTGGCAAAGAAGTCTTGGAATTACCTCCCTAAATACGGATTAAAACATCTAGCCGAATATCATCAAATAAAGTTTAAACACCATAGAGCAGGTGCGGATGCAGAAGTATGTGCAAAAATATCTTTACTAGCCTTTGAGAAGTTATTCATCACTAGCAACGAAGAAGTTTCGGATTATATGAAACTGAAGATTAAAAAGCTTTAACTTGAATAAAAAAACAGCTCAAATCTCGCATACAATAATGTTTTAATTTAAGCTATTATTCTCGATCTTTCTTATTAAGCATATTCAAAATTAATTACTTAAAACTTCAGAAAGTAGACTAAATTTAGGAATATCAATCTCAAAACTTTCCTGAGTATCCAAATTCTTTACTAAGTATTTTCCACTCATATTACCTACTCCGGAACGTAACATTACGTTTGAAAAGTAAGCGAAATTTTCACCTACAGGAATCTCCGGTGTCAATCCTATTACACCATCGCCTGTAATCTCTGTATATCCAAATCCTACGTCAAAAATTAACCATTTTCTTTTAAGAATTTTTATAGGAAAACCTCCGTCGTTTTCTATCGTTATGCTGTATTTGAAAACATAACGGTTTTCAGATGGATAACTGTTTTTACTATCATATTCAGGTATTACTGAAACTTTGATATTTGAAGTCATTTTTGAGAACATCATTTTTGTATTTGCTAAATATATACAAAAATCTCGCCTTTTTTAAGGCGAGATTATAAGATTATATTAAATTATTTGTAATTATAATTCTAAACCTCTTCTTTCGTCACCTCCCATTAATATTTCAACAGGGTTGTCGATACCTTCTTTTACTGCTACCAAGAATCCTACAGACTCTTTTCCGTCAATAATTCTGTGGTCATAAGACATCGCAACATACATCATTGGACGAATTACTACTTGTCCGTCAACCGCAACCGGTCTTTGAATAATGTTGTGCATTCCTAAGATTGCAGATTGAGGTGGGTTGATAATTGGTGTAGATAACATAGATCCGAAAGTACCACCATTTGTAATAGTGAATGTACCACCAGTCATTTCATCAACAGTGATTTTCCCGTCTCTTACTTTAACAGCTAGATCTTTAATGTTAGCTTCTACTCCTTTGAAAGACATGTTTTCAGCATTTCTTAATACCGGAACCATTAATCCTTTAGGACCTGAAACAGCAATTGAAATATCGCAGAAATCATAGTTAATTTTGAAATCTCCGTCAATTGATGCATTTACATCAGGATATAATTTTAACGCTCTTGTAACCGCTTTAGTAAAGAAAGACATGAAACCAAGTCCTACTCCGTGTTTTTGAGCAAATTCTTCTTTATATTGCTTTCTTAGTCTAAAGATTTCAGACATGTCAACTTCATTGAAAGTAGTTAACATTGCTGTTTCATTCTTCACAGAAACTAATCTTGAAGCGATCTTTCTTCTAAGAACAGAAAGTTTAGTTGTTGTTGAAGCTCTAGAACCTGTAGCTGTTAATGAATTTCCTCCCATTGCAGGAACAGCAGCCAATTCGGCGTCAGTTTTAGTGATTCTTCCGTCTCTACCTTGTCCAGCAACTTGTGATGCATCAATACCCTTTTCATCAAGAATTTTCTTAGCAGCAGGAGATGGAGCTCCAGAAGCATACGTTTGAGGTGCAGCAACTGGTGCAGCTGGTTTTGGAGCTTCTGTTTTAGCTGGTTCAGCAGCTTTAGGAGCCTCTTCTTGTTTTGGAGCAGCCGGCGCAGCACCTTCTGGCTTAGCAGCATCCATATCAATTAAACAAACTACCTGACCTACTTGTACTACATCACCTTCTTCAGCTTTTAAAGTAATAATTCCACTTTGTTCTGCAGGTAATTCAAGCGTTGCTTTGTCTGAGTCTACTTCAGCGATAGGTTGATCTTTTTCTACATAATCACCATCGTTTACAAGCCAAGTTGCAATTTCAACTTCTGTAATTGATTCGCCCGGTGAAGGAACTTTCATTTCTAAAATTGACATATTGAGTATTTTTTTATTTTTTAATTGAGTATTATTTTAATTAAGCTGTTACAGGTCTTTTAGCAGGAGCATCGTCTCTGTCGAAAACTCTGTTGATCACTGCATTCTGGTTTTTCTCGAACATTTTATGACTTCCCGGAGCCGGAGCACCACTAGGAACAGGAGAAATAACCTGAATTCCTGTATCTCTGAAGTTTCTTAAGATGTAAGACCAAGCCCCCATATTTTCTGGTTCTTCCTGAGCCCAAACAATTTCTTTTTTGTTCTCATATTTATTGAAGATCGCCTCGATTGCATCGTTTTGTAAAGGATACAACTGTTCAAATCTTACCAAAGCAATATTTTCAGCGTTTAATTCTTCTTTTTTAGCCAATAATTCGAAGTATAATTTACCTGAACAAAGAACTAATTTTTCTACTTTTTTAGGATCAGCAGTTGGATCGTCTAAGATCGGCTGGAAACTTCCTGTAGCAAAATCTTCTAATGGAGAAACTACTTTTGGATGTCTCAATAGAGATTTTGGACTCATCACGATCAATGGTTTTCTGAAAGTCCATTTTAGTTGTCTTCTCAACAAGTGGAAATAGTTAGCAGGCGACGTAATATTCGCTACCACCATATTTTCGTTTGCACAAAGCGTTAAGAATCTTTCTAATCTTGCTGAAGAGTGTTCTGCACCCTGACCTTCAGATCCGTGAGGTAATAACATGACCAAACCATCCTGAATTTTCCATTTTTCTTCTGCAGCAGCTAAATATTGATCAACAATAATCTGAGCTCCATTTACGAAATCTCCAAACTGAGCTTCCCAAATTGTTAATGTATTAGGAGAAACCATAGCATAGCCATAATCAAATCCTAGAACACCATATTCAGAAAGGTGAGAATTGAAAACATCAAATCTGCTTTCAGAAACGTGTCTTAACGGGATGAATTCTTCTTCAGTATCTTCAGTTTTTACAACTGCGTGTCTGTGAGAGAATGTTCCTCTTTCAACATCTTCCCCAGAAAGTCTTACGTTGTGACCTTCAGTAAGCAATGTAGCATATGCTAACCACTCTCCTAATGCCCAATCTAAAGAATTTCCGTCGATTGCTTTAAGACGGTTTTCGAAAAGTCTTGTAATTTTATTAATAAACTTTTTATCAGCCGGAAGTGTTGACATTTTGATTGCCAATTCTTTCAACTTCTCTAAGTCATATTTTGTATCAACAGGTAATTGAACAGCGCCTCTTTTTCCAATAGGATAGTTTACCCAATCTTCAGACATAAACAAGTCCATTACATTTTTCTCGATCTCTTTAGAAGCATCAAAGTCTTTATCTAAAAGCGCTTTGAAATCAGTTTCCATTTTCTTAAGAACATCGTTAGAAATAATGCTGTCGTTGATTAATTTATCTTTATAAATCTCTCTTGGATTCGGGTGCTTAGAAATTAGTTTATATAAATTAGGCTGTGTAAATCTTGGTTCATCCCCTTCGTTATGACCATATTTTCTATATCCCAATAAATCAATATAAACGTCTTTTCCAAACTTCGCTCTGAAATCAGCAGCAAAATGAATGGCATGTACTACCGCTTCAGCATCATCAGCATTTACGTGCATTACAGGAGATTCTGTAACTTTAGCAATGTCTGTACAATACGTTGAAGATCTTGCGTCTGCAAAGTTAGTTGTAAATGAAACCTGGTTGTTTACTACGATATGAACAGTTCCTCCTGTTCTATATCCTTCCAACGTCATCATCTGAGCAACTTCATATGCAATACCTTGTCCTGCCAATGCACCGTCACCGTGAATTACGATTGGTAAAATTTTAGAACTGTCTCCTTTGTATTTGTCATCTATTTTAGCACGACAAATCCCCTCCACAAGAGCAGAAACTGTTTCTAAGTGAGATGGGTTTGGAGTAAGGTTAATTGCTACTTCTTCTCCAGAAGCTGTTTTTATTTTTTTAGATGAACCTAAGTGATATTTAACATCACCAGAGAATACATCTTCTTCAAATTCTTTTCCTTCAAATTCTGAGAAAATCTGCTTGTAAGACTTCCCGAAAATATTAGATAAAACATTCAGTCTACCTCTGTGAGCCATTCCTAGAACAACTTCATCAACTCCTAACTGAGAAGATCTTGAAATCAATTGATCCAACGCAGGAATCAATGTTTCACCTCCTTCAAGAGAGAATCTTTTTTGTCCCACAAATTTTGTGTGAAGATAGTTTTCAAAAGCTACTGCCTGATTCAACTTCAATAAAATATCAGTTTTCTCGTTAGCAGAAAGACTTGGATGGTTTTCGTTTACCTGTAACCATTTTTTGATAAAGTCTTTTTCTTCAACATTGTTGATGTAGGTATACTCAACACCAATAGAATCACAATAAATACTTTCTAAATGTTTGATAAGCTCCTGTAAAGTTGCAGGCTCTTTCATTCCTGTTTCAACAGCACAGTTGAACTTTGTATTTAAATCAGCCTTATCAAGACCAAAATTTTCGATATCTAAAGTTGGAGTGTAGTGTCTTCTTTCTCTAACAGGGTTTGTTTTTGTAAACAAATGGCCTCTCGTTCTGTAAGCCTCAATAAGGTTTACTACTTTAAATTCTTTTTTGATATGCTCAGGAACTTCGCCGTTAGCTGCTGCCTGAGATATTTGCTGTACTGCTGGAGCAGCACTAGCCGGAGCTTGGATATATTGGATGTTATCGCCTTCCCCGTAGTTCTCCAAAGCAAAATCGAATCCTTGAAAGAAGGATTTCCATGATGGTTCTAAAGAGTCCGGGAATTTTAAATACTGTTGGTATAAATCCTCAATTAATTGAGAATGAGCTGCGTTTAGGAATGAAAATCTGTCCATTATTACAGTTTATCTATTATTAAATTTTGTTTGTAGAATTAATGCTCAAATTTAATAAAAAAAACCGAGGTGGGACAGCCTAAAACTCTTAAAAAAACTATAAAAGAAATAAATACAATGAATTTACTTATAAACAGATAATGAGAGCTTCATATTTACGTTCTGATCTTCCATAGGACGCTCGATAAAAGTCTGGCGAATATCACCAAAACGCATCTCGTCTTTTTTCGCTTTTTGAATCAATTGCTGCACAGCTTTAACCCTTCCTTCATACGTTCCTTTATAATACATCACATAGTTTTCAGTTGGGTTTACTGACCTGAAATTAAAGTTATTATCTGTAACGCCGAACTTTTTAGACAAAGGAATTCCAAGAAAATAAGAGACTTCTTTATCTTTATAATTATCAGCATCCGTGATCATAATTGGATACCCAAATTCGTCATCTTTTTTACCTAAATCCATCGTTACATAATTATAAACTTTGTTATAATTCATCACAATATTTTTATAAAACGCATCTTTTTTATTTGATGTACTGACGTTAATTCCCAATAAAAGTTTGTCTTCTTCCTTCTCAACCATCAAACTATCGTACTTTATGGCCGCCATTTGGTTATCTTTTTCCACTTTATTCCCTAGCACATTCTTCAAAGTAGCCATACTTTTATTGATATTCTCTGCAAATCGGTCTTCTGTCCAGAAATTTTCCACTCTTTTCAGTACAGATAATTTAGGGGTGTGTACATACCAAATGATTTTTGTTTTTTCAGCAGAAACAGGCTTAAATTTAACATCCACCAATGTGGGATTTTCATTCTTATCCTCAAAAAGCTGATACCTTAATGTCTTATTAGGGTTTTCATATCGGATGAACATTTCTCCATCTGTATCGTTTTTCGGGTCTACATAGCTAATAGAGCTACCCTGCCCTTCATAAGGCGTATAATAATCTATATCAATAGAAGTTGAACTTTTAAAGAAATTATTCCAACGGGTGAAGTTCTGTAGATTATTGAATTGAGAAAAGACTTTATCTACCGGATAATCTATTTCTTTTTCTATGGTAAAGCTCTTACTTTCATCCACAAAGTAATACATGGAAGCCGCATAAGCTCCTCCCAATACTATCGCAATTATTGCTATGATTTTAAAAAAACGCATCACACAAAAGTAAGACAAATAAAAAAAGTGACCAATATATTGATCACTCTAGTTTTATGTTTATGAAAACTATCCGATATGCGTTCCCGGAGGAATCACGGCATCTTTTTTCACGACTACAATTCCATCCTGTATAGAGTGTGTCCCAAAATCACCATCGGGAAGATGTTTTCCTCCAATGATTCTTACGTTATCACCAATATAACAGTTCTTATCTAAAATTGCTTTCTCGATATAACAGTACTTTCCGATCCCCATATTGGGTTTACCTTTTCTATCGTTCATCACAATTTCTGTGGTATTTTGGTAGAAATCTGCTCCCATTACATAAGAATTGACGATTGTACTTCCTTTGTCAATTCTCGTTCTGTTTCCAATCACTGAATTTTCAATCTTATCTGCCATGATGATACAACCGTCTCCAAAAACAGCTTTGCTGACATAAGAACCGTTGATCTTAGACGGCGGAAGCATTCTCGCTCTTGTGTAAATAGGTGAAGATGAAAACAAATTAAACTGAGGAAAATCCTGACATAGATCTATATTCGCTTCGTAAAAAGACTCAATAGTTCCGATATCTGTCCAATATCCTTCAAACTGATAGCTTAATGTGGTATATTTCCCGATAGAATTTGGGATAATATCTTTTCCGAAATCATCTCCGGCACCATCATCAAACATCTTTTTAAGAATTGTCTTTGTGAATATATAGATCCCCATTGACGCCAGATATTCTTTTCCAGCTTCTTTATTCACTTCAGATACTTCAGACTTCAAACCTTCTAATATATCGTAACCTGGTTTTTCAACGAAAGAAGTAATGTTTCCTTCGTCATCAGAACTTAAAATTCCAAAACCTGTGGCATCTTTAGCATTCACGGGAATGGTTGCAATGGTAACGTCGCCTCCATGCTCAATATGGAAATCTAACATCTCCTTGAAATCCATCTGATACAGCTGATCTCCTGAAAGAATTAAAATATATTCATAATCATACTTTTCAAGATGCTTCATAGACTGGCGCACAGCATCAGCTGTTCCTTGGTACCAACTTTCGTTTTCCACATTCTGTTCAGCTGCCAAAATATCAACAAAACCTTTGCTGAAAATATCAAAGTGATAAGAGTTTTTGATGTGCGAGTTCAAAGAAGCGGAATTGAACTGTGTAAGAACCAGAATTTTATTTAATCCTGAATTTAAACAATTCGAAATAGGAATATCAACCAATCTGTATTTTCCTGCAATAGGAACAGCCGGTTTTGATCTTGTATACGTTAAAGGAAATAATCTTGTTCCTCTTCCTCCTCCTAAAACAATGGAAATAACATTGCGATTCATAATTTATCCTGCGTTTTTATATTTTAATTTTTTATCCTTCTTATTAAAATTTCATTCTCACTGCTTTTGTTGAGCTACAGCAATTCGAGACTCCAACAAATCTATCCGTTTTTGCATAGTTTGTTTATCTTTCTGAAGCATACGTATCTTATTTCGATTTCTTTCAACCTTTTTAAGAAGCTTTTCTTTATTTTCAGTTTTTTCTAAATCAAGTTCTTGCAATGTAATTTCTTCTTCAACTTTCCTTATTCTTTCATCTACTCTACCCACCTGCTTCTTACTAACTTCAAGATCTTTTTCAATAGAAAACATTCCGTTGCTATTATTCATTACTGATGAAAGCTGCTGATTACTCCTCATCATCTGCTGACTTTGTCTCATTAAGGTTTGACTTGTCATCTGCGTTGCGCTCTGAGAGTAAACGTTAATTGAAACAAATAATATGAAACCAAAAGATAGATTTTTTAAACTCAATATCATTACAACTACTTATTATATAAAGTTATGTATTTTTCGGCAGACTTCTCCCATGCAAAATCAAAACTCATATTCGCATGTATCAAATTTTCCATCACACCTTTTTGATTGTAGATCGCTAATGCTCTATTCATTGCATGAACGATGTCATCTACTCCGGAATAGGTGAAATTGATTCCAGCTCCACCCGTAGAAATATCCTCTACAGTATCTCGTAAACCACCTGTATATCTTACAATAGGAACAGTTCCATATCTCATAGAATACATTTGATTCAACCCACAAGGTTCTACTCTTGAAGGCATTAATAAAAAGTCTGCCGAAGCATATATTTGATGCGAAAGAAATTCTTTGTATCCAACATCCAACGCAAAATTAGAATAGGTGTAATCGTATTCTTTCAATTTATTCTCAATGTAAGAGTTTCCAGAGCCTAAAATCATGATGTTTAAAGCCCCATAACTCTGTTTAATACTATTCCAAACAACATCAGGAAGCAAATCCGCTCCTTTTTCTGTGGCAAATCTTCCGATAAAAGCAAATAAAGGAAGTTCAGGTTTTAAGCCATATTCTTTACAAAGCTTTTCTTTATTCTTCTTTTTCTGTTGGATTGCGTTTTTGCTGTTGAAATTAAAATTCAACATAGGGTCAGTTTCAGGATCCCAAACTTCGGTATCAATTCCGTTGATGATTCCGTAAGCTTTTGAAAATTCATCACGAACCAAGCTTTCCAATCCTCTGAAGCTCACGAAAAGCTCTTCAAGATATCCTTGCGAAACAGTTGTAAAAGCGGTTGAACATTTAATCATGCTCGCCAGCGGATTGATGTATCCATTCCAATCTAACAATCCCCATTTGTAGCTGTCAAAAGAAGGCATATAATTCACCATTTCCCAACTCATCATTCCCTGATATTCGCCATTATGAATAGTTCCTATGGTTTTTACACCTTTTAAGAACTCAAATTCACGGCAATTTTCTATCATAAAAGGAACCAATCCTGTGTGATAATCGTGGCAATGTAAAACATCTGGGCGAATTTTCATGGAACTCAACCAATGTAAAACTCCATGCTGAAAAGCCAAAAACTGAAAACTTTCATCCTGATATCCATAAGGGTTATCTCTGTCTAAAAGTCCGGGAATTTTAATCATGTATAATTCAAATCCCAAAACATCCGTTTTCTCCTTCAACACCTGAACCTGAAGCATGTTTTGTCCCTGATGAATAAATCCGTCAAAAACAACATCAAACTCATGATCATAAACAAAAGCTTTGTTGTACCAAGGCATTACCACCTTTGCATCAACTCCTTTTATTTTATTCTGATACTTTGGCAACGCTCCTACCACATCTGCCAACCCTCCTACTTTTGCTACCGGATAACACTCGGTGCTAAGATGATAAACTATCATTTTTTATCTTTTGTGTAATTTAATTCTATGTAATTTATACTTTTTATCTTTTTCCATTTTTAAAACAACTCCTGCAAGCGGGGGAAGTTTTAAAATGATTGAATTAGGCCGATTCATCCAGCGTTCAGATTGTTCTTTGATAACTTCAGCTTTCACACCACTTCCATTGTATTTCTCATCATCAGAATTGAAAACTACTTCCCAATGTGTCCCTGCATTTACCCCAATTTTATAATCTAAAACTCGTGGAGTAAGATTTAAAACCACCATAAAACAATCATCTTTTCTTTTCCCTTTCCTTATATAAGTAAAAACAGAATTTTCAAGATCATCAGCTTCAACCCATTCAAAACCGGTTTTATCAAACTGATTTTCATAAAATGCAGGTTCATATCTATACAAATGGTTTAGGTCTTTTACCAAAGTCTGCAATCCTTTATGAACTGGATATTTTAACAAATGCCAATCTAAACTTTGTTTAAAATTCCATTCACTTGTTTGTCCGAATTCATCTCCCATAAACAGAAGCTTTGCTCCAGGATGGGTAAACATATATACATACAGCGACCGAAGATTGGCAAACTTTTGCCATTCATCACCTACCATCTTATAGATTAAACTCGCTTTTCCGTGGACTACTTCGTCGTGAGACAGAGGCATCATATAATTTTCATTATACATATACATGGAAGCAAAAGTAAGTTTATGATGATGAAATTTTCTGCCTTCATAGTCTTCTTTAAAATAATCCAGCGTATCATGCATCCATCCCATCATCCATTTCATGCCGAAACCAACTCCTCCGTCGTGAACAGGTTTTGTGAGCATTGGAAAATCTGAACTTTCTTCTGCAATGGTGATGATATTATCTCCAAATTCTTTATAAACAGCGGTATTAAATTCCTGTAAAAAAGTTTTCGCTTCAAGATTCACATTTCCTCCGTATATATTAGGTTCCCATTCGCCTTCATTTCTAGAATAATCGAGATGAAGCATTGAGGTTACTGCATCCACACGCAATCCATCAACATGATAACGATCTAGCCAAAACATGGCGTTTGAGATTAAGAAAGACTTTACTTCATTTCTCCCGTAATTGAAAATATAAGACTTCCAATCGGGATGAAATCCTTTTCTCGGGTCTTCATGTTCATATAAATAAGAACCATCAAAACGGTGCAAACCATTAGCATCACCCGGAAAATGAGAAGGAACCCAATCTAAAATAACGCCAATACCATTGTTATGTAGTTCATTAATTAAAAACATTAAATCCTGTGGCGAACCAAAACGTGATGTCGCCGCATAAAAACCAGTAATCTGATAGCCCCAGCTCGGATCATAAGGAAACTCCATTACAGGCATGAATTCCACATGGGTAAACCCCATTTCTTTGATATATGGAACAAGCTTTTTGGCAATATCCCGATAATTTAAAAATCGCTTAGGATCATCCACATCTCTTACCCAAGAACCCAAATGCATTTCATACACCGAGATCGGAGCATTAAGACTGTTTACTTTCCAGCGATTGTTAAGCCATTCTTTATCATTCCATTCATACCAAGTAGTGGCAACTAATGAAGCAGCCTGTCTATTTTGTTCCCAGCTTAAAGCATAGGGATCACTTTTTTCTAAAATTTCTCCGTGTGGCGTTTCAACAGCATATTTATATAAAGTTCCTAATGGTAATGCGGGAATAAAGCCTTCCCAAATTCCCGATTCGTCCCAGCGAGGGAACAAAATATGGTCTTTATCATTCCAATTATTGAAATCTCCTATCACAGAAACCTTTTTCGCGTTGGGAGCCCAAACCGAAAAATAAACTCCTTGAATTCCTTCTTTTTCTACAGAATGCGCACCAAACATATCGTATAGCTTATAATGCTTCCCTTCTTTAAAGAGATAAACATCATGTTCAGTAAAAAGCGTATACGTTTTAACAGAATTCATCAAGTCTTTGATTAATTTTTATATAATTCTTGAAGCTACAAAAAATATCTACAAACACAGTTAACTATTATTGAAATAATTATTATGTTAATCCTCCTCACTCCCCTTCCTATCAAATATATAAATTTAAAATATCAATTATTATGAATTTAAAATATTGCCATAAAAAGATTTTTTATAAATTTAACTGTTAAAACTTATTACACACACATGATGAAGTTTGAATTATACACTGAAGAAAGTGATGATAGACCAATATATATCACAGGAAATTTCAATAATTGGAATCCAAAAGATTTTAATTACCAACTTAAACAACTGGATCCTCAAAGGTATTATATCGAAATTGATGATCAGGTTCTCCCCTCAGCCATTGAATATAAATTTACAAAAGGGGGTTGGGAAAATGTAGAATTAGACAAATATGGAAGCATTACTCCTAATAGAAAAGCAAACAAATCTTTAGGAAAAACCTCCAATATTGTTGAAAAATGGAGACTCAATTGGGGACCTTTTAAAGATGAATATTTCCCGATAGCAGAAATTATTTCGGAAGAATTTTACATCCCGCAGCTTGACCGTTACCGTAAAGTCTGGGCGTTACTGCCGTACGATTACTACTTCTCCAATAAAAACTATCCTGTTTTATATCTTCAGGATGCTCAAAATCTCTTCAATGAAGGAAGTGGATACGGGAATTGGGAAATCGATAAAAAGCTCTCTATTCTTGCAGAATACGGACGTGGTGATGTTATTGTAGTAGCTATAGAACATGGTAGTGAAGAAAGAATTAAAGAATATATTTTTGACAATGATCATGTAGCTCATGGTTCTGAAGGAAAAAAATATATTCGTTTTATCACCGATACCTTGAAACCTTTCGTTGATGAAAATTACCGCACCAAAAAAGACAGAGATAATACAGGAATCGGAGGAAGTTCTCTTGGAGCATTAATAAGCCTTTACAGCGGTTTTCTGTATCCCGAAGTCTATTCTAAATTATTAATTTTTTCGCCTTCTCTTTGGGTTGAACCGAATAATAATTTCCCGATGATGAATTTCAGAACCCCTTTTACCACAAAAATATATTTATACGGTGGCGCACAGGAAGGATCTAAAATGGTAAAAAGAATTCGCATTTTTGAAGAATATTTAAAAAAATGGGAGGAAAAAAAACTGTTTGATTTCGAGTTTAAAACAAGCATTAATCCTGAAGGAACCCATAATGAATTTTATTGGTCACAGGAATTCCCCAGAGCTATAGAATGGTTGTTCTATGATAATACAGAAAATCCTGTAGAAGTAAAACCACAACAAAAAAGTATTAAAAACTAACAGATAAGCAGACAAAAAATTTCTAATGTCAGCATCAAAATAAATTATTATAGGACTTATGGAATTAATTAATAAAAAAAACAAAATATACACTCAAGTCTTCCAATTATTCACAGAAGAAGAGTGGACAAAGAAAGAAGGAAAATTTAATAAAAATATTTCCACTTTTTTCACAGGAAAGAAAAACGAGGTATTTATAAATGCCCATGAAGAAGGCGTTACCTATTTCATTGGTTTGGGAAAATCTACGCTTCAGAATTTTGAGGTACAACAAGTAGCCCATAAGTTTTCTCAAAGTCAGAAAAAGAATTTACAACCGGTTGCCACATTGCTTTTAGCAGATTTCATCACAGATAAACAATTTGAAGAGTTTGTGAAAGGTCTATTAATAGGAACTTATAACTACCCGTTCGATAAAACCCATCCTTTCTGGAATCCAAAATTTGAAATCCATTTTGAAAACGTAAGCCAGAAAAAATTAAATGCAATAAGCGAAAGAGCTGAAGCATTATGTAACGGGCAAATTGCTTGTCAGGATTGGCTGAATAAACCTGCAAATCTTAAAAATCCTGATATTTTTAATTTATATCTTAAAAACTTAGCCAAAAAGAAGGAACTAAAATACACAGTCTTCAATAGAAAAAAATGTGAGGAGTTAGGATTGGGGGCTTATCTTTCCGTAAATCAAGGAAGTGCTTATGATGCTGCTTTTACCATTTTAGAGTATAAAACAACCGTTAAAAATGCCAAAACCATTGGCTTAGTCGGAAAATGCGTATTGTTTGACACCGGAGGTATTTCGTTGAAAAATCCTGATAATATGCACTATATGAAATCTGATATGGGGGGAGCGACTGCCGTTTTGGGTGCTTTGATTTATGCTTCGGA
The DNA here is from genome assembly GCF_900142445.1 of Chryseobacterium polytrichastri. Taxonomy (GTDB): domain Bacteria; phylum Bacteroidota; class Bacteroidia; order Flavobacteriales; family Weeksellaceae; genus Chryseobacterium; species Chryseobacterium polytrichastri. The sequence continues at coordinate 7,403 of NZ_FRAV01000022.1, read as the reverse complement.
AATGCAACTTCCAGTAAATATTGTAGCAATTTTACCCATTACAGACAATGCAATTTCTGAGAAAGCTTTCCTTCCAAGTGATGTGGTCACTGCTTACAACGGAAAAACAATTGAAGTTTTAAATACTGATGCAGAAGGCAGAATGATCTTGGCAGACGGACTTTCTTATATGGCTAAAAATTTCAAAACAGATATATTGATTGATCTTGCTACTTTAACAGGAAGTTCAGTAAGAATGTTTGGTGATACTTGTGGAGCCCTTTTTTCTAATAATGAAGACCTGAAAAACCTTTTAATAAAAACGGGTGATAAAACCAATCAAAGACTTTGGAATTTACCATTATGGGATATTTGGAAAGACGATATACAATCTGACGTGGCCGATTTGAAAAACATTTCAATGAAACCTATTGGAGACTGTATTATTGCAGCAAAATTCTTGGAACAGTTTATTGAAGATCATCCAAAGTGGGCCCATTTAGACATCGCGGGAGTTGCCTTTGGAAGTGTTGGATACGCCAAAGAAAAAGCTGCAACAGGCTTTGGAGTGCAGTTATTGGCCGATTTAATCGAAAATTATCACTAAAAATTAGTTTTTTACAAAAAATGTCTGTATAATTGATATAGTGATTTTCAAAAACACAACAATAGACTAGTTTATACAATAATTAATCAACAAAGAATCTATTTTATTTTTGAATATTTACTAAAAATTAAAAAACATTATATGGAGGAGAAAACAATAGTATGTATTTCGTGCTATTACAAGGGCTATGATTTCATGGATGAAATGAAGAAGCTCGGTAATAAAATAATCTTAGTAACATCTGAAAAGCTTAAAGAAAAAAATTGGCCCTGGGAAGCCATTGATGAAGTATTTTACATGCCGGAGCTTAAGCCTTCTGTTTGGAATCTTGATCATCTTATTCAAGGATTTTCCTATTTAATGCAAACCAGGAAAGTAGATGCTGTAGTAGCTTTAGATGATTATGATGTTGAAAAAGCAGCACTTATAAGAGAAACGTTCCGTATTCCGGGAATGGGCCAAACCACTCACCGTTATTTCAGAGATAAATTGGCGATGAGACAAAAGGCAAAAGATTCAGGCATTAACGTCCCTGAGTTCACAGCAGTTTTTAATAATGATGAAGTGAATGCATTCGTTGAAAAAGTTCCGGCACCATGGGTTTTAAAACCACGTTCGGAAGCCTCTGCTTCAGGAATAAAAAAAATAACCAACAAAGAACAACTTTGGGAAGCTTTAAATGAGCTCGGAGAAGAGCGCCATTTATTTTTATTGGAAAGCTTTAAGCCAGGAGATGTTTATCATGTGGACAGCTTAACATTTAACCAAGAAATTGTATTTACTTCAGCATCCAAATATTTGGCTCCACCTATGGAGGTATCTCACGAGGGTGGTGTTTTTAGAACGAAAACCTTAGGAAGATATTCTGATGAGTTTAAAGCGCTAGATGAAGTTAATTCAAAAGTAATTTTAAGTTTTGGGTTGTTAAATGGTGCTACCCATACAGAATTTATCCGAAGTAAAGAAGATGGGAAATATTACTTCCTGGAAACTTCTTCAAGAGTTGGAGGTGCTCACATTCCCGATCTGGTGGAAGCTTCAAGTAATGTTAACATATGGAGAGAATGGGCAAAGATTGAAGATGCTCTTTTGAAAGGTAAAAAATATCAGGTATCAAAACCTACAGCTTATTATTCAGGGTTAATCATTGCTTTAATTAAAGATAGAGAGCCAGATTATAATCAGTTTGAATGTGAAGAAGCCGTGCAGTTTTTACCAATAGAATACCACGTTGGCATTGTATACAAATCTAGCGACTCTACCGTTGTAGAAGAAAGACTAGATTATGCTGCGAAAAAAATATATGCAGAATTACTGAATATCATCCCTCCTAAAAGCAAACCAACTTCATAATTCAGTAATGAATAAAGACATTAATATCCAAGAAGTTATTGATCTTATCAAAACAAAAATTCCGGAAAATCTGAATCTGAATAAAGCTTTAGAAAATGCCAAAAACGGAGACTGGGAAAGCAAAGCGTATTATAAATTCATAGATGCAACAAATGCCAATAAGCCCGGTGCAGAATGGCAGTTTAAAGAAAATATAATCGTGGAGCATCCAACTTTGGGAACTATCGTTCTCGATATCCTGACAGAGGATCGATTGGGCGGAATTGAATTTGTAGAATTAACATAATTCTTGTTCGATAGTAATGAAATAAAATAGTAAAACTCAAATAAGAAAAAAATGCCTCAGATAGAACATACTGATTACTATTCAAATATATTAGGAATGAGCCTTAAGGTAGAAGTAACCGGACATTATGGACATCCCATTATCATGTTCCCAACTTCACAAGGGCAATATACCCAAAACCATGATTTCCATCTTAATGGAAGTATTAATTGGTTTATTGAACAAGGAAAAGTAAAATTATATAATATTCAAACCATTGACAGCTGGAGCTTTTATGATGACACAATATCGCCCCAGCAAAGGATTAAAAATTATGACCGATACGTACAGTTTCTCATTCAGGAATTTGTCCCGTATATCCAAAAACTACACAAGACACATCGTGTAGCATTTGCAGGAGCTAGTTTTGGAGGATATCATGCAGCTAATTTTGCTTTCCGATTTCCTGATGTAGTTTCTCATTTATTCTGCCTTTCGGGAGCCTTCAGTATCCGTAACTTTATGGATGGATATTCTGATGAATTGGTATATTTCAATTGCCCAAAAGAGTTTGTAAAAAATGATGAAGCTTGGAAATACAAACACATGCACATTGTGTTAAGCACCTCCGATCAGGACATCTGCAAAGATAAAAACTTAGAGATGGCAAGCATCTTAAGATCAAAAGGAATCGATTTCTGGTATGATGAAAGAAAATGGATCAACCACGATTGGGTTCTTTGGCGAATGGTCTTTCCTAAATTTATAGGAGCTTTCTTTTCTTAACATTTTATAGAAAATTAAATAGTATAAAAACATTAAAAACAACAATTATGGCAAAAAAAGTTGGAATTCTATTTGGGATGGAAGATACATTTCCTTGGGCATTCATAGACAAGGTAAATGAATTAGGAGGTGGAGAGATTATTGCTGAAGCAGTGACCATTGACAAATTAGAACAAGGTGCTGATTATGGATATGCAGTAATTATAGACAGAATTTCGCAAGATGTTCCTTTCTACAGAGCGTATCTTAAAAATGCAGCATTGAACGGAACGTATGTTATCAATAATCCTTTTTGGTGGAGTGCAGACGAAAAGTTTTTCAATAATGCATTGATGTCTAAACTGGGAATCCCTCTTCCAAAAACAGTTTTATTGCCCTCTTCTGAAAGACCTACAGACACTTCAGAAACATCATTCCGAAACTTAAAATTCCCTCACGACTGGGATTATATTTTCGAATATGTAGGCTTCCCTGCTTATATGAAGCCTCACGATGGTGGTGGTTGGAAAAGTGTTTACCGAGTAGAAAATCCGGAAGACCTTTGGAATAAACTGGGAGAAACCGAGCAATTGGTAATGATGGTTCAGGAGGAGATCGTTTTCGAAGATTATTACAGAGTGTATTGTTTAGGCCAGAAATATGTTCACATTATGCCTTACGAACCAAGAAATGCACCTCATTTAAGATATGAAACGACGCATCAAACAGAAGGCGAGGAATTGAAAAAACTACTAAAAGTAATTCATGATTATACCATCAAAATGAATGAAGCTCTAGGATATGATTTCAATACCGTAGAATTCGCTATTAGAGATGGAATTCCTTATGCTATAGATTTCTGTAATCCAGCTCCAGATGCAGACAGAAATTCTGTAGGTGAAGAAAATTTCGCATGGATCGTAGAACATTCGGCTAAATTAGCGATTGAAAAAGCAAAAGAATACGTCCCTGGAAAACCTAACATCTCTTGGGGAACTTTTGTAAAAGATTCCGTAAAATAAAAAAACAAAAAAACACCGAAAAAAAATGCATCAATTTACGATTGGTATCGAAGAAGAGTACCAAATTATAGATGTTGAAAGCAGAGATCTAATCTCTCATGTTTCAAAAATTATTGAAGGCGGAAAAGCTGTTTTAAGTGAAAACTTAAAGCATGAAATGCATGAGTCCATGATCGAAATGGAAACCGGTATTTGTCAGAATATTCAGGAAGCACAGGCTGAGCTTACTAATTTAAGAAGGCATCTTATTAAAACAGCCCACGACCAGGGACTTCGGGTTTCGGGAGGGGGAACGCATCCTTTTTCAAATTGGGAACATAATACCATCACCAATGGCGAGCGTTACAACAAAATTGTAGACGATATGGGAGATGTTGCCCGTGGAAATCTTATTTTTGGACTGCATGTACATATCGGAATTCCAAACCGTGAAGAAGGTGTTAGAATTCAAAATGTCATGCGTTATTTCTTGCCTCATGTATATGCTCTTTCTACCAACTCACCTTTCTGGATCGGAAGAAATACAGGTTTTAAATCTTACAGACAAGAGGTTTTTGTAAAGTTTCCAAGAACAGGAATTCCGAGTTTCTTTAATTCGGTGGCAGAATTTGACAGTTATGTAAATCTTTTGATAAAAACCGGAACCATAGACAATGCCAAGAAAATCTGGTGGGATCTACGAGTACATCCATTCTACCCTACCATTGAGTTTAGAATCTGTGATATGCCTTTAAGAATTGAGGAAACCGTCTGTATGGCTGCCATCATGCAAAGCTTAGTGGCAAAGATTTATAAACTTCATCAACAAAATTTAAGCTTTAGAAGCTACAGAAGATTATTATTGAATGAAAATAAATGGAGAGCTTCGAAAGACGGAATACATTCACATTTAATTGATTTCGGAAAAGAAGAAGCCGTTCCTTATCCTCAACTACTAAAAGAACTTCTTGAGTTCATTGATGATGTTGTGGATGATTTAGGATGCAGAAAAGAAGTTGAATACGCCTGGACAATTTTAGAAAACGGAACAGGGGCCGACAGACAGCTTAGAATATTTAAAGAGACTGGTGATCTTACAAAAGTAGTAGACTATATGATCTCTGAAACGGAGTATGGCATAACACATGGCGAAACTGCTTCGTAATATTTTTGGTAACTTTGTAAAAAATATGAAGTCGTATGAAAGATATTAGAATCGCTTTATTGGATATGAATAACAACCATGTTAATCAAGGCTTTAGAAATATTAAAGAAATTTCTGAGACTTTCCAACAAAAGTCTGAAGAGAATGTAACCATCACTGTATTTGACGTAAGATATAAGAACGAAATTCCTAATGTGGAGGATTTTGATATTTTCATTTCCTCGGGAGGTCCCGGAGATCCGCACAGAGAAGGTCTTGAATGGGAAAGTAAATTTGCAACATTTCTAGATACTGTTTATGATCATAACAAATACAATGATGATAAAAAATATCTGTTCCTTATCTGCCATTCATTTCAATTGGCGAGCATTCATTGGGAGCTAGGAAATATCTGCAAAAGAAAATCTTATTCTTTCGGGGTAATGCCAATTCATAAAACAGATGAAGGAAAGCAAGAGTTTTTATTTAAGAATCTTCCGAATCCTTTTTATGCGGTAGATTCAAGAGCATTTCAGTTCATTGAACCAAACCATGACCGTTTTGAGGAATTAGGAATGAAAATCGTTGCTATTGAAAAATTCCGTCCGCATATTAATTTGGAAAGAGCCATTATGGCAATCCGCTTTTCAGAAGAGATTTTTGGAACTCAATTTCATCCTGAAGCTAACCCTGCAGGCATGGTTGAAAACCTAAAAGACGAGAAGAATAAAGTAGCCATGATAGAAAACTTCGGAATGGAGAAATATCTTGAAACCGTAGACAGAATGGATGATGAAGATAAGATTGTTCTTACACAGGCTCAGATTCTTCCAAGGTTTTTGCAATTTGCAAAAAAAAACATTTTGAAGGGCTCTGAAGCAATGGTTTAATAACTTTAATATTGATGCTTTGACTCCGTTCAAAAGCTGAAATAAACTAAAAAATCAATACACAAATCGAGCAATATTGCTCGATTTTTTAAAATCACAAAGAAAAAGAATATGATCCCAACATACAGAAAACAATTTAATCAGGAATTTTCTCAGGAAAAATACAGTCAATTTAAAGAGATTTTAAAACAGAAAAGCGGCATAGAGCCTTCTTTTAGAATTTCTGAAAGCCCTCTTTTTCTGACCAATGAATTTAAAGATAAACTTATTGATGCCAGCGAAAGTATTATTGATCAGATTAAAGCTTTATCACCTGAAACTTTACAAAAAGCCATTCCTGAAAACTGTAAAGTTCCGAACGATACGAATCAACCTCATTTTTTTACAATAGACTTTGGAATCTGTAAAAGTGAAAACGGACAAATTGAGCCTCAATTAATAGAGCTTCAAGCATTTCCTTCATTATATGCTTTTCAAAAAGTGTATGAAGATACCTTTTGTGAAGTTTACCCTTTCTTACAGGAGATCAGAAACAAAATGCCTCAGGAAGAATTTGCAACGTATGTAAAAGAATTAATTGTAGGCGATGAAAATCCCGAAAATGTAATTCTTCTCGAAATTTTTCCGGAAAAGCAGAAAACCCTCATAGACTTCATTCTTACCGAAAAGTTACTCGGAATAAAAACCGTTTGCTTAACGAAAGTAAAGAAACAAGGAAAGAAATTATATTATGAAAATGAAGGAAAATTAGTTGAGATCAAAAGAATCTATAACCGTGTCATTTTCGACGAATTAGACAGAATTCCAGATCTTACAACTGAATTTGATTTCCGTGAAGAGGCAGATGTTACTTGGGTTACCCATCCCAATTGGTTTTTTAAAATTTCAAAATTCCTTCTTCCCATGCTAAAACATCAGTTTGTTCCGAAAAGCTATTTCTTACATGAATTTCCTGAAACTGAAAATCTTGAAAACTTTGTTTTAAAACCTCTATTTTCATTTGCAGGAAGTGGAGTTAATTTAGATCCGACAAAAGAAATTACAGATGCTATCGAGGATAAAGAAAATTATATTTTACAGAGAAAAGTAAATTACGCTCCTCTTTTTGAAGATATCAATGGGGAATTTTCAAAAGCCGAGATCCGATTATTGTATATTTGGAGAGAAAATGATGAGCGCCCTATCCTATTGGAAAATTTGGGAAGAATGACTAAAGCCGCTATGGTAAACGTTGACTTCAACAAAAAAGATGCAATCTGGATTGGAAGTTCTAATGCTTTTTTTGTGGAAGAATAGTATAAAATAAAGACACTATCCCATGAAGTGTGTAAGTTAAAAAGTTAGGGCTTGGATTTTATAATCTGAGCCTTTTTTCAAAAATAAGGATAAATTGGTTTAA
>NZ_FRAV01000003.1 GCF_900142445.1 Chryseobacterium polytrichastri | reverse complement strand
CATACAAAACAAAAAACCAAAGCAAAAACATTTTTGCTTTGGTTTAATTAATTATTTTTATCCTATAATCTGTATCGAATTTTTAGGACCAGACACAATTGTAATTCTTCAAATTCAAGTCCCAATCAATTATCCACAAAAAATGAAAGCAAGTCACATGCTAATAATAAGATGAGTAAAGAAAATTTGATTAAAAATGTTAAGTTAGCCATCAATCCAAAATATCAAGATTGGGTTCTTTTTAAAAATGGGACTTATATAATTTTTGATAATGCTGATACTATAAAAAGTATTAATCATGAAGCAATAAAGCAAATGAAAGAATTCGGACCTGTGTTTGCAGGTGGCCCTGCAGGTGATTTTAATACCATCCACTTAACCCAAACTGAAGGATGGATTGTTTCAGGACATGGATACGGCATGTATACTTATGTAAGTCCATCAGAACTTGAAAATACTGATGACCTTCAAGTGGGAATGTTTGGAAGATCTAAAAGAGATCTTGACGGAAAAAACCCTGAAGTAATTTATATAAATAGTCGTAAAAAATAATATTACTTCATAAATGGCAAAAATATCAAGGGTTCAAATTATATTTGTGATCTGTTTTATCATTTTGTATTTATTACAAAGCTTTATACTAGAACCTATTATAAAAGAAAAGTATTTATCTGATGATCTAAAATATTTTAAAATTTATTCCTGGAAGTATGCAGTTTCAATCTTTATAGTAATTGCAGCAATCATTATTTTTAGAATAAGAAAATCGTTTAAAACCCATCAGATTCCCGGAATTATTCTAGTTCTTGTATTCTTGGGGATTAGCTTCTATTTCGGAGTACACAGTCTTATTGACAACAGTATACTTTACATAAATTCAATAACGGAAGGTCCAAAAATCGCAAAAGCCTATGAAGTAGTCAATCATAAAGAAGACAAAACCTTTTGGTTAAATAGTAATAATGGCTCGATCCAAGATAAAAAGGATGTAGAAAAAATCAATAAAAGCAGAATCAGAAAAAATTTAAAATCTATTTTTGAATATCAAAATAATGATACTGTTAAAGTAGAGTTCAATAAAGGACTTATAAACATAAACTATCTCGAATAATTTTTTCAAGAAAAATTATTCCTCTTAAATCATTTTCACCGATCAATCTCATCGAAAAAAAACGTTTTATAAATTTGAAAATTCTTCCGAAATTTGAATGACAAATAAATGAATCATGGAAATCCGCCATTTAGATCATCTCGTATTAACAGTAGCCGATATTGAAAAAACAGTTGATTTTTACACCCATATCTTGGGCTTTCAGGTCGTAACCTTTGGAGACAACAGAAAAGCATTGACCTTCGGAAATCAGAAGATTAATCTTCATCAAAAAGGGCATGAATTTGAACCCAAGGCTGAGTACCCAACTTCTGGGTCGGCAGATCTTTGTTTTATTTCCGTAACCGATATTCATGATGTTTTAGAAGAACTAAAACAGAAAAACATTGAGATCATTGAAGGTATTGTTGACAGAACAGGTGCTTTAGGCAAAATAAGATCCATTTATTTCCGCGATCCTGATGAGAATCTAATTGAAGTAAGCAACTATTTAAGTTAAATCATTCTAAATAGGAAGCTTTGTTAAAAGGAGATAGAAAAAAATAACTAATTTAGTTTAGATTATTTCCTAACACATATGAAACTTGATGAAAAAATTCTCCCTATCATTCTCCGTAATTTTTCGGAAGAAAATTTTGGAGCCAAAGAAATTATAATCGAAGAAGGTAAAATAGCCCGCAAATTATACTATATAAAAAAGGGAGTTACCAGAGCCTGGCTTAATAATGACGGAAAAGAGATTACCTTTCAGTTTATGTTTGAAGGCTCTTTTATTTCATCTTGGGAAAGTCTGTTCTATAATTCTCCCAGCTTATACAATATAGAAACAATAGAGCCCATTGATGTTTACAGTACTTCTCTCGAAGAATTCAGACAAAAAATGGATCATGATCCGGATATTAAAGAATTTTATTACGCTTCTTTAGAAAAGCGCTTACTCGAGTATCAAAAACTATTTATTTCCCGAATAAAAGATACAGCCGAACAAAGATATCATGATTTATTTTCGCAATTCCCTGAAATCATTCGCCGAATTCCTCAGCATTATATTGCTTCTTATTTGGGAATAACTTCTGTTTCTTTGAGCAGGATTAGGAGTAGAAAATGATTAATAATTGCTACTTAAGATCTTCATTTCTTTACATAATACTCTTTCACATTATTTTTGTCTTCAAGTAAAATTATCTTATTTTAGATTAAATAATAATCACCCAAAACATGAAATCAGTTTATTTGTTTCTAATAATATTTATGAGCATCCCTTTTTCTGCACAGGAAAAAAACACAATCATTCCTTTTAGTTTAGAACATAACAGCATCTACATATACTGCAAAGTTAATAAAACAGACAGTCTTAAATTCTTGTTTGACACAGGCGCAGATGGATCTGTTATTAATATCAGTTCAAAGAAAAAGCTAGATTTGAAAATTGATGGAACTTCTGAAAACAGAGGTTCAAATGGCGTAAATACTGTTCAACAAAGCAGTAATAATATTATAAAATTTGGAGATCTAGAAAAATCCAATATTCTTTTAACCTTAATTCCTTACGAAACAACGGATTTTGATGGTGTTTTCGGAACTGATTTAATGAAAGGAAAAATCATTGAAATTGATTATAATAAAAATGAACTCAAATTTCACTCGGAAAATGAAGAAAAAATTAACTTTTCAGATTACGAAAAAGTGAAACTACATTTAGTAGACAACTACCCTGCTGTTGAAAGTAAATTCATAGCAAATGGAGTTGAATATTCAGGACTATTTGGTCTTGATACCGGAGCAGACGATGCGCTGACCATTGCTTCGCCTTTTGCCAGTAAAAATTCATTAGCTACAAAAATGAAAACCATTGGAAAAGCTACTTCTCAAGGATCAGACGGCTCTGTATATGATATGCCAGTGGTTCTATGTCCCTCAATAAATTTTGCTAAAAAATATCTTTATAATATTCCGATTACTCTTTCCAGCTCAAAAGAAGGTATTGATTCCACCAATAAAATGGCAGGATTTTTTGGCAATAAATTTCTTAAAAGATTTAATACAATTATTGACTTTAAAAACCAGTTTATTTATTTTAAATTGAATAAGAATTTATATTCGGTTTTTGATTAATCAACTTTCTAAATATTCACTCCATAAATATTCTTCACTTCCGCCATTACAAAAGTACTGTGCGTGCTGCCGATAGAATCTACAGAACCTAATTTATTGAATACGAAATCCTGATAATGCTTCATATCCCTTACCTGAACTTTTAAAAGGAAATCAAAATCTCCTGAAATATTATAACATTCAGCTACTTCATCAATCTGTAAAATATCTTTAACGAATTCATTTCCGACAGAACGGTCATGAATTTTCAGTTTTACCTGACAAAAAACAGTGAAACCACGGTTCAGTTTCTCAGCTTCCAAGACGGCTGCATAATGTTTAATATAGCCCTCCTGTTCGAGTCTTTTCATCCGTTCAAAAACTGGTGACGCTGAAAGATTAACTTCTTTAGCCAGCTCTTTAACGGTCAATTTTGCATTCTTTTGTAGGATTCTTAACAGTTGAAGATCCTTTTCATCGAGTCTTTCCACAGAATAATATTCTTTTTTTGATTACGTTTTTCAAATTTACAGAATAATTCACTTCAAAATAAATTAAAAACAAAACATTATACTTAATATTCAATACAAATCCAATCAATTCACTTTATTCAATACCTTTACCCAAGATTTGTTCTTTAACATACTTCATCAAACGGGAAAGGTTTTACGTAAGGTAAATTAATAGGGAATCGTGTGAAAATCACGAACTGTCGCGCAACTGTAAGTAATATCCCAAAGGTTTTTGTCCTAGAAAATCCACTGTGCAAACGGGAAGGATGATAAAAACTGTTACAAGTCAGGAGACCTGCCTATTCCGAATTGACAATGCTTTCGCGGTTTGAAGCTTTTGGGTCATACAGATGATACTTGTGAACGTATTTGGTTTAAAATTTTAATTTTAACTTGATTGAATTTTTAAACGCAAAGTTTTTTTGATATAGCTTCTTATTTTTAGGGAGCAAAGATTTGCGACTTTGTCGCTGATGAAGCTTATGCTTTATAGCCCCGCTTCTTAAAATCAATTTATTGATTCTTCTTTGCTCACTTAAATAATATTGAAATTGAATTAAAACTTTGCGTCAAAAAAATAAAAACATATTAAAAGATTATCAAATTATTAAATAGAAAAGCCACGGTCTCAATGTATCTACTCTATTCCTAAAATCTTTTCTTCTGCGACATTGCGAAGCATTCAAAAGAACTTTTAAAATAATGATTTACTAATTAAAAGTTTAAAAGAAAATGCAAACACACGTACTTGGCTATCCGCGAATTGGTAGTAACAGAGAACTTAAAAAAGCTTGTGAAAATTATTGGTCTGACAAGATTTCATTAAACGAATTATTGGAAGTAGGTAACACAATCTCTCACCAAAATTGGAAATTACAACAGGAAGCAGGGATCGATCTTATTCCATGTAATGATTTTTCATATTACGATCAGGTGTTGGATATGACATTGACCGTCGGAGCCATTCCAGAGCGCTATCAGGAAATAGCTTTCAAGAAATCTGAACTCGATCTTTATTTTGCAATGGCAAGAGGTTTCCAGAAAGATGGCTTGGACATTACTGCCATGGAAATGACCAAATGGTTTGATACCAACTACCATTATATTGTCCCTGAATTTCAGAAAAATCAGGAATTCAAATTATTCTCCAATAAAATCATCCAGGAATTCATCAGTGCAAAACAAGCAGGAATCAACGCAAAACCTGTAATTATTGGTTTGTTGACCTATTTGTTGTTGGGAAAAGAAAAAGAAGAAGGCTTTGACAAATTAGATTTAGCGCAAAACTTAATTCCGGTTTATATTCAAATTTTAAAGGAACTCGAAAATCATGGTGCAGAATATATTCAGTTTGATGAACCGTTTTTAGCATTAGACTTAACTGAAAAAGCAAAAGAAACGTATCAATTTATTTATGCAGAGATCAGAAAGCAATTTCCTAATCTAAAATTCATTGTAGCTACTTATTTTGATGGATTAAAAGATAATCTTGCTTTGGCAACTTCCCTTCCTATCGACATTTTACATATTGATTTGGTTCGTTCACCGGAACAATTGGATGAAGTCTTATCAATCATTCCAAATTCGTTAAGCCTTTCTTTAGGTATTGTGGACGGAAGAAATATCTGGAAAAATGATTTCAGTCAGTCTCTTACTTTCATTAACAAAGCCGTTCAAAAAATCGGTTCTGAAAGAGTTTTCATAGCTCCGTCTTGTTCATTACTTCACGCTCCTTTCGACCTCGATTCAGAGAAAAATGAAGATATTCTATCTCCTGAAATCAAGCAATGGCTAGCTTTTGCAAAACAAAAGGTATATGAAATTGTTACGTTAAAAAAGCTCGCTTCAGAAAATCCGGATTACAATACGTTACAACAATTAGCTGAAAATAAAACAGCGATTGAAAACCGTAAAACATCTCCTTTAATTCATAATCAAGACGTCAAAAACCGTGTTGAAGTAACCACTGAAGATGATGCAAAACGAAATTCTCCATTTAATGTAAGAAAGGAAACTCAGCAAAAAGTGTTGGATCTTCCTTTATTTCCGACAACAACTATTGGTTCATTTCCACAAACAAAAGAAGTAAGAACCTGGAGATCAAAATTCAAAAAAGGCGAATTGAACGCTGAACAATACGACAATTTACTGAAACAGGAAACCGAAAGAACCATCCGTTGGCAGGAAGAAATCGGAATTGATGTCTTAGTTCACGGAGAGTTTGAGCGAAACGATATGGTTGAATATTTCGGGGAGCAGTTGTCCGGATTTGCCTTTACGCAAAACGGTTGGGTTCAGAGTTACGGAAGTCGATGCGTGAAACCGCCGGTGATTTTTGGAGACGTTCACAGGCCTAATCCGATGACGGTGTATTGGTCGGAATACACTCAATCTTTAACTCAAAAATGGGTAAAGGGAATGTTGACAGGGCCTGTAACGATTCTTCAATGGTCTTTCGTTCGTGACGATCAACCTCGTTCATTGACATGCAAACAAATTGCTTTGGCGATTCGTGATGAGGTGAATGATTTGGAAAAAGCAGGAATCAGAATTATTCAGATTGATGAACCGGCAATTCGTGAAGGTTTACCATTAAGAAAATCTGATTGGCAAGATTATCTGAAATGGGCCGTTGAAGCCTTTAGAATTTCGGCAAGCGGTGTGGAAGATGCTACCCAAATTCATACGCACATGTGTTATTCTGAATTCAATGATATTATTCAAAATATCGCAGATATGGATGCTGATGTGATCACAATTGAATGCTCCAGAAGTCAGATGGAACTGTTGAATGCTTTCGCAGATTTCAAATATCCGAATGAGATTGGTCCGGGCGTTTACGATATTCACTCACCTAGAGTTCCATCCAAAGAGGAAATGGTGGAATTGCTGAAAAAAGCACAAGCCGTAATTCCTGCACAGCAACTTTGGGTAAATCCTGACTGTGGCTTGAAAACCCGTCATTGGGATGAAACGGAGAAAGCTTTGATTGCGATGGTGGAAGCTTCACGGGAAATGAGTAAGGAGTTTGCTTTGGAGACACTTTAAAATTATTGATATTTATTTTTTTCGGGAGCCTTTTGGGCTCCTGTTTTTGTTTTCTATAATAAAATTTTGTAGGTTTAGAAAAACAATATAATTCATGAAAAATGACATTCTTTTAGAGATACTTAAATATATAGCTATATTTTTTGCTTCTGTTTTTTTACCAAAAAAATTAACATATTTTGTTACAAGTTTTATCTCTTATCTATTTAAATCAATTATAAAAAATTGGTATTATCTTATAATCTCATCATTAACAATCGTTCTTTTATATTATTGTAAAAAAACACTTATTATTGAAAAGGAAAATATTAATTATAAAATAATAATGTTAATCTATTTTATTTCATTTTTATTTGCTTTTATCACTTCTTTTACCAAATTCATTTTTCAATCCAATGCCTTTTTTTCAATTTATCCTACATACACTATTAAAGACAACGAATTTATTGTTAATGATATTGAATCTGAAAAACTAAATGAAATAATTAATTTAAAAATATTTAAATTAAAAAATAAGTTCTATGTATTTCGAACTAAAATAGTTGATACTAAACTTATAAATATTCCACAATTTTTTCCAATAATTATTGGTTATAAAAATTATTTAAAATTTATTGAATATAAACTTAATTCAAAAAATCCTATTTCATTTTACATTCAAAAAGATTTATTGGACTTCAATCTAAGAACTCGTATATTCTTAGATAAAAAACAATTTAGAAATATTGCAATATTTGATGACATAGAAGAACTTAATTTAGAAATTAGTAAAAATCAAAATAAGACTATCGATGAAAAAATTGAATCAACATTATTTTTATTTTTCTTCATAAACAGCCAAATTTTTCTAGACCAAACTCTTGATGAAAAATTATTTGATGATACTATAAAGATACTTAATGATTTGGAAGAACAATTAGTATTTATAAAAGATGATTTAATATCTTATGAAATTCATGAAGACAAGATAAATGCTTTTTATAATGTATGGAAAGCCTTAATTAAAAGATATTATTCAATAATATACATAGAACAACAAGAATATAAAAAAGCTGTTGATTTCATTATTGAATCCAACTATATTAATCCGTTCTTTCCTCAAGACAGTTATGAAAAAGCAAAACATCAATATATTAATAATTATCTATTAGATTTAATTCCTCAAATACAAAGTCAAAAAGAATTACTTCAAATAGAATTTAATCATCAAAAAGCAAATGAACTCATTTCAAATATATATAAAAAACTAGAATATGAGACTTCAACACCAAACTACAAAATATTAGCTGAAATAATAAAACGTAATAATGGTGATGAAAAAATAGTAAAATATATTGAACAAAAACTGAGTGATAGCTTAATTGGAAATGAAAACATTTTCAGTTTATTATTTATTGCTGAATCTTATAAGTTTTCACCTCTTGGAATTGATAAGTACAATGAAATCTATATTAATAGAATTCCAACTGTTATTGAAATTTTAGAAAAGATAATAAATCTCGATAGTGAATTTGAAATTATACATCTAAAAATAGGGGTTTTAAAATTTATGTATGCACATAGTATAGATGAAGAAATAGAAGTGGACAAATCATTAATATATATGAAAAATCATATGTACTTATATAAAAAATATGGATTAATTTAGAAATTATTATGCGATAACTTTTTCAATTAAGGAAAACTATTCATTATATAATTCCAAGCCTAAAGTCTAATCGTACTTATTTTAGATCTCAATTTCATAAATCATCTTTCACCCCAAATAAATTAATACTGAATAAGTTATGGCTTTTTCAATTAAAAAGCTTAATTTTGCACCCCGAAATAAGGATCATACTTATTGAATCTCCAATAAAAGTATTGTACAACATACAAGAAGGGCGATTTTATAGATGACCTTAAATCAATAAATATCTACATATGAAAAGAGTTGGTGAGCACAGAAAGCTTCTTGGGGTTGATAAAACCGTTACATTGAAAGAATTAAAAACAATTTACAGGAATACGATGAAAGATACGCATCCTGATAAATTCATCAATGACGAAGCTGGCAAACTGGAAGCTGAAGAAAAAAGCAAAACAATCATTGAAGCCTACCACTTTTTGGTGAGCATCAACCCAGAAACGCAGGAAAAATATAAAGAAGAATATACGGAAACGATCACAAAATCTAATATTCAGGATTTCTATCTTGAAAAAGCAGTTTTGAAAGTTCAGCATTTAAACGGAAAAATGTATGAATACATCGGTGTTCCAAGAAATACATATATCAAAATGATTAATGCAGATTCGCCAAGCCGTTTTGCAAGAAGACACATTTATGGAAGCTTCATCTACAGAAAGTCTGGTGAGGTGATGGCAGATTAATTCTCCATAGACAATATAAGCGAAGGCTTCTGGTTTATTCCGGAAGCCTTTTTTATTTCAATTTCACGAAAAATACAAGACGGTTGATTTGTTTTATCTCTCGCAGATTTGGCGGATTGCGCAGATTTAATGCGTTATTGATTGTGATTGACTTAGGAAACTGTGAATGCTTTATTAGTTGGTAAATCGCAAAGGCGCAAATTATAATTAATTCACTGTTTTTAAGGCGCAAGGATTTTATCTGCGATAAAATTGATGATGTTATCAATAAGCGTGTGCTTTGTCATTCTGAAAGAATCTCAACAAGGATTTACAAAATAATGATTGAGTATTTTCAAAGTATTTTTCGATGAGATTGAATTACAAATAATTAGTTATTCTTTTATCTCTCGCAAATTAGGCGGATTACGCAGATTTTATATGTGCTTGATTCTGATTGACTTAAGAAACTGTAGCCACTAAAACTAATATTTACCAAGCAAACTCACACTCACTTTGTCATCCCGTAGGGATCTAGACACGAATCTTTCCAAATTAATCTCTAATAATTTTGCTTAGATCCTTACAGGATGACAAGCTGGATGAAAGAATCTCAACAAAGACTTACAAAATAATTATAGATCCAATTTATGAACAATTATTGTTTGAGATTGCTTCTTCATTTTACTCATCGCAATGACAAAAAAAGCGCATCATTTCTGATGCGCTTTTTCGGTTAATTAAGGTTGTTATATTAATCTACGTGTTTCGGGGTGTAACCGTCTTCACTTAGTTCTTTATGTTCATAATCCGCTTTAATTTCAGCTTCATAGTCTATTACTTCTCCTTTTTTCATACGTCTTAGGATAGAATCAAAGATTGAATATACTACCGGTACAATAATCAAGGTAAGGAATAATGATGACGTTAAACCTCCGATGATTACCCAAGCCAATCCTTTGTTCATCTCCGCTCCTGCTCCACTTGCCAAGGCAATTGGTAACATCCCGAAGATCATCGCAATCGTTGTCATTAAGATCGGACGAAGACGTGCGTGGTTAGCCTGAACTAAGGCGTCATGTGTATTTGCTCCCGCCGCTTTTCTCGCATTCGTAAAGTCGACAATCAAGATCGCGTTCTTTGCAACCAAACCAATCAACATGATCATCCCCAACATCGTAAAGATGTTCAATGAATTGGCTGTTAAGGCAAGGATTACCATTACCCCGATCATCGCCAACGGAATGGAGAACAATACAACAAATGGATATACAAATGAGTCATATAATGAAACCATTACCAGATATACCAATACGATCGCTGCCAATAAAGCAATACCTAACGTACCGAAACCTTCTTCCTGATTTTCCATATCACCACCCCACATATAGTTTACACCGGCTGGTTTTTTGTCGCTGTTCATAAACTGAGCAGACCATTCGTTAGCAACGTCTCCTACAGGACGACCCACTACTTTTGACAATACTTTTACCGATGGAGATTTATCTCTACGTTGAAGTAAACTCGGTCCGGAACTCATGTCCACAGCAGCAAACTGGCTCAAACGAACTTGCTCACCTGCAGGGTTTGTAAAGATTAAGTTTTTAACATCTTCAATCGATTTTCTGTTGTTGTCGGCCAAACGGATATTGATGTCATATTCATATTCTCCTGCTCTGTATTTTCCGTCTGTGTTTCCGTTAAATGCAGTCTGCATTGTTTGTCCTACACTTGAAAGATTTAAGCCTAAAGAAGCCATCTTATCACGGTCAATATTTACTCTTACTTCAGGGCTTCCTGTGTCTGTTGATAATTCAGCATCTACAGATCCCGGAACTTTTTTCAATAATTCTAAGATTCTTGTTGCTTCCTTCGTAGCTGTTTCGTTATCTGCAGCGGTTACCACCATTTCAATTGGTGCATTATCTGCTCCCATTAATCCGATTGGTGCTGTTTTAAACTCAACGCCTGTGAATTTCTCTTCAAGATCACGCTTCATTTTTGCAGCGATGATGTCTGTACTTTCAGCACGCATAGACTTATCTGTTAAGATTACCTGAATCTCTGACTGATAAATAGTAGCCTGCGCTCCACCAAATCCAGAAGACTGCTGACCCACTGTTGTGATCATGTCTACTACATCTTTATTATCTCTTAAATATTTTTCAACATTTAAAGTAACCTGGTTTGTTTTTTCAATCGTTGCATCTTTAGACAATTCCATTTGAACTAAGAACTGACCACGGTCCATTTTCGGGAAGAATTCTCCACCAATGAATCCGAAAGCAACCAACATGAATGAAGAGATCAAAATAATGAACGTTACAATAACCGTCATGATTCTTCTTAATGTTGATTTCAAACACCATTCAAGGATTCCTGTAATCCAGTGGGTAAATTTATCAATCATTCTTTCGAACCAAAGGATAAATTTCTGGAACCAGTTTTTACCTGTTAAGTGCTCTAGTTTACCAAATCTTGATGACAACCAAGGAATAATAGTAAATGAAGCCAATAATGAGAATAACGTTGCAATAACTACCGTGACGCAGAACTGTGCCAAGATATTAGCTACCAACCCTGAACTCATTGCAATCGGTAAGAATACCACCACAATTACCAAGGTAATCGCAGAAACGGTAAACCCAATCTCAGAAGCACCATCATACGCTGCTCTGATCTTGCTTTTACCCATTTCCATGTGACGGTAAATGTTTTCCAATACCACAATCGCATCATCCACAAGAATACCTACAACCAATGAAAGTCCTAGTAAACTCATTAAGTTCAACGTGTATCCCATTAAGTACATTCCGATAAACGTTGCAATCAAAGAGATTGGAATTGAAACCATTACAATAAATGCATTTCTGATACTGTGAAGGAATAATAGCATTACAATCGCTACCAATATTACGGCTAAGAACAAGTCAAAGATTACGTGGTTGGCAGCTTCCAATGTAAAGTCGGTACTGTCATCTACTGTTTTAATCTTAATTCCCTGTACTTTATAATCTGTCTGCACTCTTTCAATTGTTTTCTGAATGCTTTCAGAAACAGCAACCGCATTGGCATCAGACTGTTTTTTAACCTGCAATAAAATCGTAGGGTTCTGATTATATCGAGCTACCTTTTCAGTATCTTTCTGTGTATCAAAAACTGCTGCAACATCTGATAAACGAACTTGCGCTCCGTTTTTTGAAGAAATAACAAGATTGCTCATTTCCTCAATAGATTTATACTTTCCTGATAATCTAATGGTAGATTTTTCAGTTCTTGTTTTCAAAGCTCCCGTTGGGAAGTCTAAGTTTGATGAAAGAACTGCCTGTTGAACTTCACTAATAGAAAGTCCGTAACCCTGCAATTTTTTCTCATCAATATTCACCTGAATCTCTCTTTCCTGTCCACCAACAAGGTCAACTTGCGCTACCCCATTTACACGAGAGAAAATAGGCTCTATTTTTTTATCTAATAGATCGTAAAGTGCTTTACTGTTCAGCTTATCACTTGAAATACTCAACGTCATGATTGGTAAATCATCCAAAGAGAATTTATTCAGTGAAGGCGCTTTTACATCCGTCGGAAGTTCCGAGAGAATGGCATTTACTTTACGCTGGGCATCATTCAAAGCATAGTTTACATCAGCTCCATCGTTCAACTGAACCATGATCACTGATAAACTTTCATAAGATGAAGATTCTACTTTCTTTACGTTTTCCAACGATCCTACCGCATCCTCAATCTTTCGGGTAACGGAAGTTTCTACCTCAGCAGGCGAAGCTCCAGGATATATGGTGGAAATCGTAACCATATTGGTTTCAAATTTCGGAATCAATTCGTATCCCATCATGGAATAACTCAAGATCCCTCCTAACGTTAGCAATGTAAATAATACAATGACTAGCGTAGGTCTTTTAATCGATATTTCTGCTAACTTCATAGATGTACTACTTTACAATATTGATTTTTGAACCATTATCAAGGTTAATCTGTCCGCTGGTAATTACTTGCTGGCCATCATTAAGACCACTTAAAATTTGTACTTTATCTCCGTAAATTTTACCGATCGTTACTTTAACCAGTTTAGCAGTTCCGTTTTCAACAATGAATAATTGTCCTGAACTTACTCCATTTACAAAAGCTTCAGCAGGAACTGTCAACATATTCTGTGTTTCAGCACCGTGGTTGGTTTTGAATAAAGCTGTTGCATACATACCTGCCTTTAAGTTTCCTTTGTTCTGCACTTCAATTTCAACCGGGAAATTTAAAGAAGCATCACTTTTAGGAGCAATGAAAGTAATTCTTCCACTGAAAGAATCTTCTGGCAATACATTTACATTAATGGGAACTTCCTGACCTAACTGGATTCTTCCAATCTGGCTTTCGTCCACCAATACAGATAATTTTAAACTGTTGATGTTAACAATCTCAAACATGGAAGTTCCAATAGAAACTACTGTTCCAGGCTCAACCATTTTTTTGTTGATTGTTCCACTAATTCCGGCACGGATGCTTGCATCATTTACTCTTACTCCTTGCGCTTTAACAGCTGCCTGAGCATTTTTCAACTGCAATCTTGAGTTGTCAACCTGTTGTTTGGTAACCCCTCCTGTTTTAAATGCATTTTCGTAACGTTGATTATCAATAACGGCATTCTGTAGGTTGTTTTGAGCCTGCGCTACATCTACTTCAATGGCATCTTTTTTAATCGTTGCCAAGACCTGACCTGCAGAAACTCGTGATCCTTCCTTAACCATAACGTTCACAATACGTCCAGCAATTTCAGAAGACTGATTCATTTCCTGTTTTGGAAGAAAAGTACCGTTTGCAGAATAATCTGTATTGATATTTTCTCTTTTTACGGTTACTACATTTACGTTAATTTTATCAACCTGCTTTGCAACTTCAGCAACTTCTGTCTTTTGCTTTTCTTTATTACCGGCAATCTTGTATGCGGCTAAACCTACAAGTACGGCTGCTACGATGATATATATTAAAGTTTTTTTCATTTCTAGTTTATTATGGGTTTTGTAATGTGTTTAATTCTCCTTTAGCTTTAATTAACTTGATCTCAGCTTGCTTATAATCTAACAATGCATTAGAATAATTTTGTTTTGCCTGTGTTAAAGCGTTTTCAGAATCCAACACTTCGGTAAGCGTTGCTAAACCATATTGATAATTAGACTGTGTATTATTCTGAACTCTCTCTGCAAGATCCACATTGTCTTTCGTGCTTTGAATATTGATGATAGAATTTTCCATATTCGTAATGGCATTCTTATAATCTAAGCTTAAAGTTAACTGCGTATTCTGGATATCCATATCTAGATCCTGAATATCAATTTCGGCTTGCTGAATTTTAGCTTTGGTAGCACCACCCGTAAAAATAGGTACATTGATATTCAAACCGATCGCTGAATAATCACTCCAAAGAACTCCATTATTTAACCCATTAGTGAGCGGGAATTTTTTCCCTGTCCCAGCCCAACCATAATTGGCCTGAAGACTTACAGTAGGATAAAGATAAGCCTCAGTAGCTTTTTTATTGAATTGAAGAAGCTCTCTGTTTTTGGTCTTTACTTTGATTTCCAAACGATCATCCAGATTCACATTGCTCGCAATAAGCTCTGGTTTTGGCTCAATGCTTTTTTCTTCCAATTCAATATCAGTACCGATTGGAACTCCCATATAAAACTTCAAAGCATTTTTTGAAAGTTCCACTGAGTTGATTAATGTTTGCTTGTTTGAACCAATATTCGTTAATTGAACATTCGTACGGTCTAAGTCGATTGCTTTCGCCAAGCCATTATCTACTAAGCTTTTAATAACATTTCTTACTTTCTGAGTATTCGCATAACTTGCTTCTATTGTTTTAAGGTTTTCAACCTGTACAAAAACCTGATAGTAAGCCGTTGCTACATTTTCAATGATCTGTTCGTTTGTCAACTGAGCATTCAAAACATAAAATTCTCTTGTAGATTTCGCAGCTTTAAGACCAATGAAAACTCTTTGATCAAAAATAGCCTGTTGAACTTGTACAACTGCACTAGAGCTCCAAGGCTGTCCCAACTGAGCAGTTATTCTTTCTCCTCCAAATTCAAGCAAAGACTGCTGAATCACCGGATTATAGGTTAAACCCGCAGTAGCACTTATCTGTGGCAATGCACTGGCTTTGGCTTCATCAATTTTATATTCAGCTTTTTTAATCTGTAAAGCAGCTCTTTTGGCTTCTGCTTTATTTTGAAGTGCCTCTTTAATAGCTTCCTGTAAAGAAACCTGCTTCTGAGCAGACACCGATGAAAAGCCGAAAATCATAAATGCAGCAGCTATCCCAATTTTTAGCTTATTTGCAGTTATACGTTTTCTTTTCATAATATTATTACTTCGTTTATTTTTTTAATCTAAATGTTCTTCGTGAGCGTTTTTATTTCTAAAGGACGATTCATTTTTGAAAATACTTTAACCTTATTTAGTTTTTAAACAACATATTTAAAATGATCTCCTTTCTTGCTGCAATAATCTTATCAAATTTTTCATCACTTATCATAAGATTTTCCATCAATAATGGTCTGATAGCACTTGGAAAAACCAATAATGAGATCATATTTAAGACAAATTGGATAGGTTCCATTTCCTCAATATTTCCCAATGCCATTTCCTTCTTTAGATCTTTGTACAATTTTTTCAGTTCATCTTCCTCAATATCTTTTTTATGGCAGTTTCCCTTATTGATCTGCGAAACGATATATGTTTCCAGATAAGGATATTGAAGGCTTGTAGATAAGCTATGCTCAATAAACTGGCTCATTTTTTCTTTGAATGGTAAATCTAAATTCTGAATGATCTTAGATTTTTCCTGCTCTACTTTCTGAGCTTCATCAAAAATAATCTGAATCAAATTATCCCTTGATCGGAAATAATAGTTGATCAGCGTTCTGTTGACTCCTGCTGCATCAGCAATTTCTTGCGTTGTAGCGTCAAACTTCCCTTTCACAAAGAATAAATTCTTTGCGGTGTCTTTTATCAGTTCCTGTGTTTGGTCTTTTTTCGCTTGTTTTGACATTATTGTTAAACAATTTTGTGCAAATATAAATCAATCATCTGTTTTGACAAAATTGTTAAACAAAATTATTAATGGAAATATTATGATTTGCATCAGGTTTTATAGAAGACAGTTAGAGATTTAATATTTAAAACTCTTTTAGATAAAGGGTTTTTATATATTTGCCGAAAATTAATAACCCATGCGAAAAATTTTACTTTTTTTCACACTCTTTATCTATGCTCTTTTATTTTCTCAAAATAAATCTTCCCAAAACAATGAGTTCAATTTCTATGAAAATAAAGGACAAATTGTTGATCAGGATGGAAAGAATAATATTGATGTGAAGTATTTATACCATTCTGCAGGCTTGAATGTTCAACTTCGCTCTAATGGTTTTTCTTATGATATTTACGAAACTAAGAAAAGCCCTAATCCCAATTCTTCAAAAAATAACAAGAATAAAATTCCAAATGGAAATGATTATCATTTGGATGAATTTATTTATGAAAAATCGTTCCACAGAATTGATATTGAATTATTAAACTCAAATAAAAATTCGAAAATCATAGTAGAAGGAAAGTCTCCTGATTTTGATAACTATTATAATATTCCAAATAAACCTAAAGGAATAACAAACGTTCATCGCTTTCAAAAAGTTTTATATAAAAATATTTATCCCAACATTGACTTAGTCTTTTTTAAGCCAAAGGATACTTTAAAACCAATTGAATACAACTTCATCATTAACCAAGGAGGGAGAGTTTCGGATATAAAAATGAAGTTTAATGGTGCTGCTGCTTCTATAAGGGATGGTAAACTTGCTATGAATGTCCGTTTTGGAGAAATTCATGAAAACATTCCTAACAGCTGGATCGAAGGAATAAGAAAAGAAAATATTAATGTTTCATTCAAAGATTTAGGAGATCAGACTTTTGGATTTAATTCGCCTGTAGATTCTTCAAATAAAATTATTGTCATCGATCCTGTACCTACAAGAATTTGGGGAAGTTATGCAGGAGGTTATGGAGAAGAATATGGAAAAATAAAAACTGACAATCAAAACAAACCTTATTTGTATGGAGGAACAACAAGCTCTTCTAATATTGCCACCACTGGAGCACATCAACAAAATTTAATAGGTCAAATGGACGCTTTTGTTATGAAACTTACAAAAGATGGACAAAGACTCTGGAGTACTTATTATGGAAGTCCTAAGAATGATTTTTTTAATGATGTAGATTTTGATGAAAACTATAATATCTATTTAGGAGGAAGTTCCGAAAAAACACTAACCAGAGATGCATTATTGGTAAAACTTAATTCTAACGGAAATTTAATTTTCTTTAAAGATTTTGGAGGTACAAATATTGACGAATGTTTTACTGTTTCTTATAATCAAAATCATATTTATATAGGAGGAGAGACAATGAGTACAAACTTTCCAATCCTAAATGCAGCTTATCCT
The DNA here is from genome assembly GCF_900142445.1 of Chryseobacterium polytrichastri. Classification (GTDB taxonomy): domain Bacteria; phylum Bacteroidota; class Bacteroidia; order Flavobacteriales; family Weeksellaceae; genus Chryseobacterium; species Chryseobacterium polytrichastri. The sequence continues at coordinate 173,797 of NZ_FRAV01000003.1, read as the reverse complement.
TCAAAACCGAGTGGTGCTGGATATTTTGATGGCTTTTTAATAGATTTGGATAATTCTGGTAATGTACAATGGGCAACCTTTTTTGGAGGCACTTCAGGCTCCACTTCAATTTATAATATATTTTCATCCACTGATAATTTAGAAGTTATAGGAGCAAGCCAGTCCACTACAATACCAATGATCAATCCTTTTCAAGGTACTCACGCTGGTGTTTCAGATGGCTTATATTTAAAATTTTCAAAAGCAGGAACATTATTAAGATCTAGCTATTTTGGTGAAGCGGGACAGGAAACTATAAGAGAAGCTAGAATTATTAATAATACTTTAGTACTTGCAGGCGAATTTATGACATTTAATCCAACAGGAGGTGCTATTAGAAAGCCTGGCGTTTGGAAAGTAAATTTAAATACAAATGTAATAGATAAAACATACCTTCCATTTATTTACGAAATGCAATTGTCTGCCTATATAGATACTACAGGGAATATATTTTATGGAGGCTTGTCTTATCTAAATCAAACTGGCCTTGCAACTCCTAATGCATACATGACTACAACAGGACCCTATATAAAATCTTTCTTAGTAAAATATAATTCTAACAATATTAAAGAATGGGGAACATTTTATGGAGGAAATGGGGGTACACAATTAGGCTATACTACAAAAGACAATGAAGGCTATATTTATTTCACAGGAATGTCAAGTAACAATACAACAGGAATTGCTACTCCCGGAACTTTTCAACAACAAGGAGGACATCCCTCAAACGATATTTTTATAGTTAAATTCCAAGATTGTACATCATCTGGAATGGTCACCTCAAACTCTCCTGTCTGCATCAATTCAACAATTCAATTAAACGCAACAGGTGGAACAACTTATAATTGGACAGGACCCAACGGATTTACTTCAAATATACAAAACCCTACAATCCCAAATGCTATAGCTACTAATGCAGGAACTTATACTTGCCAGGTTTCAGGATCTGGAGCGTGCGACGGAAGCTTTACAGTAAATGTTATAGTTGGCGACACCGTAGCACCAGTTCCAAATATTCCAACTCTTACAGATATTACAGGAGATTGCCATACCGTTATTTCTACTTTCCCAACAGCCAATGACAATTGTGCAGGACTTATTACTGCTACTACAACAGACCCTCTCTCGTATTCACTTCCCGGAACTTATGTGATTCACTGGAATTATAATGATGGAAACGGGAATACTGCAACACAAAACCAAAATGTGATTATCGCAGCCCCTGCTCTTCCTACAACAGCAAATACAACTCAAACATTCTGCGCTACTAACCAACCCAAAATTTCAGATATCCAAATTACAGGACAAAACATCAAGTGGTATGATGCAGCTAACACGATTTTACCAATAACAACTCCATTGGTAAATGGACAAACGTATTATGCTTCACAAACAATAAATGGTTGTGAAAGTGGTAAAATTGCTATTCAGATTACGGTAAATAATACTCCAAGACCAATAGCAAATGCTACTCAAGATTTTTGTGCTTCTGCAAATCCTACGTTATCTAATTTAGTAATAACAGGAACTTCTCTGACGTTTTATAGTGCTACGGGAACTATTTTACCTAATACTACCCCACTTGTTCATGGGCAAACTTATTTTGTTACTCAAACTTTAAATGCTTGTGAATCTGAGAAATTAGCTATTGCTGTTACGCTTTCCACGAATAATGTTCCTGCTATTGACTTTTCAGATACATTATGTAACACAACCATCGCCAATACAATGATTGTTAATCTTCATTCTTACGAGAACAACATCATTAATAATCCTAATAACTATATTTTCACTTACACAGATAATACAGGAAATATCATCGCAAACCCATCAAACTATACTTTAAATATAGGAACTACTATCATTTATGTGAAGGTCTCAACACCTGATGGATGCTTTAATATTATAAGATTAAATATAACTTTAAACCCTAAACCAAAAATTAACCTCCCTGAAACTATAGAATTCTGTAAAGGCAAAACAATAACATTAGATGCAGGAAGTGGTTTCACCTCTTATCTATGGAATACAGGGGCAACTACCCAAACCATTATTGTTTCTACTCCCGGAAAATATTCTGTAAAAGTAACCAACAACTTTGGATGTGAAAATACAGATAATGTTCAGGTCAGTTATTCCGTTCTTGCGGAAATTGTCTCTGTGAATATTAGCAATAACACTGCTACCGTAGTTTTATCTGCAACGGGAAATTATGAGTATTCTTTAGATAATTTTACTTGGCAGGATTCTAATGTATTTAATAATTTAAATATGGGAGAATATACGGCGTATGTAAGAACTAAAGCAGGGTGTATTATTGGCGAAAAGAATTTTTCTATTTTCAATATTCCCAATGCAATTAGTCCAAACGGAGATGGAAAAAATGACAAATGGAAAATAGCAGGTCTTGAAAATTACCCTAAAACAGAAGTAAATGTTTACGACAGAAGAGGATTTTTGGTGTTTAATGAAATAACGATCAAAAAAGCGTTTGAATGGGACGGAAAACTGAACGAAACTCCGCTAGCTACAGGAAACTATTGGTACACCATAAAAGTTTCTGACGGAAGAATTTATACCGGCTGGTTGCTCATTAAAAACAGAGAGTAAGCATAACAAAACGGAGCAGAAAATTCTGCTCCGTTTTGTTTTATACTAATTTGATCTTATCATCCAGGATCTCAACAATCTTATCTTTATACAGTCCGCCAAGGGCCTTTTTAAAGTTCTTTTTACTCATTTGAAGTTCATCTTGGATCTCTTCCGGAGTAGATTTATCAGAAAGATAAAGTAAACCGTAATTGTCATTTAATTTATCCAGGATCTTTTGTTTAAACTCGTCGATATTTTCAAAACCTTCAGGCTGTAAAGAAACATCAATCTTTCCATCTTCACGGATTGCTTTGATGTAACCCGTTTCTTCAGATAAAGGATATAGTTTTTTGAAAACATCAGAAGTATAAATAAGTCCTATATATTTTTTGTTGACTACCACATTCCATCCCAATTCACTTTCGTTCATTAAAATCAAATCCACTTTATCTCCTTTTTGGAAAGGTAAATCTTGATACTGAGGATTTCTTTTGAATGTTGTAGTTCCAGTGATTAAATCTAATCTTTCATCAATATACAAATGAACCAAATATCTTTTTCCTTCGATAATTTTAGACTTCTGCTGTTTATAAGGAATGAAAAGATCTTTAATGATTCCCCAATCCATAAACGCACCACTTGGTAGACTTTGTACGCAGCCCATTACTGCAAACTCTCCTACTTCTGCCAATGGAGTTTCGGTAGTCGCTTTTAATTTATTATCATCCTGATATACGAAAACTTCAATTTCTTCATCGATTTCTTTTTCTTCATGAACAAAAATTTTAGGTAAAAAAGCTTTTTCACCAGATTCGTCCGTTAATATTAATCCAGAACTTGTTTTTTCTGAAATTTTTAAAGTTTGAGTTTTCCCTAATTGCATTAATGATAAAATTAAGCGACAAAGGTACGGAAAATAATTGCTAGTTTTTGGATGAGTGTCTTTGAGAGTTTTAGCTTCAAAGGACTAACATTATAATTAAAACAGTCTTATTTTTTAAATTACAACTGAATCTACTTTACCAAACAAAAAAAAGAGAAGCAACCCACTTCTCTCTTTTATCTTATTGAGCTATAAATTCCCTCAACTCGCGCTTACTACTTTCATAATCAAACGCATCGCTCACCAGAAAATATCTATTTTTATCAACACATTTTTTGTACATCGATTTGGCTAGCATCAGTTTGTTCTTATCAAAACTGATAGACTTTACAAGATCTCTGATTTGTTCTGATGTAAATTGGGAATTACGCATCTGCTGGTTAATCATTGCAATTTTACTGTCATCAAATGGCTCATTCTTAAAAATGGAAAAAAACTGACTAAAGGTATTATTATCCATCACATTCCCTGAATTATTCCAATTTCCTGATTGATTTCCGTAAGGGTTGTTCCAAACATCATTCCAGTCATTGAAACCATAAGAATCACTTTTTACAGGATAAGTATCTAATAAATACAAGCCATTATCCGTGAAAAAATCCAGAACTAATCTGTTATTATTTCTAAGTTGTAAAGTTGTTCGGTAAATTAAAAATCCATTATCATAAATCGAGATTGGAACTCTACCCGACTGTAAATCGAAAAAACGATATTTCCCTGAACCATTTGAAATCATTTGATCACCAAGTTCCACTGTAAAATATCCCATTTCAGGAATTCTTAGAAAAACTTCTGCGTATCCGTAATTTTTATTCCATTGATAATTGGGATTTCGTCCTCTGTCATTTTGATTATTCTGATTTCTAAATCCCGAATTATTGGAATTATTATTTCTGTTATCAAAACCTTTGCTCTTTGCCGACTGCATTTCTTATACAGAGGCTTCATTTCTTAAAAGCTCCCCTGCTTTTCCCGCTTCCTGTGCAAATGAATAAATTCCTGCAAAAAATAGTAAGCCGATAAAAATATTTTTCATAGATCGATTTCTTACGTCAATCTCCATTTTTGTGCCAAAAAAAAGAGAAATCAATACTGATTTCTCTTTCTATATTTAAATGATTAAAAATTAATCATTTATAATTACATATGAATTGGTCTTTTCCCAGTAGCATCCAATGCAGCTTCTTTAATAGCTTCTGCATATGTTGGGTGGGCGTGAGAACTTCTAGCAATATCTTCAGCACTAGCACGGAATTCCATTGCAATTACACCTTCTGCAATTAAGTCGGCAGCTCTTGCTCCGATGATATGCATTCCTAAAATTTCGTCTGTTTTTTCGTCAGCGATAATTTTTACTAATCCATCAACATCACCACTTGCACGGCTTCTTCCTAATGCTCTCATTGGGAAAGATCCTACTTTAATAGCAACACCTTCTTCTTTCAATTGCTCTTCAGTTTTACCAACTCCGGCAACTTCAGGCCAAGTGTAAACAACACCAGGAATTAAGTTATAGTTAACGTGAGGTTTTTGTCCAGCCAATGTTTCAGCAACAAAAACTCCTTCTTCTTCAGCTTTGTGAGCCAACATTGCCCCTTTGATAACGTCACCAATCGCATAGATGTTCGCAACGTTAGTCTGTAAGTGATCATTTGTTTTTACTCTTCCTCTTTCGTCAAGCTCAACACCTGCTTTTTCAAGTCCAAGTCCGTCTGTGAAAGGTTTTCTTCCTACAGAAACTAAACAATAATCTCCTTCTACTACAACCTCTGCTCCTTTTTTATCTTTAGCAGTGATTTTTACGGTATCTCCGTTTCTTTCTACTGCAGAAACCGCTGTAGAAAGCATGAATTTCATACCTTGCTTTTTAAGAACCTTTGTTAATTCTTTACTTAAAGCTCCGTCCATTGTAGGAATGATCTTGTCCATAAATTCAACAACTGTTACTTGAGCTCCTAATCTTAGGTACACAGAACCTAGCTCAAGACCGATAACTCCACCTCCGATCACCACTAAGTGCTTAGGGATTTCTTTAAGGTTTAACGCTTCTGTAGAAGTAATCACTCTTTCTTTATCTAGTGTAATAAAAGGTAATGAAGACGGCTTAGAACCCGTTGCAATGATTGTATATTTAGATTCGATGGTTTCAGTAGAACCGTCGTTTTTCGTTACTTTGATCTGAGTAGCAGATTCGAAGCTTCCAACACCTTCAAAAACAGTAATTTTGTTTTTGTTCATTAGATAGCTGATTCCGTCTGTGTTTTGCTTGATCACCTCGTTTTTACGCTCGATCATTCTTGCAATGTCAGCTTGAGGCTCATTAATAATGATTCCGTGACCTGCAAAATTATGTTTAGCATTTTCGAAATGTTCAGAGCTGTCTAGAAGCGCTTTTGAAGGGATACACCCTACATTAAGACACGTTCCTCCTAAAGTTGGATATTTTTCAATAATTGCTGTTGTGAAACCTAATTGTGCAGCACGAATAGCAGCAACATAACCACCAGGACCAGAACCGATTACGGTAACATCAAATTGACTCATGTTATTTTATGAATTTGTTTATTATTATCTCTTTAATTCTTACAAATTTACAGATTAATTACCAAGCACCAAAGTGAGATTTATCAATTTTGAAATAGAAATTTTCAATCTAGTGAAGATGTTATAAATCTACATTCACCTTCCCTTCTCCAAATGTTATGGTATTTTCAAAAAACGGACCTCCATACACATACCACTCAAGGTTTTCCAGATGTTCTACAGCATTTTCAGGTGTAATTTCTGAAAGATCTTTTTTGGAAACAATTCCTTTATACCATCTCCCTGAATTAGAATCATGGTCAAATTCAACAAAATAATGAACCCATATTCTTTGACAAAGTTTACATTGTTGAATCATTACTTCTGCATTTCTTCCGTTAGTATGATCTACACCTACTTCAGAACTTCTATATTCAGTATAGCTTTGGGTAGGTTTTTCGCAGGCACATCCTATTTTCGGGATTTTTCTCATGTATGAAAAATTGATTTTTTAGATAAAATTAATAACGTCAAAGGTAAGGAAATATAGAAACTCGTAATACATTCCTTAATCAAAAATAAGAACTTCTATTTTACCAACGATCTATTTATTTCTGAAAGATCTCATTCTTAGATGGATCCTTTTGCCTATGCATAGTAAATAATTTTATAACGAAAAATATCATTACCAACGTCATCAACAGAGATGGCATAATCTGACTGTAGGGCTTGTAATGAGGTAAAATAGTTCCTATAAAAGCAGACAAAAGACCGCTCAATGCGCTTATCATTTTACATGAATGTTCATAGATCCAAAGATTCCCATATCGGGATTTTGGGATAAAATAACGGGATATGTCATATAAAATAACCAAAAATAAATAGCCTACTGTTGAATAAATAATAACGGGATCCCAATAAAAACCAATTGAATGTAAATAGAATAAAAAATACACAGTTGTGATTACAGCAGCAATCATCGCAAATATATCTTTCCAGTACCGTACATTAGACTTTATTCTTACAATTCGGATTCCTGAATAAGTGTTGTATCCTGCCAACACTGTAATCACTAGCAAAAACATATTTCTTTTAAAAATAATAACTCCTGCTACCCCAGTAATAAAAATAAAGACCATTAAAACAGCAAACCAAAGACCTGCTTTTTTATGGAATAATGTTCCTTTTTTTTTCACTAACAAAGTAAAGCCAATAAGAAGTGCCAAAATCCCGCAAAAAACATGAATAATAATACTTACAGTATGAAATAGTGTATCCATTTTTTTATGGCAAAACTGCGCTAATAAATACAACCAATCGTCTTAATCTATAGATTAGGACGTACTATTATCTATTTGGACTTTTTATATTCAGAAGGAGTCATCCCTGTTTCTTCTTTGAAGATTTTATTAAAGGTAGATTTAGAATTAAAGCCAGATTCAAAAGCAATCCCCAAGATTGAATAATGATTATACTTTGAATCTTTCAATTTTTCCTTTACTTCATTTATCCGATAGGAATTAACAAACTTATAAAAATTGGTATTTAAATTTTGATTGACCATTTGTGAAAGCTGATTAGAAGATACTCCCAGGAATGAAGATAACTTTGAAAGACTAAGCTCCTCATCAAGATAAGGCTTCTCACTTTTCATATAATCTAATAGTTCTTCAGACATCTTCTGTAGCCTATCATCGGATGTTCCTGTTTTTTCTTGACTTTTTTCAAGATCATAATCTGGAACTGCAATAGGTTGATCAATAATAATACTTTGCTTCAATCCGAAAAATACCATAATAAAAACATAGATACTTTGAATGGCACCTACTATTTTAAAAAGATCTTGAAACGGGAGTTGATAAGACCTAGGCCCCAGCGAAATGATCCCGAATATAAAGACAAGAAGAAAGATTAATGATAAAATAATCCATTTTAACCAATTAAGATTTATTTTCTCAAGTGAAGAGTAATATTGGGGCAAGATTTTCTGATATTTTCTTAAAGCAAGATAACACAGTATAATATACACCATAGGAATAAAAACCATGGGTAAAGTAAGTAGATCCAACAACAATTCATGCTGACCAATATCAAAATAAGGTATATTATCTACAAATATAATTTTCTTGCAAAAACAAGAGGTCAAGATAAAAAGAAGATTATATCCTACAAAAAATAACGAATGCTTTAGAATATACTTTCGGTGAAAAGGTATTGAAAATGCTATGGAGCTTACATACAGATAAAGCACAGATATACTAAGAATCGGAAATGTAAATCCAACAGTCTGTAAGTATTGTGGCAACAAAGAAGGGAATACATAATATCCAATATTGGCTATACAGATGATAAGCCAAACCATAAAATACTTATCTGCCTCTTTTTTATATTTTTTGGAAAGCAACAATAGAATACACAAAAGAGAAACTGCCATTCCCGAAAAAGAAATACCTTCAATAAGCATATATCTTGTTTATTTCTTCATCAAATCTAGCAAGACCTTTTCGTATTTATCTAAAATAATATCTTTTGAAAATCTTGAGCTGATAGAGTTTTTAATTGAATCTTTATCATAAGTTTCATGAAGAATACTCATCACTTTTTGTGAAAAATCTTCATGATTTTCAATGTCAGAGATTTCACCATTAATACGAGGTTGAATGATTTCATTAATTCCTCCCGGACAATTATTGGCAAGAGAATATGTTCCGCAAGCTCCGGCTTCCAATAAAACATTTGGAAAACCTTCATACCTTGAGGAAAGAATAAATAAATCTGCAAACTTTAGGAACTGATAAGGATTTTCCTGTCTTCCATGAAAGAAAACATTTTTTAATCCTAAGAAATCCTTCATTTGGTGTAAAATTTCTCTATCGTTTCCATCACCTAAAATATGGAGTAAAATATTTTCGTTTTTAAGCCTTGAAAAAACTTTCAGCAAATTGTCGAACCCTTTTCTGGCAGATAAATTTCCAATGGCTACAACATTTTTATAATTGTATTTAAAACTTTCAGGCTTTACAGCATTTAATAGTTTTTGGTCTATAAATTCGAAATCAACAGGATTATTTATTTTAATAATTTTCTGTGACTTTATGTTGAAATTTTTAGTCAAATCCTTCAACATATCATCACTTTGTGCAATAATTCTCTGGTAATTATTATAGAAATTATAGAAAAACTTTATTTCCTTTCTCGTCACATGCTCCGTTACAACATTGGTTTCTCGGGCAATGAATTTTGTTCTCGGAAAAAGTTTTATAAACAAAGCTAAGTAAGCATTTACCTCTCCAAAACCAGAAAATACAATATCCGGTTTTCTTCTATAAATCTCACCTAAAATAGGCTTTAAAGAATGTCTGATTCTTTCTGTATTAATATCAATAATTTCAACATCTTTCCTAAGAAGATTAAGATATCCGCCTTTCTTACGTAAAAGCAAAATCTTAGGTTCAAACCGATCTCTGGAAAGATGATTTGCTATTGTGGTAACAATTCTTTCTGCACCTCCGGTTTCCAAATCCGGCAGAATAAACATAACAGAAATTTTTTTCATTTGTTAATTAATAAAAAGTTTTATTGACCTTTAACCCCAAACTTTCAAAAACAGGAATAATTTCGTTAATATTTTCTACGCTTAGAAATACATATTCGTCTTCCTTGAAATTCATCCCGCCTCTTGTGAAAAAAGAAAAATCTTCATCATTGCTTCCAAAAATATCCTCTGGCACTCCAAAAATGATATTTCCAAAATAGTTATGATTCATTTCTACATTAACCCTTTTTATCTCTTCAAAATTTTTAGATTTCAAAATTTCCTTTTTTGATTTTTCAGCTACAATTATTCTTTGATTTGTTATTAAGTAATAATTATTTTTTAAATCAAAATACCTCAAGCCCCATCGAAAAAAAGCTATGTAGAGGGCTGTAAAAAACATAACTATTGCAAAAATGAAAAAAGGAGCATTCATATTTACAAGAAATAAGATGGAAATCCCAAGAAAGAAAAAGGAAAAAACAATTCTAATTTTTTCAGTCATATTAAAAAAGAAACTCTTCTTTGGAAGAATTTCTTTTAAAATTACTTCATTAAGATTTAAAAACATTTTAAATTACTTAATTAGCTACATCACTGATAAACTTGATTCTCAACATTCTTACTTCTTCATCAGAAAGTTCATCTCCAAACTCGTCTAACAAGACTTTCATGCTGTCGCTTTCAGACTCGGTCATGAATTCCATGAAACCGTCTACAATATCTTCATCAAAATTATCTTCAATATAATAATCGATATTCAACTTTGTCCCTTGATAGACAACACTTTCCATTTCCTTTAACAATTCATTCATTGATAAATTCTTGGCTCTTGCAATATCTTCAAGATCAATCTTTTTGTCGGTACTTTGGATAATGAAAACTTTATGGCTGGATTTATTAGCCACCTGTTTCAAGACCATATCTTGAGTACGTTCTATATTATTATCCTCAACGTAAGTTTTTATAAAATCTGCGAATTCTTTACCGTATTTCTTAGCCTTTCCTTCACCAACTCCATAAATTTTAGATATTTCATCTAATCTTATAGGATACTGTACTGTCATATCTTCCAAACTTGGATCCATGAACACTGTGTAAGGAGGAATACCGTATTTCTTCGCTACTTTTTTTCTTAATTCTTTTAATTGTCCAAATAAATTTTGGTCTAAAGTTCCACTTGCCTGCATTTGAACCTGATCGCTTTCTGCTTTTGTCTGAGATAAATCAAACTCTCTGTCTTCAGCAATCAAGAATGCGTGTTCTAATTTTCCATTTAAAACTAAATGTCCTTTTTCAGAAATTTTTAAAACACCATAGGTTTCAATATCCTTCTGTAAGAAATTTTGAACAGTGGCCTGTCTTAAAATCGTTTTCCAGTAATTATCTTTTTCCTCTTTTCCGAAACCGAAATAAGAAGTCTGTTCTAATTTATACGATTTTGTTACGGCGCTTTCTTTACCTACAATAACAGAAATCAAATCTTTAGATTTGAATTTTTCGCCTGTCATTTTGATGAGTTCCAACACCTTTTTCAAATCTTCTGTGGCATCTTTTAATTTTGGAGGATTTGATGCATTATCACACATGTTGGCTCCTTCACCCGTTACCGGATCAAAAATCTCCCCAAAATAATACAGAATATACTGTCTTCTGCTCATAGAAGTTTCGGCGTAACCAACCACTTCATTTAAAAGCTGTAACCCAATCTCTCTTTCCGAAACAGGCTTCTGAGCTAAGAACTTCTCTAGCTTCTCTATATCTTTCGGGTCGTAAAATGAAAGGCAATATCCTTCTCCTCCGTCACGACCTGCACGACCTGTTTCCTGATAATAACTTTCCAATGATTTTGGAAAATCATAGTGAATCACAAATCGAACATCCGGCTTGTCAATTCCCATTCCGAATGCAATTGTAGCTACAATCACATCAGCATCTTCCATCAGGAATTTATCCTGATTGGCAACCCTTACCTTTTGGTCAAGTCCGGCATGATAAGGTAAAGCATTGATTCCATTAACCTGTAAAAGTTGGGCAAATTCTTCAACTTTTCTACGGCTTAAACAGTAAACAATTCCTGACTTCCCTTTTCTTTGATTGATAAATTTTACAATCTCTTTATCTACATTAACTTTCGGACGTACTTCATAATATAAATTGGCACGATTGAAACTTTCCTTAAACACCAATGCGTCTATCATTCCTAAAGTTTTCTGGATATCATCCTGAACTTTTGGAGTTGCTGTGGCTGTTAATGCAATCACCGGAACATCGGCAATTTTATCAATAATCGATTTTAAATTCCTGTACTCAGGTCTAAAATCATGTCCCCATTCCGAAATACAGTGTGCCTCGTCTATAGCAACGAAAGAAATTTTCACATCTTTCAGAAACTCAAGATAATCTTCCTTGATTAATGATTCCGGAGCTACGTACAACAGTTTTGTTCTGCCACTTTTAATATCGTCAAAAACCTGTTTGGTCTGTGTTTTGTTTAGTGATGAATTTAGAACATGCGCAACCCCTTCGTCAGACGAAAGGCCATTTACGGCGTCCACTTGATTCTTCATTAATGCTATTAAAGGCGAAACCACTATCGCAGTACCTTCGGAAATAAGAGCTGGTAGTTGGTAGCATAAAGACTTACCCCCTCCTGTCGGCATCAAAACAAATATATCCTTTCCGTCTAACAGATTTTCTATGATCTCCTCTTGTTGACCTTTAAAGGTAGAAAATCCGAAATATTTTTTCAATTCGCCTGATAAATTGGCTTTTTTTGCGCTCATCTAATTTTGTATTGCTAAATTTGCATCCATCCCAAAGTTATAAATTTTTTGCTGAAAATAAAAGCGAACGAATTTATAAAAATAAAATTTATATTAAATATTCTTTTTAAAGTATAATTTTATATCAGGATATTTTTGTATACAAAATTGTAAAAGTAAAAATGGAAAGACCGAATATCATTTCAATCGCAAAAAGCACGTTAGAAATAGAAATTTCAGAACTTGAAAAATTAAAAAACAGAATAGACGACAATTTTGTTAAAGCGGTAGAAATTATTCACTCCGCAAAAGGAAAATTAATCGTTGTAGGAATCGGAAAATCTGCCCATGTTGGAAATAAAATCGTAGCCACATTAAACTCTACAGGCACTCCATCCCAGTTTCTTCATGCTTCAGAAGCCATTCATGGAGATTTGGGAGTTATTCAAAAACAGGATGTTGTTTTATGTATTTCTCATTCGGGAAACTCTCCTGAAATCGTAACCCTTGTTCCTTATTTAAAAGATTATTCTTCTTCTTTGATTGGAATGACAGGCAATAAAAAAAGCAAATTAGCAGAATTTTCAGAAATTATTTTGGACACTCATGTTGACATGGAAGCTTGCCCGAATAAATTAGCACCAACAAGTTCCACCACTTTACAAATGGCATTGGGAGACGCTTTGGCCATCGCTTTGATGGAATTAAATGATTTTAAAGAAAATGATTTTGCGAAATTTCATCCCGGAGGAAGCTTAGGAAAAAATTTAATTTCAAAAGTTGATGATTTTCTATCTTCTCAGAAACCTCAGGTTACCGAAGACGCTACCGTAAGAGATGTTATTATTTCTATCAGCGCATCAAGACATGGAATTACCGTGGTAACGAATGAAGATCAAATCATTGGAGTTGTTACTGATGGAGATCTAAGAAGAATGCTGATGAAAGGCGAAGATGTTTCTAAAGTTTTAGCGAAAGATATCATGTCTGCCCATCCGAAAACCATTGAAAGAAATGCATTGGCAAAAGAAGCCATGAAAATATTAAAAGAAAATAATATCGGACAGCTGATCGTAACAGAAAATGGAAAGTATTTCGGCATTATTGATCTGCATAAGTTGTTGGATGAAGGAATTAATTAAGATGAGAGTTTGAAGCTCTAGATTTTAAATTTCAGCCCTTGAATTTTAAACATCTATCTTCTCACTTTACTGAAACTTTTTTCATAAATTTGGAACTTTAAAAAATTATTCTGTGAGTGAAGGTAAAGAAATGTCCTTTCTTGGGCATATTGGAGAATTAAGAGGTCATCTTGTACGATCAATGATTGCGATCATAATTGCCGCTTTCGCTGTTGGTTTTAACATCAACTGGATCATGGACCATATCTTTTTTGGACCTACCAGAAATGATTTCCCGACATTTAGAGTAGTCAATCACTTTTCAAGAATGCTATTGGGAGATGATAGTATTCACCTTCCTAAGGAATTCCCGGTACGTGTACAAAGACTTTATCAGCAGTTTAATGTGATGATGTCTGTCTCTATTTTTGGAGGAATTGTAGGTGCCTTCCCTTATATTGTTTGGGAGCTGTGGCGTTTCATTGGTCCGGCTTTGCATCCAAGAGAAAGAAAAAACTCAATCTTTATCATCAATGCCATTTGGATTCTTTTCATGACAGGCGTTTTATGTGGATATTTTTTAATCCTTCCTTTTGCTATTAATTTTGGGGTGATCTTCAAAATTTCAGATATTATTGTTCCGTTGTATGACTTAAGCGATTACACAACATTATTTTTACAGGTCATTTTGGGTATGGGCGTTATTTTCCTTTTCCCGATCCTTATTTATTTCCTTACAACCATTGGGATTCTGACGCCAAAATTCATGAGAACATACCGTCGCCACGCGATAGTTTTAATCATGGTTGTTGCAGCAATCATTACTCCTGCAGACGTTTTGAGTATGATTATGGCAGCTCTACCTTTACTTTTACTATATGAGTTCAGTATCCTTATGTGTGCATACACTCAAAAAAAAGTTCTGAAGCGTGAGGGCGAAAGCAATCTTCCAACTGTTCAGAAGTAATTAAAGAAAGACTTTTAACTTAAAATTAAATAACGAAAGAGATCAAAGTTTTTAAATAAAGCTTTGATCTCTTTTTTTTTAACAACAAGCGAATGATCAAAGAATTAAGCCGAATTGAAGCTTCCATTTTTAAAACATTACAGCTAAATATATCGAACATTGAAACAGATTTAGAATGCGAAGAGTATTTTGGACACAACTTTTCCATTAATAATCTAAAAATTAAATTCCGAAAAGCTAAAATTACCCCAACCAAAAATGGGCAATTTGTAACGTTGTGGAGAAGGAATTTTGAAGGAAAAACAGAACCGTTCAATGCTTCCGACCATTTTAATTTTTATATTATCGCAACAGAAAAAGATACACAATTCGGATTTTTTATTTTTCCTAAAAAAGTATTGGCTGAAAAACAAATTCTTACCAACAATCAAAAAGAAGGGAAACGAGGTTTTCGGGTTTACCCTAATTGGGATGAGCCTGAAAGTAAACAAGCTGAGAAAACTAAAAGTTGGCAAACGAAATATTTCATCGATATCACAGATCATAACGAGAGTGATTGTAATAAATTGAAAAACATTGTTGAAGAAGTTCTTTAATTAGAATTAAAAAACAAGACTCCTTCTTTTTCATTTGGGAGGGAATCTGCACTGTTATAAGTTGAAAGCTTTTTAACGCAAAGATTTATTTTTAATTCTACATATTTAGAGCCTGTTTAGATTTTACTCAATAATTTTTATACATCTAGTTATCAGTTGTTTATTTTCATCAACAATACTCAATAGATGATGTTTGAAATTATTTTTTGATTAAAAAGATTAACGCTAAGTTGATTAATAATTTTGCTTTATTCTAAGTGAGCAAAGTCATGCGACTTCGTCGCTGATGAAGCTGTATGCTTATCCATACGCTTCGACGAATCAACTAAGTTGATTCTATCCTTTGCTCTCTGAAAACATACATAATGAAGCTAAAGCTTTGCGTTAGAAAAACAGGTCATCAATAGATTGTCTTTTAAATCAAAAAAAATCCTTAAAGAATATGATTTAGATAAAGATTTGAATGTGATGCAAAAAATTAAATTTAAACAGGCTCTTAAAGGGAGCAAAGAATTAAATCAATATAATTGATTCTTAAGAAGCGAACTTCATCAATGACTCTATCTTATTGGCTAGACCAAATCTTTAATTTCTTACGAAGGAAGAATCTAAATTGCTATTTAATTATTAAAATTTTCTATTTTTGGGTAGATTAATTTAATTTCAAATGAAAAAGCTTTCATATACACTTTTATTGGCGTCAGGACTTGTTTTTGGACAATTCTTCGAAAGACCTGAACATTTTACAAAACAAGACACTTTAAAAGGCTCCAATACCAAATTCAGAAACTTTTGGGATGTCAAGAAATATGAGCTTTCCGTTGAACCCAATTTTGAACAGAAAAGCATTAAAGGAACCAACAAAATCAGTTTTGAAATTATAAAAGATATTACCAATCCTATTTTTCAAATTGACCTTCAACAGCCGATGAAAGCTGATAAAATAGAAGGAAGCTTCCCAATTTCCAATTATAAGCAAGATGGTGATTTCATCTTTATTACCACTAAAAAAAGTTTTAAAAAAGGAGAAAAATATACCATTGATGTAACGTATTCCGGAAATCCTGTAATTGCAAAAAATGCCCCTTGGGACGGAGGTTGGGTTTTCACCAAAGACGAAAACGGAAATCCGTGGATGAGCGTTGCCGATGAAGGAATCGGAGCGTCAATATGGCTTCCTACAAAAGATATCTGGAGTGACGAGCCTGACAATGGAATGGTTATGAAAATCATTACGCCTAAAGATTTGGTAGGGGTTGGAAACGGAAGATTGATTGATCAAAAAACAGAAGGAGATAAAACTACCTATACTTGGGAGGTGAAAAATCCAATCAACGCCTACTCTATTATTCCAAATATTGGAAAATATGTGAATTTCAAAGATACTTATAAGGGTGAAAAAGGAACGCTGGATCTCGATTATTGGGTCTTGGGATACAATTTAGATAAAGCAAAAAAACAATTCCAGCAGGTAAAACCAATGCTTTCAGCCTTTGAATATTGGTTTGGTCCATATCCTTTTTATGAAGATTCTTATAAATTGGTAGATTCGCCTTATTTAGGAATGGAACACCAAAGTAATGTTGCTTACGGAAACAAATATATGAACGGTTACTTGGGAACAGATTTTTCAGGAACCGGAGTGGGTTTAAAATGGGATTATATTATCGTTCATGAAAGTGGCCACGAATGGTTTGCCAATAGCATTACCGCAAAAGATCAGGCAGACATGTGGATTCATGAAAGTTTTACCATGTATTCTGAAGTTCTCTTTGTTGAAAACTATATGGATAAAAAGTCTGCCGATATTTACGCAATAGGTCTTAGAAAAAAAATAGCAAATGACGTCCCAATCATCGGGAAATATGGCGTAAGAAATGAAGGAAGCGGCGATATGTATCCCAAAGGAGCAAGTATGATTCATACCATACGACAAATCATTAACAATGATGAAAAATTCAGACAAATCCTGAGAGGCTTAAATAAAGACTTTTATCATCAAACCGTAACCACAGAGCAGATTGAAAATTACATTTCTTCAAAATCAGGCATTGATTTTTCAAGTGTATTTAATCAATATTTAAGAACGATAAAGATTCCGACATTGGAATATTCTCAAAAAGGAAATGAACTGAAATTCCGCTATACAGATGTGGTTAAAAATCTGAAACTTCCGATTATAATTGATGGCGAACAAACCATTACCCCAACGGAAAACTGGCAAACTGTACAATTGAAAAAAAGTACTCCAATTGAATTCAATAAGAATTATTATATCAACTATAAGAAAGTACAATAAATACAAAAAAGGCAAAATCATGAAATATCGGTTTTGCCTTTTTATTTATTGAAACATTAAGGATATGTAAGGAGTTAAGTTTAATTAAGAAATCAAATAGATTTTTCTCATTTTAATATTCTTGACCAGAAATTTCAAAAAAAGTTTAATCCCCTATTCGTAACAAAATGAGTTTTATAGCAACTACTTAACTATAATGTAAACTCAATGAAAAAGATAGTACTTAGTGTAAGCATTTTGATGACTGTATTAGTCAGCGCCCAGTCTATTAAAACCAATATTGATCTGGTGAATGTAAAAGACGACAAAGTAGCTGTAACAATAGAGTTCCCGAAAATGAAATCGGGTGATATTAAGTTTCATTTTCCTAAAACCATTCCCGGAACGTATTCTGTAGATGATTACGGCAGATTTATAGAAGGCATCAAATTTTTCGATAACAAAGGAAAAGAACTCACTTTTCTGAAAGTTAATGATAATACGTATTCTCTTAAAAACGCTCAGAACTTAACTAAAGTTACCTATTTTGTAAACGACAGTTTTGACGAGGAAATGGACACTTCAAAACATATTCCTGTACTTTCTCCCGCAGGAACCGATATTGAACAGGGAAAAGTATATATAATCAATACGCACGGCTTCATCGGATACATTGATAATATGCAGGATGTACCTTATCAATTGGTGATTCAAAAACCTACAGATTTTTACGGAACAACCGCTCTCATTGATCAGGATACCTCAGAATCTACAGACACCTATACTCTGGCCAATTATGCAAAATTGACGGATTCTCCATTAATGTATTCAAAACCGGATTATATTACCTTCAATGCTGGCGGAATGGATCTTGTTCTGGGAGTATATTCAGCAACAGGAAAATATAAAGCGGCAGATTTTAAAGACAATTTAGAGAAAATGGTGATTGCTCAAAAGAAATTTTTGGGTGATATGAATACCAATAAAAAATATGCAATCATGCTTTATCTTGCAGGAGGTGACGGCCCACAACTCAGAGGTTTCGGAGCATTGGAACACCATGAATCTACGAGTGTTGTATTGCCCGAAAGGCTGCCGAAAGAGGCTATTGATAAAGCGATTACGGATATTGTTTCTCACGAATTTTTCCATACCGTAAATCCGTTGAAAACCCATTCTGAAGAAATCCATAATTTCAATTATGCTGATCCTAAAATGTCTCAGCATCTTTGGATGTATGAAGGCGGGACGGAATATTTTGCTAATTTATTTCAGATTCAGGAAGGGTTAATTGACAAAACTGAGTTCTTAAAAAGGATCAATGAAAAAATCACCAATTCAAAGAGCTATGATGATACCCTGCCGTTTACGGTGATGAGTAAAAATATTCTTCTGGATCAGTATAAAGGTCAGTACAGAAATGTGTACGAAAAAGGAACGCTGTTGGCGATGTGTCTTGATATTGAATTAAGAAAACTATCCAACGGCGAAATGGGTTACCGAGATATGATCAGAAAATTATCTCAAAGATTCGGTGAAAACAAGCCTTTTAAAGACGATAAATTAATTGATGAACTGGTAACGATTACGGGTTATCCTCAAATTAAAGATTTTTACAATACATATATTGCAGGAAATAAGCCAACGCCTTACGCTGAATATCTGAGCCAAGTAGGCGTGGAAGTACACAAACAGGAAGCTCCACCCATTTTCTGGTTCATTAAAAATCCCAATCAAACAGGATACAATGAAAAAAATAATACGTTTATTTTTGATGAAAACTCGGCATTATCTCCCTTCTCAAAAAGTATCGGATTTAAAATTACAGATCAAGTGCTGGCTTTAGACGGAAAAACCATTGATATTAAAGACAGGCAAGCCTTTACCAATTATACGAAAACCATTAAAGAAGGGCAAGATGTTACCCTTACCATTCTTAGAAAGAACGGCGATACAATGGATAAGATGGAGCTTAAAGGAAAAGCAATTCTTGATCACGTTATGATGGAAACGCTTCAATACAAAGCCAATCCAACACCGGCAGAAAAGAAGTTACAGAATCAATGGCTAACCGGAAAAAATAATTAAAAATGAATAATGAAGTGGGGATTATTTCCTCGCTTTATTTGTTTTTAATATCATTATGAATAGAAAATGAAGCCATCTCAAATTAATATTCTTAACTTTTCATAACAATCTTAAGGGTTAAATTATAACTTATTGACTTATTTTAATAGTTTTAGTTTGAAACTTTAAGAAAAGTTTAATACAGCCATTCGTAACAAAATGAATTTTACAACAACTATTTAACTATAAATATTAAACTCAATGAAAAAAATAGCACTCAGTCTAGGTATTTTGGCTACTGTTTTAGTCAATGCTCAGTCTATTAAAACCAATATCGACCTTGTGAATGTAAAGGACGATAAAGTGGCCGTTACGATGGAGTTCCCGAAAATGAAATCTGGTGACATCAAGTTCCACTTCCCTAAAACAGTTCCCGGGACTTATTCTGTGGATGATTATGGGAGATTTATAGAAGGGATCAAATTTTTCGACAATAAAGGAAAAGAACTGACTTTCACTAAAGTGAACGACAATACATATGCTCTTAAAAACGCTCAGAACTTAACGAAAGTTACTTATTTAGTGAATGATAGTTTTGATGACGAAATGGATACTTCAAAGCATAAAGCCGTATTCTCTCCGTCAGGAACTGATATTGAGCAAGGAAAAGTATACATGATTAATACCCACGGTTTCATTGGTTATATTGATAATATGCAGGATGTGCCTTATCAATTGGTGATTCAAAAACCAACCGATTTTTACGGAACAACTGCTTTAGTGGATCAGGATAAATCTGAATCTACAGACACCTATGTTTTGGCTAATTATGCTAAAGTAACCGATTCTCCATTAATGTATACAAAACCAGATTACATCACGTTTAATGCAGGCGGAATGGATCTTGTTTTGGGAGTGTACTCTCCAACAGGAAAATATAAAGCGGCAGACTTTAAAGACAATTTAGAAAAAATGGTCGTTGCTCAAAAGAAATTTTTGGGTGATATGAATACCAATAAAAAATATGCAATCCTGCTCTATCTTTCAGGAGGTGATGGCCCGCAGATCAAAGGTTTCGGAGCGTTGGAGCACCACGAATCGACAAGTGTTGTATTGCCTGAAATGATGCCGAAAGATGCCATTGACAAAGCCATTACCGATGTAGTTTCTCATGAGTTTTTCCACACGGTAAATCCTTTGAAAACACATTCTGAAGAGATTCACAATTTCGATTATGCTGACCCTAAAATGTCTCAGCACCTTTGGATGTATGAAGGTGGAACAGAATATTTCGCTAATTTATTCCAGATTCAGGAAGGCCTAATTGATAAAAATGAGTTCTTAAAAAGAATCAACGAAAAAATTACCAATTCTAAGAACTATGACGATACCATGCCGTTTACGGTAATGAGTAAAAATGTTCTTTTAGATCAATATAAAGATCAGTACAGAAATGTATATGAAAAAGGAACTTTGCTGGCAATGTGTCTTGATATTGAATTGAGAAAACTATCCAACGGTGAAATGGGTTACCGAGATATGATCAGAAAATTATCTCAGAGATTTGGTGAAAATAAACCTTTCAAAGATGATAAATTAATTGACGAGTTGGTAACGGTTACAGGGTATCCTCAAATAAAGGATTTTTATAACAAATACATTGCGGGAAGCCAACCAACGCCTTACGCAGAATATCTGAGCCAAGTTGGTGTAGAAATCAGCAAGCAAGAAACGCCGCCTATTTTCTGGTTAATTAAAGACCCTAACCAAACTGGTTACAACGAGAAAAATAATACGTTTGTATTTGATGAAAGTTCAGCATTATCTCCTTTCTCAAAAAGCATCGGATTTAAAATTACAGATGAAGTTTTGGCATTAGACGGAAAAACCATCGATATTAAAAATGTACCTGCTTTTATCAATTATTCTAAAACCATTAAAGACGGGCAAAACGTTACAGTAACTGTTCTTAGAAAAAATGGTGATAAAATGGATAAAATCGACCTTAAAGGAAAAGCTATTCTTGATAAGCTAACAATGGAAACGCTTCAATACAAAGCCAACCCAACAGCAGCAGAAAAGAAACTGCAAGATCAGTGGTTAACGGGGAAGAAATAATTAAAAGTTATAGTAAATAATGAAGCGAGGAAAATTTCCTCGCTTTTTTTGTTTTCATAGTCATTGCGAGCAAAGCGAAGCAATCTCAACCTTAACATTCTTAACAACTTAACTAAATCTTAATGTTTTAAAATTTAACCATTAAGTTCTATTAAGAATTTAAGAGTAATTAAGTTTAAACTTCATTTTTAAGTTGAGATTGCTTCGTCGCTTTGCTCCTCGCAATGACAAATAATATCGTTTTTTTACCCTTTTTTAATCGTTATTCTAAAAGTTGTTCCTTTTCCAACTTCGGTCTGGGAAATCTTAATATCTCCATTATGATATTCCTGAACAACTCTTTTCGCCAAAGACAAACCTAATCCCCAACCTCTTTTCTTAGTAGAATATCCAGGCTTAAAAGCATTTCTGGCTTGTTGTTTGGTCATCCCGCTTCCGGTATCTTTTACTTCAATGAGAATATTTTTATTTCTTTCGAAAACAAACATTTGCAACGTTCCTTCTCCTCTCATTGCATCTACTGCATTTTTAACCAAATTTTCAATCACCCAACTCATCAGGATTTTATTGTGGGGAACCAGTATATCATATTTAGGAAGGTGCAGGCTAAAATCAATTTTTCTTGAAATTCTGGTCTTTAAATAATCAAAATTTTCATCAATCGTTTTATTAAAATTCATGTCATTGAGCTCAGGAATAGAACCAATCTTTGAAAACCGTTCGGAAATCGTTCGTAACCTTTCAATGTCTTTTTCTATTTCATGTACCCCTTCAGAATCTGGATTATCTAACTTCATAATTTCCATCCAGCCGATCATTGAAGATAGCGGAGTACCAATCTGATGCGCCGTTTCTTTTGCTAAACCAGCCCACAAATAGCCTTCATCTGTTTTTTTAATAGTTCTGAAAAACCAGAAAGAAAATAAGAAATAGCATAAAATAAAAAAGCCTAATATATAGGGAGAATACCGTAAATTATTCAACAATGGAGAGTTATCATAAAAAACAATCTGCTTGTCTCCTTTCACAATTTCAATTTCAATAGGCTTATAGCTCTTAGACATTTTTTTTGCTAAAGTCACTATTTTTGCCGGGTCATTTCCTATATCCTTGGGCAGATTTTTATGCTCCATAATTCTATCGTTCTTATCTAAAAGAATAACAGGAATCGTACTGTTTGAACCATAAATCTGAAGAAGCAATGCCTGAATTTCTAAATTGGGATTACCCATTTCCTGTTGAAATTTGATGGCACTCACCAAAATATCAACCCTTTTGATTTCTTCTTTACGTAGAAAATTGATTAATATGGTAGATGCTACAACAATAGTTAACACCACAATCGTCATTAGAGCAAATATAATCCAGTTATTTAATCTGGCAAATATGGATTTTCTCAAAATAATTTATTTTAAAACATTCAGAATTTTCTGCAACTCTGTACTTCCGCTCCCCTGATAATTATTGATAATAATAGAGAACACATATTTTTTATCATCTTTTCCTGTATGATATCCTGCGTAGGATTTTGTATCTCTCATGGTTCCGCTTTTCATTTTCATGCCGTTATCCTGTATCGGAAAACCATCATAATAAGATTCGAACCACGGCTGTTTTTTAGCATATAACAGTGCCTGAACTTCTGCTTTTGCAGAAACATAATTCTGTGGTGAAAGTCCACTTCCATCAGCAAAATTGATCATATTCGGATTGATCCCCTTTGATTTCCAAAATTCTTTAAGAAAAACGACTCCACTTTTAAAACTTGGATCTCCTTTTTTCTCTTTCCCCAACGTTTTAATAAATGTTTCACCATACATATTGATGCTCTTTCTTAAAAACCAATATACGATTTTATCCAACGTTGGAGATTCATACGTAAGAATGACATTCGTTTTGGGAGCTTCTAAAGACTGTTTCCCTTCCAATTCGAGTTGGGAATTAGTAACTACTTTTCCTGAAAACTCAATTCCAGATTCTTTTAACCAATCTTTTATTTCAAGCCCCAATTGCAATGGTGGATTGGGAGTAGAACCAGAAACAGTAACCGTTTTTCCTGCGGGCAGTGTTCCATTGATTAAAGCAACATGAGAACGAGGCGCTGTAAAGATCAAACTTTGGTCGGAACTTCCACCAGTTTTTAAATCATTCAACCATTTTACACCTTCCAACGGATAAGAAAAATTTTTAAAATCGGTTCCATTGATATTAATATCAAACTGATTTTCTTTCCAATTAATCCCCCAAACTCCGGCTCCGTAATAATTCCCCATATCATCCCAAGGCCAACCTCCGGGAACTGTTTGATGGTCAAAATAAGAATCATCAATAATTAAATCACCAGAGATCTTTATAATTCCCGATTTTTTAACGGCATCAATAAGTTTCTTTTTAAAATTCTCCGGTTTATAAGAATCATAACGCCAGCTTCCCAGCGTAGGATCGCCGTTGGATGAAATGAAAAGATTTCCATTCAAATTTCCTCCCGAAAGCGTTCCGGAATAGCTTGAAGTAGTTTTATATGTATAATTTTTGCCTAAAGTTTCCAACGCCGCTGCGGCAGTGAATATTTTCTGTGTAGAAGCTGTTGAAAGACCTTTATTCCCTTGATATTCATAAATAAAATTTCCGCTTTCATCCGACACGTAAAAAGATAAATTAGTGGCAACAGCACCTGAAGAATCCATCAAATCTTTGGTTACCTTATCTAGTTTTTGGGCTATATTTTGAGCGAAAATGAGCTGACTTGAAATCGCAAGGACCACAAACGTTTTTTTCATTGCATTTTTTTATTCATATCAAATATAAAGATTTTGGCTAAATACAATCATAACTAACTTATGAAACCTGATACAACCTTTTCTATTATCCAAATATTTTTCACTTTTTTAAGTATTACTCTTTCCCCCCATCCACAAAGTCCTCCACAATAGTAACCATAATTAATAATGACTCTTTTTTTATCTAAAGTGAACAATGGTTTACCTACGAACATAAATGCCACATTCCCATGTTTTTTATTGAATTCAGTCCAAAAACTATTATTTGATGAGCTATAACTTAGTAATTCTTTTTTATGTATGATTCTCAAATTAAAAATATATTTAGGATTCAACACAAAATCATTTATAGTTGTGTATTGATCCTTAATCACTTTTAAATCTTTAACATTAAAAAACTCTTTTAATATTTTATCATCATAATATTTAAAATCACCTTTTACATTTGGATCTTCTGTAATAATTTTAATCTCCTTAATTGATTTCTCACTACGCTTTTTAATTATAAAATTTATTGCTTCATAAACTTCTTCATCTGAAACTTCAAGGTTTTGAGAATAAAAAAAACAATAGAATAAAAAAAAGAAAACAAAAGCTATTTTTCTCATATTTTGCCCTTATAAAAGTTCACTTCCAGACTCTATTTCATAAGGTTCTTTTCCTTTTTCAAAAATCCTTGTCAGTTCACTTCCTTCAACAGTAATTGTATCATCAATTCTTCTGATCCAGTTTCCTTCACGAAGTCCAACCACTTTAAGATCATTTTGCGTTAAAAATTCCATAATTCTGGTTTCTCTTGTTTCTCCATTATGTTTCAAATCCGGATTTGGATCTAAATAATGTGGATTAAGGTTAAAAGGAACCAACCCCATACAATCAAAGCTTGGTGGATAAACGATCGGCATATCGTTCGTGGTTTTCATATTTTGTCCACCAATATTACTTCCTGCGCTGCAACCTAAGTAGGCTTTTCCATTTTCTACATTTGATTTTAAAACTGACATCAATCCTTCTTCATGCAAAGTTTTAACCAATAAAAATGTATTTCCACCGCCTGTAAAATAACCTTTGGCATTGTGTAACGCTTCCATTGTATCTTCAAATTCATGAAGACCTTTTACCTTTATATTAATTGTTTCGAAGAACGAACTTGCTTTTGCAGTGTAGTCCTCATGGGAAATCCCACCAGGTCTTGCATAAGGAATGAAAATAATTTCATCAATTCCTTTATATAATTGTATTAATTCTTCTCTTAAATATTCTAAATATTCTCCACCAAAAATTGTGGAAGTTGAGGCTAATATGATATTCATATCGGGAAATTATATTGATTATTAAAAAAACAGTTGAATTACAAAGATAAACTCAAACACGCAGGAATCAAAAATTAAGCTAAAAAAAATCGTTTAGCCGTTAATATTTTCTAAAAAACCTTAAAGCTTCTAAAATTTCTGACTTTCTGGAATTATTATTGAATTTTAAACTATAGAAATTTTAAAAATGTACGATTATGAAAATGACTAAAATTAATATCAAAAATCTATTTTTAGGTTTAATCCTTGTAGGAAGTGCTGGTTTTGCGAATGCACAAACCACTCAAACAGATACTGCAAATAGTACAACAAGTACGGCTGCCACCACTCAATCTGGTAATGCTACGATTGATGGTCTTAAAAAACAAATTGAAGCCAATCCAAAAGATACAGAATCACTAGCCAAATTGGCGGGCGCCTATCAAGACGCTTCAGACTGGACCAATGCAGTGGCTACATGGAAAAAGATATCTGCTTTGTTACCCGATTGGGCTCCATCTTACTACAGTCAGGCATACGCTTATCAAGCAGGTAAAGATGATGCCAATGCAAAACTTTCTTATGAGAAATACATTGCTACGGTAAAACCGGAAGAAGTAGAACAAAATAAGAAAAATTTGGCCTACGCTTATTTCTATATCGCCTTTGCAGAACAACAATCTGATCCTGCGAAAGCCAAAGAGCATATTGCCAAATCCATCCAATATGATCCAACCAATCAAGATGCTTTAAAATTAAGTAAAACTTTAAATTCTTAAAGAAACTAAAATCCGGGAAATTTTCTCGGATTTTTTTATTGATTTTAATTAATCCTTTTTCCAAAAAAATCTACTTCACCTTGCAGATGTTTGATGATATTTTCAATATTCCTTTGAATGCTCGCTTCTGTTTTTAAATTATTGATATAACGAATCAATTCCAGTTTTCTTGAAGGAATAAGGTTTTCAAAATTCTTTAACGTGACAGGGTTTTCCCTGATTGCTTTGTCTAATTGAGGATGGATGGAAATAGTTCTGTCCGCATCATCAAATTCAACAGCAACTTCAATAGTTTCACCTATTCTTTTGGGAGAATTTTTCAACATGGTTAGGTTGATGTATAACCTCCATTCTCCTAAATATTTCATTAAGTTTTGTGTAAATTCTTTCCCATTTACTATTCCTTTCACAGCAATTGGACTTTTGTTTCTTCCCGAACTTTCAAAAATTTCATTTAAAATTTCCTCAGGAATAAATACAAAAGGATTGATACCGATAATGTTGAGTTGTGATGTGAAATGGTTTTTCATTGAAGTAAAGTTAAGATTTCTGCTCTTAGTTTTTATTTCCCACGGATTTCACAGATTTGCGCAGATGATTGTGTTTTATTTGTGAAAAATATTAGTGTAAGAGCCTGTTTAAATTTCTAAATTTAATTTTTAGCATCACATTCAAATCTTTATCTAAATCATATTCTTTAAGGATTTTTTTTGATTTAAAAGACAATGTACTGATGACCTATTTTTCTAACGCAAAGCTTTAGCTTCATTATCTATGTTTTCAGGGAGCAAAGGATAGAATCAACTTCGTTGATTCGTCGAAGCGTATGGATAAGCATACAGCTTCATCAGCGACGAAGTCGCATGACTTTGCTCACTTAGAATAAAGCAAAATTATTCATCAACTTTGCGTTAATCTTTTTAATCAAAAAATAATTTCAAACATCATCTATTGAGTATTGTTGATGAAAATAAACGACTGATAACTAGATGTATAAAAATTATTGAGTAAAATCTAAACAGGCTCTAAGTTGGGTTTAAGAATATTTTATAGAACTTGTTCACCCTTTTTATTTTAACCGCAAAAGAGACACAAAGATTAACACTTGAGTTATTTAAGTTCATCATGAAGTCCAAACAAGAAACACATAAGTTAAAAAAATATTTGCCTATTGAGCGGAGTCGAAATATTATCCTTTTGCGGGCTTTTTTTTTCAAAATATTTACATTTTAAATGATTCAATAATAGCTTTTGCCCCTTTTGACTGCGTCGAATCTTCGATTTGTGATTGAATTTTTTAATTAGTTATCACAGGCTTATCGTTTATTTTTTAACCCTTCTCAAATTTTTTTTGAATTTTCGTGATGTTATTAAAAACGTAATTCTAATTAAGTTTCCCACTCAAAAAGTAATGTTTATCTTTGTATAAATAAATCTTTAAACAAATGAAATTTTTTATTGACACTGCCAATTTAGAGCAAATAAAAGAAGCAAAAGATCTTGGAATTTTAGATGGTGTAACAACTAACCCGTCTTTAATGGCTAAAGAAGGAATTCAGGGAGCTGAGGCTATTAAAAACCATTACAAAGCAATTTGCGAGATCGTAGACGGAGATATTTCTGCAGAAGTACTTTCTACCACTTACGAAGAAATGATCAAAGAAGGTGATGAGTTGGCTGCAATCCACCCAAATATCGTTGTGAAAATTCCAATGATTAAGGATGGTATCAAAGCTTTAAAATATTTTTCAGATAAAGGAATCAAAACTAACTGTACATTGATTTTCTCTGCTGGGCAAGCTCTTTTAGCAGCAAAAGCTGGCGCAACTTACGTTTCTCCTTTCTTAGGAAGACTTGATGATATTTCTACAGACGGATTAAACCTAATCCAAGAAATCAGATTAATTTTTGATAACTATATGTATGACACTGAAATCTTAGCAGCATCTATCCGTCACCAAATGCACATTATTGATTGTGCTAAAATTGGTGCTGATGTTATTACTTCTCCACTTCCTCCAATCTTGAGCTTGTTGAGACACCCATTAACAGACAGCGGATTGGCTCAATTTATTGCAGATTCAGCGAAATTAGCTTAACATTACGCTCACTATAAAGCATAAAAAACCCGAAACTGAGTTTCGGGTTTTTGTTTTATTTCAATAAATCTAATTCTAACAAATTATTATTCTTTGCGTTTTCTTCTTTTCCTTCTTTCTCTCGCATTTTCATCATCATTTCCGGCTCAATCGGTTTTCCGTTTTCTCCCATCATTATAACCTTTGTCCCTGAAGCAAGCATCTGACGTAGACCCTTTGTAGGATTGTTTCTGCTTTCTATAAACTGCTTTTTATACGTTTCCATATTGACAGGAATTACTTTAGTAAATGATTTTTTTTCACCTTCAGTAACCCAATCTTCATTTCGCTTTTTCACTTCTTTTAATACAAATGAATGAGAGTTCGTTTTATCTTCAATCTTCACAATTAAACCCGGTAGCCCATGAAACTTATACGGTCCATCCTGAATAGGAATATCTGTTACAAACCAAGCCGTCCATTTTCTTCCTCCAAAATCTAAGGTTGCTTTTTGAGCTGTAAACTCTCCTATTTTTTCTTTGTCCGGTAGAATTTTCCAGTTTTGAGGCCTGTCATCTGTCACTTTATATTTATCTACATCCAAACTATTAAAGAATAAGGTTTTATAATCCGGATAAGATTTCTCTACCACAAAAGGAATATATCCGAAGTTAATTCCTGAGAAATCATGAATACCTTTCTTAATTCTGTCTTCTCTCATAGAATCTGAGATGGCTACCTCACTACTGTAAAATTTAGATCCTTTTTTCGAAACATCGAGATACATTATCTCAGTTTTGACGTCTTTTTTGGCTGTAGAATCTGCAACGAGCCTATATTCATACACAAAACGCTGACTTTGTGCATCAATAATAAGTACTGACAATAGAAATAATACTAAAAATATTTTTTTCATAATTTAATTTTAGAATTGTGTTTAGTTTTCGTCAATAGCTTTAACAACTTTGCACGGATTTCCTACTGCCACAACATTATCAGGAATATCTTTTGTGACAACACTTCCCGCTCCTATCACCGAATTATTTCCAATAGAAACTCCAGGCAAAACGACTACATTCCCTCCGAACCATACGTTATCTCCAACTGTGATGGGACGCGCATATTCAAGGCCTGCATTTCTTTGTTTAACATCTAAAGGATGCCCTGCGGTATAAAAACTACAGTTAGGACCTATGAAAACATTATCTCCAAACTTCACTGTGGCGCAATCTAAAATAACAAGATTATGATTGGCATAAAAGTTTTCACCTACCTCAATATTATATCCGTAATCACACCAAAAATTGGGTTCTATACAGAGATTTTCTTTTGTCTTTTTAATGATTTTTTTAATCAATTCCTTTCTTTTAGGAAGGTCTGAGTTTTTGATCTGATTATATTCTAAGCATAAATCTTTGCAGGTAATACGCTCATCAATCAATTCAGGGTCATAATTTGCATCGTACAATAATCCTTTTTCACATTTTTCTTTCTCTGTCATATTTTGCTTTTTGGTATTTAAACCCCTAAAGATAATAAAAGAAAAACAGGATGAAAAGTAGTTTCCATCCTGTTTTTGATTTTTAAAAAATTATTTTAAAATGATATTTTACTGTAATAGATCAAGTTCAAGAATATTATTCTGCTTTTTCAGCTTTTCTTTAAGCCTTTTTTCATCTTCGCGCATCTGCTTAGCAGGATCTATCACTTTTCCAGAGTCATCCCGCATTTCAATAATAGTTCCGCTACTCAGTAATTGTCGCTGCCCTTTCATAGGATCTTGAAGATAATCTTTAAAACCTTTTTTATATTTTTCCTGATCTAAAGTAATAAGAGCATTATATCTTTTCTTCTCTTTTTGGCTTTTCCATTCGCTTGTTTCCGGAAGTTTTTTGACTCCTTTAAGTTCAAATAGATGAGTATGCGTATTGTCTTCCAATTTTATAATTAAACCTGGCAATCCGTGGAATTTATAAGGTCCATCCTGAATCGGAATATCTGTAGTAAACCAAGCTGTCCATTTTCTGCCCGCAAAATCACAAACTGCTTTTTGAGCATTAAAATCCCCTATTTTTTCTTTATCTGAAAGAATTTTCCATTGCTGCTTTCGGGTATCTTTTACCAAGTATTCGTCCGAAAGGAGAGAATTAAAATAACTTAAAGCATAATCGGGATAACTTTTTTCAACAAAATACCTCATTTCTCCTTTATATCCCATTCCGGAAAGGCTAAAATCTTTAATTCCCGATTTCACCTGCTTTTGTATATATGCAGTCATCAACGAATCTAATTCCTGATAATCTTTACTGTAGAATTTTGATCCTTTTGGAGCAATATCGAGGTTCATTAATTCAGTTTCAGTTTTATCTTTTGCTGTTGAATCTATGGCAAATTTATATTCATAGACAAACCTTTGATATTGTGCATTAATAATAAGTACCGACAATAGAAAGAATAACAATAGTATTTTCTTCATGGTTTAATTTGATTTTTAGTATTTTTAGCGTTTAAAGATAACAAAAACAGGACAAAAATTACTTTCTATCATGTGTTCTTTAATTAAAAAAATATTTTGTCTATTTCACCAAATCCGGTTCTATCGGGTTGTTATTTTTAGCTAATGTTTCTTTTGTTCTCTTTTCCATTTCTCTAAATACCTGATTAGGATCTGAGATTTCTTTTCCGTCTGCAGTTCTCGTTTTAAAAACTATTTTTTGATTAGAATCTCCTCCGTTTTTCATCATCATTTCACGCATATTTTTAGTAGGATCATTTACATAGGCTTTCCATACTTTTCTAAACTGATCTTTTGTAACTTCAATATCCTTACCTCCCATTCCGAAAATAGTCATCCCTTGAGGCATTTGCGTCTCCTTATCGGTGGTGGGCGTCTGCACTGTTTTATTTCCAACCAACGTCATACGATGGGAACCGGTAACATCTTCAATTTTAACAATCAAGCCCGGTAAACCATAAAATTTATACGGTCCGTCCTGAAAAGGAATATCTGTCGTGAACCAAGCTGTCCAGTCTCTTCCTCCGAAATTAGTGGTTGCTTTTTGGGTATTGTAGGCTCCAATTTTCTCTTTATCTGGAAGAATTTTCCATTCAGGCTTTTTATCTTCCTGAATTTTATATTGATCTGTAGAAATATTTCTAAACAAATAGGTTTTAAAATCTGGATACTGCTTAGTGACTTTATAAGAAACCTGTCCCGATTTTTCTCTTCTATTGATACTGATATTTCCGGAACCACCTTTCAGTTGCTTTTCAAGATCTGCTTTTGCTATAGAATCTCCTACAAACTTGTCCTGACTATAATAGCTTGATCCATCCTTGGTGATATCCAAAAGCATCATTTCTTTTTTTACATCTGCTTTATCCTCAGAGTTTGGAATATACTTGTATTCATAGAAAAATCTATTGGTTTGTGCTGTTGCAAAAACACTTACAAGCAAAAAGAATAAAATATTTTTTTTCATATTTAGCTTTTTAAAATAAAAGGCTTTGCTAACTGAGAGATCAACAAAGCCAATTGAACTTTATTTTTTGGTCTGAATTTGTATACTACCTTCGTATTTTCCTTTATTATTAGAGTTTCTAACGACCGTCATTGAGGAAATTTCATTTGGTTTTAAAGCCTCCATCTCTTGCTTTGTAGATTGTTTCCCATCAATAAAAATTTTCAAATCTTCTACATTGCCCGAAATATTCCCTGATCCTGTAGTCGTCATTATGAAACTATCGTTCTGACCTCTCTTCACTCTCATATTATCAGCATTAATTCTCAACATTTTATCTTGTGGAACATTGCTAAAGCTACTACTTTGAATATAAACTCGTCTATTATCTCCATCTAAAACTCTTCTTTCTGCCTCAAGTTTGGCTCTTTCACCTTCCAGCTTTGCTCTTTTCTCTTCAAGTTTTGCTCTCTTTCTGTCGATTTCAGCTCTTTTTTTTGCTGTAGATGCAGATTCTTTAGCTCTTTCAGCCATATTCATTTCAGCTTCAGGGCTCCATTTCATGTCTTTCTGGCCATTGAATCTATAAACCTTTAATTTCGAAGTATTTGGAGAGTTGGGAGCACTCGGTGCATTAGGAACAGGTGGAAACGGAGGAACATCAGGAAAATCAAAATTCATTTCCGGCATCTCCGGCATTTCAATATTCATGTTTTTAAGCTCTTTCACTTTACTTTTCCATTCGTCAGATTTAAAAAAATCATTGACATTCTTCATCTCATTCCCATTCATTCTGTAAGCTAATACAGTTTTCTGGAAATTATCAGAACTTGCTATTTTACCTATTTCTGATGAAAGTTCTCCTAATTCATCAACATGTTTTTGAAACTCTTTACTTTCAGGTTTTAATTCTTTTAAAACTTTACTTTTTTCTTGTATTTTTTTACTCAGATCAGCAATTTTTTTCTCATCGTCTGATTTTTTATAAACATTTGGAGCAACAACTATATTGCTAGATTTCTCTGGTCTTATCGTGTCTTTTTTAATCTGAGAAACGGCTTGTTCAATTTCTCTATTCGTTTCTTTAATCTCTTTATTTTTAGCATTTACCATGTAGGCAAAAGCCACTGAAAATAAAACCGGCAATGCAAAAATTCTTCGCGCATACCCGAATTTGGTTTTAGGTTTTTGTAACATTTTGAGTCGTTTTTTTAGATTTGAACTTAGAAACGGACTGGTGGCAGGTAACTGTGTTCCGGAAAAGTGACTTGCTAAAAGCATCTGCGCAAATGCTTTGGTGTCCGATTGTTTTACGGCCTTTTTATCAGCCAGATACTCGTGGATTAAACTGATTTCTTTTTTAATGATATAAAAAAAAGGATTGAACCAGAAAACAGAAGTAATCACTTCAATAAAGATTTTATCAAATGAATGTTTCTGCTCAATATGCACCATTTCATGCTTTAAGATCTGTTTTCCAATGTCTGAATTCAACATGATTGTATTCTTCCAGAAAAGGTTTTTAAAGTAAGAAAATGGTGCTTCGGTAAGGTTTGTATGGTAAAAATTAATCCCATCAAAACTTTCTTTGTGAAATTGCTTTTTAAGCTGCTGGATCCTAAAGATCCCATAAATAAATCTTCCTAAAAAATAGAGAGAACCCAATCCCAAAGCTGAAAAAATAATTCTAAAATAAGTGTGGTCATTATTTAAGTTTTTGGTTGTATTAAAATTCTGTAGCCTGTCAAGAAGCCTATATACATCATTATTTACCTCTATCGTAAAATCATTTACCCTGATTAAAGGCAATAATAAGGATATCAATATCGCAGACAATAAATAAAATCTGTTGTAATGATGAAAGGTCTTATCTTTTAAAGACAACTGATAATACAAAAACATTACACCAGAAGATAAAATTACTTTTCCAAAGTATAGAATTAGGGCTTCCATAGCTAGTCTTTCTTTTTAAGTTCGCTTAATAACATTTCAAGATCTTCCACTGTCATCTCATTCTTTTCTACAAGAAAGGAAACAGCGCTTTTGTAAGAACCTTTGAAATAATTTTTCACAAGGCTTTTCATTGTCTTTCCAGAATACTGCTCTTTCGTAATGAGTGGAAAGTACTCATGCTGTCTTCCGTACACATTATAGTCTACGAATTCTTTGTCTTTCAATACTTTTAAAATAGTAGAAACGGTATTGGTATGTGGTTTAGGCTCTGGAAATAAATCTAAAACGTCTTTTAGAAATCCTTTTTCGAGTTTCCACAAATACTGCATCACTTGTTCTTCTGCTTTTGTTAAAGTCTGAATTTTCATATCCTGTTTCATTTATCATTAAATATGATAGGAAATTGTATTAAAATTTCATATCACTAAGAAATTAGTTATACAAATGTAGAAATAAATTCCATTCTAACAACTAATTTTCTAGTGATAAAAATGAAAAAACCATAAGTGTTTAAAAATCAATTAAATAAATTTCATTACAATATGCTAAATTTTTAATTGATCGAAATTATCACCTCATTAATTAACAGTAAAATATGATATTAGAATGTAAATTCTTAAAACTTGTTAAAATTTATTAAATAAAATTAAAATCTACTTGTTTAAAGTGATAAAATATATTTATTTTAGTGCTTTAAAAATTTCTCATGAAAAGATATAATTTATTAATTGTACTATTACTACTTATTTTTAATGTAACGACTGCTCAAAAGAAAAACTCTCCTGCTGCAGATTTTGGGACTTTAAAAGAGACTAAATCCAAAATTGAAAGTACAGTACCTATTGTTATAGGACATTTACAAACTATTGCAACTAAAGAAGGTGACAATAATATCCTTACCAACGGAAAAATTGCTTTGGGAAAAGAATATAAAAAAGTTGAGGATGAATGGCGTCTGTACAGAGGAAACATGTCGAGCTGTATTCTAAACAATTCTTCAAAAAAATCTAAAAAATGCATGGAGTATCACAATAGAATGTTTAGAGATACCATGATTAACTATAAAAACTACATCACTTACCTTACTAAAAAGAACGGATATCTTGGGGTAGAAGGTGATACTAAGATAGACTTCAAACCTGCTGAAATGGCAACTAAGCTAAGCGATGCTTATTTCAATGCAAGCGACGCTGCAGGAAGAATGAAAGGTAATCAAAAGAAAGAGTTTTTGGATCAAACAAATGCTGAAGATTACAAATTAAGACCTTACGCTGAAATAGCACAATAATATAGAATCCCGCTTTAAAAGCGGGATTTTTTTTGACCTTATTTTTAAGTTCTCCTATTCTATTTCCACCAGTAGTAATAGTTGTGAGCTCCATCATACTCAAATCCGCATCGTGGATAGAGTGTATTTCCAATTTCATTTGTTTTTTCTGTTTCAAGCATCAGCCCACAAGCTCCTGTTTCTTCTGCCCACTGCTTACTGCGATCAATTAGCGCTACAGAAACTCCTTTGCCTCTATAATCAGGATGTACAAATAAATCACTCAACAACCATTGTTTTTGTAATTTGGTATAATGAAAGAGCTTATAAAGCTGTACAAAACCTACTGCTTTTCCCTCTATAATAGCAAGAAAAATATCAGATTCACTATTTAAGAATCTTTCTTTCATGAATGCTTTCCCTTTTTCCAGATCTGATTCCTGACGATAAAAAATACGGTAAAGATTGAACAAATTTGCAGTGTCTTCTAAATCTTCAAGAGTGGCTTTTTTAATTGTGTAATTCATTGTTGTAATTATTTTAATTATCTGGCAAAAATATCTCTAAGAAGGACTACATTAGTGCTCCAGTTTTTATTTATTAAGTAGTCCAATATGTTTCCATTTGAACACATTATTACCATTGATAGGGCAAGCAAATTGCCTATTTACAGACAAATTGCATTTTCAATAATCAATGCCATTAGAAATGGAGTATTAAAAGCAGGAGCACGTCTTCCAGGTACTCGCGATTTGTCAAAAAGTTTAGGAATACACCGCAAAACAGTAATTGCTGCGTATGAAGAATTGAATGCTCAGGATTGGGTGATCATTATTCCAAGGAAATACATCATGGTGTCAGACCGCATTCCAATATTCAATCCAAACAAATGGAATATAGTAAAAGCACAACCTTCTTATGATAACGTTTTTAATCTTCCGTTCAGAATAATTGATCATGAAATTAAAGACAATGTAATTGCAATTCCTGATCTAATTATTGATGACGGCCATCCGGATGTAAGACTTTCCCCTATTGATGAATTGCTTAAAACCTATCGCTCTTATACCTCAAAAAGACATACCATTAAAAATGCCTGTATTGGCACCGAGCAAGGTACATTACCGCTACGGCAGGAATTAGTTCAGTATCTGTCAGAAACAAGAGGTATCAATAGTAAAGTAGATAATCTACTGATTACCCATGGCGCACAAATGAGTATTTATCTTTCTGCTCAGTTGCTTTTAAATTCAGAATCCTGTATTCTTGTAGGTAAGCCCAACTATCCTATTGCCAACAAAACGTTTGAAGAAACAGGGGCAGAACTTATTGAGATTCCTGTAGATGAAAATGGAATAGATACCGTTGCAATTGAAGAAATTTGTAGAAAGAAAAAGATCAATGCCGTCTACGTCATTCCTCATCATCATTATCCAACTACCGTTACCTTAAGTGTAGACAGAAGGATAAAGCTGTTAGAATTGTCTCATCAATATTCATTTGCCATCATTGAGGATGATTATGACTATGATTACCACTATACATCTTCTCCCTATCTGCCGGTGGCAAGTGGAAATCATAATGGAAATGTAATTTATATTGGTTCATTCTCTAAAATGCTGGACCCTTCCCTGCGAATTGGTTTTATGATCGCACCAGAAAATTTTATTATACAATGCACCGCGCTTCGAAAAATGATTGATGTTGGTGGTGACGGATATATGCAGAATGCATTAGCCTATTTAATTAAAGAAAATGAACTTAAAAGACACCTTAAAAAAGCAAAGAAAATTTACCTTCACCGCAGAGGTTATTTAGATCATTTATTGAAAAATAGATTATCTAAATATATTTCTTATTCATTGCCATCAGGAGGAATGGCTATCTGGATTAAAGTTTCACCTGAATATCCTATTAGTAATTTAATGAAAGTACCACAATTAAAAATTATTCGAATCGATGAAAAACTTAATGCCTTCCGCTTTGGTTTTGCTTCTAAGGATGAAAAGGAACTTGAAGAAATTGTGGATACACTCAGAACAATATTTGAAAATTTAACGGTAAAATCAAAAATCACGTGATTAAAATTTTTTTTCAAAAAGATGTACACAAAAAAAGAGAACCACATTGTGTTTCTCTTTTAACTTTAGTAGCGGGAACAGGACTCGAACCTATGACCTTCGGGTTATGAGCCCGACGAGCTACCTACTGCTCCATCCCGCGGTGTATCTTTAGAGTGCTTACCGAAAGCACTTATAACTTAGTAGCGGGAACCGGACTCGAACCGATGACCTTCGGGTTATGAGCCCGACGAGCTACCTACTGCTCCATCCCGCGGTGTATCTTTAGAGTGCTTACCGAAAGCACTTAACTTAGTAGCGGGAACAGGACTCGAACCTATGACCTTCGGGTTATGAGCCCGACGAGCTACCTACTGCTCCATCCCGCGGTGTATCTTTAGAGTGCTTACCGAAAGCACTTATAACTTAGTAGCGGGAACCGGACTCGAACCGATGACCTTCGGGTTATGAGCCCGACGAGCTACCTACTGCTCCATCCCGCGGTGTATCTTTAGAGTGCTTACCGAAAGCACTTAACTTAGTAGCGGGAACAGGACTCGAACCTATGACCTTCGGGTTATGAGCCCGACGAGCTACCTACTGCTCCATCCCGCGTTATTGGATTGCAAATGTACGATAATATTTTCAAAATCCTAATTTTTCTTTTAAATAAAGGAGTTTTATGAAAACTATTTTAATATTTGTATCTTTGTACTATGGCAAAAATATTGAAAATTTACCCAGACAACCCTCAGGAAAATCTTATAAATGAGGTTATTAAAACTTTGAATAATGGCGGATTAATTATTTATCCGTCTGATACAATTTATGCCTTAGGTTGTAATATTTTTGACATAAAAGCCATGGAAAAACTGGCTCAACTGAAAAAAATGAAACTTGAAAAGGCTCAGTTCTCTATTATTTGTAATGATCTAAGCCATCTTTCAGATTTTACAAGACCTATTGATACTTCTATTTTCAGGTTTTTAAAAAGTCACCTTCCAGGTCCTTTCACCTTTATTTTGGACGCCAACAAAAATGTTCCGTTAGCTTATAAAGGTCATAAAACAATTGGTATTCGTGTTCCGGATCATCCAATTCCGCAGCTTATTGTAGAAAAATTAGGACATCCCATTGCCTCAACCTCTATTAAAGATGATGATGAAGTCTTGGAATATTCTACAGATCCAGAACTAATTGCTGAAAAATATGATCATTTGGTGGATATTGTTATTGATTCAGGCTATGGAGATAATGTAGCTTCTACCATCGTAGACTTGACTTCCGGAGAACCTGAAGTAATCAGACAAGGAAAAGGAATTATTTAATTATACCTCCTCGGTCATTATCTATGAGTCTTAACGGAAAATATTCTTTAGGAATTCTACTCACTTTTGCACTTCTTGCTTTAGTGATGCTCTATGTTTTTCCTTTTCTCAACTTGATTACTGGGACAAAAACCATGACAGCGGGCCTGTTTTTGAATAGCAGAATTGTCATTTGGGTCGTTTTATTGCTAATCTTTCTTTACAGCAAGTTAATCGAGAAAAGTTCCCTTACCATTTGGAAAGACAAAAAATATCCCTTCTCATTTTATATTGGCGCAGTGGTGTGTCTTTATTTTATTTGCGCGATTGGTGGAGCGCTTTTAAACGGAATAATCTCATTAATTACTCATGAAAAAATGAGTGATAAGCTTATTCAGCTACAATCTATTTTTAAAAACAATTATTTTTTAATTATTTTTACCTGCTTAACGGCAGGCGTTGTAGAAGAGCTTCTCATGAGAGGTTATATTCAGCCAAGAATTGAAAAAATATACAACAGTCCGTTTTTAGGAATCACCATTTCTGCCATTTTATTTGGAATTCTCCACAGCACATACGGAACGATAGGTCAGGTTGTAGGACCTTTCTTTATCGGGATCGTTTTTGCTGTATTTTATAAATTATATTCGAATATTAAAATCATTATCATATGCCATTTTCTATTTGATTTTGTGTCTTTGATGATCATGAATTTTATTGATATTAAACATTTATCCGCTTTTTAAACAGTATGAAAATAATAACATCTCCTGCGAAATTAATGAACGTAGAAAACTCAACAGATCTTTTGAGAACTACAACACCTAAATTCATTGAAGAAGCAGCACTTTTACAATCTCATTTAAAAAATAAGTCTCCAAAATATCTTTCCGAACTCATGGAAATCTCGCCAAAACTGGCCGATGAAAACTGGGAAAGAAATCAAAAATGGAAAGCAAAACCTACTGCAAAAGAATCTGCACCCGCCATGTTTGCCTTTACAGGTGAAGTTTACAGAGGACTGGATGCTAAAACTTTGGATAAGAATGCCGTAGATTATCTACAGAAAAACTACAGAATACTTTCCGGATTATATGGCTTACTGAAACCGTCTGACAAAGTAATGCTTTATAGATTGGAAATGGGGCGTAATTTCGAGTTTGAAAATTATAAAAATCTATATGAATTTTGGAAAGAAAAAGTGACAGAACAATTGAATTCTGAAATGAAAAAGAATGAAGTTCTTCTCCATTTATGCAGTAACGAATATGGAAAAGTAATCGACAGGAAAAAGCTGAATCACCCCGTAATTGATTTTGATTTTTATGAATTAAGAGACAGAAAACTGAAAACAATTGTTGTTTATACAAAACACGCAAGAGGTTTGGTGGTAAGATTTTGCGCAGAAACCAATGCACAAACTTTGAATGATGTTAAAGCTTTCAATTACGAAGGATATATGATCAACGAAGAAAAATCTACTGATACTAAACTGGTTTTCACGAGGTAATGACGATTCTAGAATATAAACAATACTTTCAAAACGAACTTTCCGAACTGTATACAGAATCGGAAAGTACTTTTTTATACTCCATTTTTATAGAGCATTTTTTAGGTCTGGATGCTTTTAATCAAAGAAGATTATCTGATCAGGAATTATTGATTGATGATGAAAATAAGCTTCAAAAAGTTATTTCAGAGTTAAAAACCAATAAACCCTATCAACATATTCTAGGCGAAACCGAATTTTACGGAATGAAGTTTTTCGTAGATGAAAATGTATTGATTCCTCGTCCTGAAACAGAAGAATTATTGGAGATTGCAATTCAAAAAATTAAAAATTCCGGACAGTTAATTGACAAACTAAAAATCCTTGACATCGGAACAGGAAGCGGTGTTATTCCTTTAGTATTAAAAAAACATTTTCCTGAAGCTGAAATTTCCTCGATTGATTTTTCCGAAAAAGCGTTGGAAGTTGCTAAAAAGAATGCCGCTTTTCATCAATTGGAAATCAATTTCATTCATGGTGATTATCTCAATTTTGAATTAACTGATCATTATGATGTTATCATTTCCAATCCACCCTATATCGGAATGGAGGAAGAGACAGAAATTGAAGATTCTGTGAAAGGATTTGAACCTACAATGGCGCTCTTCTCCCCTACTTCTGATGCCTTGATCTTTTACCGAAAAATAGCAGAAGACTCTAAAAAACATTTAAATAAAAACGGATTTTTATTTTTAGAGATCAATCAAAAATTGGGTCCGGAAACATTATATCTTTATCAAGATTCGTTTTCAAAAGTTGAGCTTGTTAAAGATTTATCTGAGAATGACCGATTTGTTATTGGAAAGAAATAATTTATTGTACTTTTAATCATCAGTTATTTAACTCATTTTTTGATAATTAAATGGATTAACAGCATGCGTATTTCTACCATTAAAAGCATATTTGTTTTTGAAATTTTACTTTTCATGATTCTATTTTCGTGTGGGAAAAACTCAAATGAAATTATAAGTGAATATCATAAAAAAGGACAATTCAATGGAACTGTATTAGTCATGAAAAATGACCATATTATTTCTGATACAGCTTTAGGTTTTAGTAATTTTCAAACTCAGGAAAAACTTAATATTGATACTCCTTTTTACATCGCTTCTTTAAGTAAATCATTTACCGCAACAGCAATTATTCTGCTTCAACAAAAAGGATTATTATCATTTGATGATAAAGCTTCGAAATATCTTCCTGAGCTTCCAGCCTATGCAAAAGACATCACTATAAGACATTTGCTCACTCATACTTCTGGAATTTGGGATTATGAAAAAGAGATGTCTGGTAAAAAAGAGTTAAAAAATCAAGACGTTCTCAATTGGCTACAGCAAAAAAAGAAATTACAATTTCCTTCAGGAAGCAAATTTGAGTATAGTAATAGCGGTTATATTATTTTGTCTTTAATTATTGAAAAAACTTCAGGAAAATCATATGCTGAGTTTCTTAATGAAAACATTTTCGTTCCATTAAAGATGAATAATACAAAGGTGTATGACGAATCGATGCCTGTTATTAAAAACAAAGCCTTGGGTTACAACCAACAAAGACAACCCGATGACTACTCTTTATTAACAACTGGAGACGGTGGTATTTATTCAACGACAAAAGATCTGTACAAATTTGATAAAGCTCTCCGCAATTTTTCGTTGATTAATAAAAACAATACCGTTTTAATGTACACACCTTTTAAATTATCGGACAAGACGCTTTCAAATTATGGCTTCGGATGGTATATTGATGATTCTAACAATGGCCAGATAGTAAGTCATACAGGAGGATTAAATGGCTTTAGAGCACTTTTCTGGAGAGATCTCAAAAACAATAAAATTGTCATTGCACTTACCAATCAAGGAGATGCATTTCAGTTAAATAACTTCTTGAATGACATTAAAAAATATTTAGACTAAAATGGAAATCAAAACTCACGAAATCAACCAAACTCGAATAGCAGAAGTAATTTCTGATGAAGTTATCATACAAAACGCTCAAGACGGTTTGGATCTTTTGGGAAATATCTATTATCAGGATTTTGATAAAATTATTCTGTACGAGAAAAATATCACTCCCGAATTTTTTGATTTGAAAACAAAAATTGCAGGAGATATTCTTCAAAAATTTTCAAATTATCGCGTCCGATTAGCTATTGTAGGAGGCTTTGAAAAGTATACTAGTAAAAGTATAAAAGAGTTTATCCTCGAAAGCAACAAAACAGGACACATCAATTTTATACAAACATTAGCAGAAGCTTTAGAAAAACTTTCAAAATAATATTAAGAGAATCGATTATAATTTAATTGATTCTCTTAATATTATTTTGAGATCTATTTTTCTTAATTAAATATCTTTTCCATTACATTATTTACTTTTTCGGAAAACAAAATCAGGCTAGAAAATTCAGCTTATACGATTAACAAATTTTCATCTATAGAGCAAAAAACCTGTAAAATAAGCTATCCACATCGTTTATTACAATTAATTTCACATCAAAATGATTCATGTTTAAAATTTATATATATTTGAAGGCAATCGATTGCACGTTACAAAATCAATTTTAAACTAAACTAATATTATTAATCATGAAA
The DNA here is from genome assembly GCF_900142445.1 of Chryseobacterium polytrichastri. Taxonomy (GTDB): domain Bacteria; phylum Bacteroidota; class Bacteroidia; order Flavobacteriales; family Weeksellaceae; genus Chryseobacterium; species Chryseobacterium polytrichastri. Next base: position 131,199 of record NZ_FRAV01000003.1, on the reverse strand, counting down.
AAATTCTTTATTTATTTCGTGCTTCTCTTCAGCTCCATGTGGCTGAAAGCACAGGTTACCATTACCCAAGCTACAGGCTGGCTGGAAACTGCTTATGTGAAATGGACGCCTCTTAGCGGAGTTGACAGTTATAGAGTTTACTATACAGGCGGTGGGCTTACAAATAAACTCATAGACACCCAGCTTATAAGAAGTTATGGCACTTATTTTAGGGCTGATATTTTAGGACTTAGCGCAGGAAATTACACCGTTAAGGTAGTTCCGGTAACTAATAATGTGGAAGGCCCTGAAGCAATATCAAACACTGTAACTGTACTAGCCCATGACAGAACGGGTTTTGCCCACAGTAACGGAAGAATTCCCGGAGCCTACAATCTTAACGGCACATTAAAATCAAATGCTGTTGTTCTCTACATTACCCAAGCAACAAAAAATACGGTTTCCATGAATGTAACAGGCGCTAATGCCAATCCTTGCGTTGGGCTACAAACAATTTTAGATGGTTTTAAAAAAGGAAATGACAGCCGCCCATTAGTCGTAAGATTAATTGGGAACATCACAGATCCAAGTTATCTTCTCAACGGTGATGCCGTTATTGAAAACAAAAGCATTGCGGCTAATTCAGTTACTTTTGAAGGGGTTGGTTCTGACGCTGTAGTGAATGGCTGGGGCGTAAGAATTAAAAATGCTACCAATGTTGAAGTTAGAAATTTAGGCTTTATGCTGACTGATGCTGCAGAAGGTGATAATTTAAGTTTACAACAAGATAACAGCTATGTTTGGGCTCACAATTGTGACTTCTTCTATGGAAAACCAGGTGGAGATGCAGATCAGGCAAAAGGTGACGGAGCGTTGGATGCTAAAAAATCAACGTATATTACTTTTTCTTACAACCATTTCTGGGACAACGGAAAAAGCTGTCTTTTAGGATTAAGTGAAGGAACAACAGCGGGGCTTTATATTACGTATCATCACAATTGGTTCGATCATTCAGATTCAAGACATCCGCGTGTTCGTTATTATTCAGCTCATGTTTACAACAATTATTATGACGGAAATTCTAAATATGGCGTGGGGTCAACATTAGCATCTTCTGTTTTTGTGGAAGGAAATTATTTCAGAAACTGTAAATATCCTATGCTGATTTCAAAACAAGGAACTGATGTTGCCAATGGTTCTACAGGAACTTTCTCAGGAGAAAATGGCGGAATGATTAAAGCTTTCGATAACTATATGATCAATCAAAATGCTTTTGTTCCTTATAATGCAACGAGTGCATCAGCTCAGTTTGATGCCTATGTAGCAACAACCAGAAGCGAGGCATTAGGTACTAATATCAAGGCTTTTCAAGGGAATGCAACCTATAATAATTTTGACACCAATACTTCATTATATATTAATTCATTAGTCCCAGATTCTCCGACTGCTGCGAAAGATAAAGTAACACAATATTCAGGAAGAGTTTCAGGTGGCGACATCAATTGGGTGTTTAATAATGCTGTTGATGATACTTCTGATGCAGTAAATGCAGGATTGATGGCTGTATTGCAAGGTTACACGCCTACTCTTGTATTTGTACAAGGAGAAGCTTCAACTCCTGTCAGTTCTCAAACACTCCTTATTGCTTCAAACAACGATCAAACTGTAACATCAGGAAGTGCTATCGAACCTATGGTCTTCACTTGGGGCGGAACAGCAACCGATGCTACCGTAACAGGACTTCCGGCCTCGGGAATTCTATTTGTGAAAAATACGACTAATAAAACAATTACTGTATCCGGTACACCAACTGCTGATGTAGATTTCACAATAGCAACAATGGGAACATCAGGAACTTCAGTTTCGGGAACGGGAAGCATTGCTGTAACTTCAACAGGGACAAATCCGCAAGGAAACGAAGTTCATAACTTTACCGCCTCAAACTTAAGCAGCTCATTTTACTCATTTACCTCATCCAACATCAATTCTACAGACGGATCAGCCAACTATGATGGATTAACGCTAACTAAGCGCCTGAAAATAGAATCTGCAACGACAATCAATTTTACGACAACCGCTTCCTCATCATTAACTTTAGTTTTTGATCCCACATTTAGTGGAACGGTAAAAGTAGATGGAGCTTCTTATACGGCTTCTTCAGGTATTGTAACCATTCCTACAGTAAATGCGGGTTCACACTCTATCACCAAAGGAAGTGTTGCCAATTTGTTTTACATCAAAACACAATATGCTTCTTCAGGAGTTTTGGGAACTCATGAAAATAGAATAGAAAAAGTAAGGTTATATCCAAATCCGATATCAACAATTCTTTATATTTCAAATTCTGAAAAAGATCCTATTGAAAATCTAATTCTAATGAATAGTACAGGAGAAATCATTAAAAATATCAAAGGAAACACTCCATCTATTGATATGAGCGGATTCCAAACCGGAATATATTTCCTTCAGATAAAAACAAAACAAGGTATTGAAAATCACAAAATCATCAAGAAGTAATTTTTAACAGCTAATCTTATCTTTTTTTGACCGTCTCATTCTTGGAGGCGGTTTTTCATTTTCGCTCTTCAAAAAAACAGACCGCATCTTCAATTGCATTTTTAATAGGCTGATATTCCATACCCAATTCATCAATTGATTTTTGATTATCGTAAAAGTTATCAATTCTAAGTGCTTTCATATTGATTGAACTTAAGTTTGTTTTGACTTTAAATCTTCGTAAAATATCTCCAATAAAACCTAAAAAGATTAGTGAAAAATCAGGAATTGGAATCATCAACGGATTTTGGTTTGTTACTGCATTTACTCGATTAAAGAATCTTTTATACTTCAAGTTTTCATTGGTTAACAAATACTTCTCCCCGTTTCTTCCCTTCTCAATGGCTTTCAAAATTCCGTTGGCTACATCTTCTGCATGAACGAAACTTTTTCCACCTTTGGGATAGAAAACAAACTTTTTTTTCCATGCCCAAAATATAATTTTACCTGAACTTGGTTTCCGGTCATATTTTCCGATCATAAAAGTGGGATTCAGAATAATCACTTCGGTTGTTTGATTGTTTTGAAGAAGATAGTTTTCGGTTTCCAATTTACTTTTAGCATAAAAAGAATGCGTAAAAGGATATTTTTGCAAACAGTTTTCAGTTCCTAATTTCTCTAGACTTCCAAAACCTAAGGTATTGGCCGAACTTACAAATAGAAATCGATCAACTCGAGAATCCACAGCAAGTAAAAATAAATGAATAGTAGCATCATAATTTGTCTTTATATATTCTTTATAAGAAAGAAGATTTTGGCTGGTTTCTGCAGCAATGTGAACGAAATAGCTCACCCCAACCAAGTATTTTGAAATATCATAGAATAAATTCCCTTCAATTAATCTCAGGTTTTTATTTTCTTCACCCAAATAGCTGCTTTTCTTGCGCACCAAAGCAATAACAGAATAACCATTTTCTAATAATTTATTAACTACATTAGCTCCCAGAAGTCCCGTAATTCCGGTGACAAAAACTTTTTTCATACTTCTATTTCTTTTTTGATTGCATTCGTCATTAAAGGCAACGTAATCCAAATAGGTAAAACTTTCATTGCAAGCCAACTAAAAGGATTCACCATGATCACTGAATCTCTTTTAAAAAGTTGATCAATACAATATCTAGCTACTTTATCCGGATCTAAAAGGGTTAACCTTCCTAAAAAGCCTTGCTTTTCAATTCTTCTGCAAACGTCACTATTCGTCTTCATGGCTCCAGGATTTACAACACTTACAAAAACATTGGTATCTTTTAATTCTTCATATAAACCCCGTGAAAAAGAATGGATAAACGTTTTTGAAGCTGGATAAACTGTTTTAAAACCAATGGGAGAAAACGCTGCCATGCTCGAAACATTTAGAATGTATGACTGAGGCTGTTGCAATAAATTAGGAAGTAATTGATGAGTGATTAAAGAAGTCGCAGCAATATTTACCTGTAAAATGGTATTGATATAATCAGACGTTGCATCCACAAACTTCATGGTTCCGCCCAATCCTGCATTATTAATTAGAATATGAATATCGAAGGATCTATTCAACCATTCTGTCAGTTTAAATATGTTTTCATTCACCGAAAGATCTATTTCATAATATTCGGTTTTTACATGATAGATTTCTGCAATTTCCTTGCTTACTTCTTTAAGGTTTTGATTGGGAAGACTTATTAAAATTACATTAATATTTTTCTTGGCCAGACTCTCGGCAAATGCTTTTCCCAGCCCCTGACTGGCTCCTGTGACCACTGCATATGATTCTCTTTTCATTTCCATAAAGCAAATTTTATGGAACAAAAGTATATTCAAAAAGCCTCTTTAATGTTCCAACCTATCGGAGCGAACCTCTTTTCATTAAAAAAGAAATACGAATCAAAAATCTGACAATCAAATGATTAGAATATGAAAAAGTTAAAACTTATAAACCTGAACTTATTTTTTTGAATTCAGAAGGTGTCTGATGCGTAATTTTCTTAAAGGTTGTATTAAAAGAAGTTTTAGAATTGAATCCAGACTCATACGCTATTCCTAAAATCGAAAGTTTGCTGCTACTATCTTTCAATAGTATTTTGGCATACTCGATTCTGTATTCATTAACATATTGGAAAAAGTTCTTTTGGAATCCGGTGTTGATCACGTAAGAAAGTTGATGAGTAGATACGGAAAGTATTTGAGAAAGCTTAATCAGGTTCAGTTCACTATCAAGATATGGTTTTTCAATTTTCATCAAATCTTCCAATGCTGCCTTAATTTTAGAAAGCTCTTCATCGGAAATCAACTTGCGTTTTACCTCTTCTTTGTCATCAGAAATATCCTCTATGGAAATCAATTCCTGAACCTGGTTTTCTTCTACAGGATAGATCTCTTTTTGTCTTAAACAGTAGCACCCAACAAAATAAACAACCGCTAAAAAAATGAAATTCATTAAATAATTCAGGGCATTGGCATCATAAAAGATATTGTAAATCAAGAATATAATATTGATGACAAAGATGACTACAATAATGTGTTCCAGCCAGTTTAAGTTTATGCCTTCTGTATTGGAAGAAAATAATTGAATTCTTTTCTTATGTTTTCGAATGGTAATATAAGAAAGAGCTGTATAGAATAGTGCCTGAGACAAGATAAGTATAAGAAAAACGATCTGAAAGACGCCATCAATATAAAAATCTACAAAATGATGGAATAGTATATTGGCTAAGAAAATAACCGGTAAAATGGCATATTTTAGATCTGAAACTTTGAATTTAAAGGCAGGGTTCGTGAAAAACAGAACACTGAAATAAAATATAATAGGTGTTAAAAACTGTATAACCTGTACGAAAAGCAACGAGTGCACATCAACTTTTGAACCTTTCACTAATGACAGTATCTCATCAAGCCAAAAGGTAGACCATAAAAATAAAAACATTCCAAAACAGGCGTTTGCTTTTTTATTACCCTTCAAAGGATTGGTCAGCTCCAATAAAGAAAGTAAAACCAATGAACCATAAATAAGTATAACGATAAAATTGTTTAACTCTGTAGTGTTCATTGGTTTTATTATCTTAAAATATTATGTGTCTATTTTTTGATAATCTTGGTCACTTGTTTCGTATTGTCACCATAAATTATTTCTAAAAAGTACATTGCGGGATGATATTCTGACACGTTGATTTGATTCGTATTTTTAGCAATTTTTAAAATTTTGCCGGAAATATCAATCAATTTAATCTCAGTAATTTTTTTCTTTGAACTTACATTCACAAAATCTATTGCAGGATTTGGATAAACTTTACCATAATCATTATTAACAGTAGCCTCACTTGCGGAAAGAAATCCTAAAGAGTACTTATAAATTCGTCCTCCGTTACCCGACAAATATAAATAATTACCTCCCACTTCCAGCGTCATGATATCATAATTATAATTATTATCTAAAATCAGGTTCCATGTAGCTCCTCCGTCAGTTGTTTTATAAACCATTCTGTCATCTGCAATATAGCCTGTATTCGGATCAGTAAATTTCACTTTATCAAAAGAATAATAAGGAACCTGAGAAGTCGTCCAGGTAGCACCACCGTCATTTGACTTAAAGAAATCACCATTATTTCCTTTCAAAAACATTTGGTTTTCATTTAAGAAATCAAAATGGATGTCTGATATTCCTTGATCAAAACAAGTATTCCAAGTGATCCCGCCATCAAGGGTTTTATACAGTTTTCCAAAATAGCCTGACTGCACTCCATACCCAAGATTATTATTGAAAAATTTAAGAAAAGAAAATCTTGTGTTTGAAATTTTCTGCCAGGTATTTGCTCCATCAACTGTTTTGTAAATTCCGGCATTGTTTGTATCATATCCACCACTTACAAAACCTACATTTTCAGAAAGAAAACTTGATGCATAAAGTGGTTCATATTGAATAACGGTACTAGGGGTCCAGCTTACTCCTCCATTTGTGGTTTTATAAACTAATCCCTGATTGGCACCAATAGAATATCCAACGTTTTCATTTAAAAAAGTAAATCCGTTGCTATAAGACTGATGAGGAGGATATTGAACTTTCAACCAAGAATTTCCTGCATCAGGTGTTTTGAAAAATTCTCCCATATTAGTTTTAAAATAGGCAGTATTTGGATTAACAAAATGAAGCTCATTAATAACGTCATAAGTCGGAGAGTAATTGGTCCAGTTTGTTCCTCCATTTTGTGTTTTAATAATTCTTCCGTTATCACCAACACAAATAGCCGTCTGATTATCAAAGAAATACAATCCGTTTAAATTATTATCCGTATTTGAACTATACATTGAAGTTGGACTGATCCATAGCCAAGAACTACCTCCGTTTGTAGTTTTATATACTGCTCCGTATCTTCCTACTGTATACCCGTTATTTTCATCAAAAAACTGCATTCCATAAGTTTCTGTATGATAAATGCTGCTACTTAAAGTTACCCAAGTCTGACCGCCATCTGTGGTTTTAAGCATGTCACCAAAACCTTTATTAGCATAACCAACATTTTGAGAAGGGAAAACAAGAGAATAGTAATTGTTGTTTGAACTCGAATCAGAAGTCGTTGTAACCCAATTGTCACCACCGTCAACAGTTTTTAAAATTCTTCCGTTATAAGTAGCAATATGAGCTGTATTGGCATCTGTAAACACCGTAATTGCAGCAGATATCCCGTATATTGTTTTATTAACAGGGAATGTAACACCTTTATCGGATGATTTTAAGATCTGCGTCTGCCCGGAAATATAGACAATATCATCAGTAATAAAATTGATTGAATTTAATGAGTTTCCAAAAGCATTTACTGTATTCCAAGTCATTCCGTAATCGCTGGAACGCAAAATCGTGTTATCTCCAACAATAAATCCTACATTATTTCTAAATTTTATATCGCGAGGAAAAAAATTAAGAGTTTGTTTAATAGCCCAGCTATTTCCTTTATCGTTTGTAAACAGTAATTCTCTATTTCCGTTAATAATAAATCCTAAATTATCATTAGAAAAAATAACTTTATTTGCTTTGTATTCTGATGGTTTTGGTGTTATTAATGTAAAATTATTTTGCGATAAAAAATAATTACTAATAAATAATAGAAACAGGTATATAATTTTCTTCATAACAGATTTTAATTAATTCTTTTCCTTATAAAAATTTCGTAGCTTAAATACAGTAATGGTAATGCCATAATCCCTATATACATTGAATTTTCTATTGCTTTTTCTGGTTGATTTACAATAGCGTAAACCAAACCAAAGAATGCGCCTCCTAAGTGAGCTGCATGTCCTATATTATCTTGTTGCCTAGGATTCAACATCATATAAACAGAGTAGCTGAAATATAAAAGACCAAAAATAAATCCAGGAATTCCTATAGGAATGAAAAACATGTATATTTTAAGAGCAGGGATCATTGCAATGGATGCAAATAAAATCCCAGAGACTCCTCCACTCGCTCCAATTGCAGAATACCAAGGTTGTTTTTGGTAGAGAAATAATGAAAATATATTCCCTAATAATATTGATCCAAAATAAATAATCAAAAATCCTAGATTTCCAAAACCTTCCACGACGATAGGTGCAAAGAAATAAAGGGTCATCATATTGAAGACCAAATGCATAATATCCGCATGAAGAAATCCGGCAGAAAGCAAACGAATGTATTCTTTTCTATTTTGGATTGCTCCAACGTTGAATTTATACTTTTCAAAAATGGATATATTGTTAAAAGCGATAAAGCTAATAACAGACGTAGCAATGATAATTAATATTATGATATTCATATTTTTTTATTTAATTTTTTGAATCGGAAGCTCTTTTGTAGCCCCACCTTCGGAAGGAATCATGTCACTTTTAATATAAAACGTATTGTTTTTGTTGTATAAGAAAAAGTCTAGATTAATTCCTGTATTTTCTCCTTCAATAATGATTTCGGGTAAAAATTTAACGGCTGTATTTTCATTATTCATTTTACCAAAACTTCCATATACATGTTGCATTACCAATTTTGTGGTATCATTCGGTTTTTCACACCAAAGATAAAAATGACCATCTTCAGGACCATCCAACACTAACTTGGCTTTCAGTTTTGTTCCGTCATTTTCTCCTGCGTAATCAAGATAATCCAAATGATACTCTCCTTTCCATTTTGCAAAGTCTTTTTTATTGATTACTTCATAGTCCGTGTCTTCTTTTCTAGGCTCTGAATCAACGAACTCTTCTGGCTCTAATGTTTTAACAGAGTCAGCAACTTTGGTTTCCACCGTTTTTGTTTCAGTCGTCTTCTCTTTTTTCTCTTTGCAGGAAAAGCCCATCAAAAAGATGAGCATAGGAAATACAATTTTTTTCATGGTTTTATATTCTATTCGCTTTCAGTTTCTCCTGCATCAAATAAATCACCGATCACACCTCCATCATCATCTGTTCCTTCAGTATTCTCAGGTTCTTCATATACTTCAGGCTCTTCCTCTTCAGGTTCCGGAATGGTTACGTTGATTGTTTTTACTTTAAATTTAGTAAACTGATTACCAATAGCTTTAATTCCTTTCACCGCAATAAACTCATCGATATTAATGGTTTCAGGATCACGTTCTTTTCCTTTGTCTTTTGCAAATGCAATCTCTACAGTGCAATTATTGGCCACAATTATATTTTCAATAAATGATTTATTATGCTCTGATGGCATAAAGGCCTGTGCATTTGTATTGTTCTCTAGCAAGAATCTTTTGATAAAATAAATTTCCTTCTCGCCATCATAGTAAATACAGGTGATGGGCTGATTAGGTCTCCATTTTTCCAAGATCAGATATTCATCATCGAAACGGTTTCCTAAGTCAAAAGAAATTAATTTAGCTTCTCCATTCCCTGTGACAATTAAAATTTTATCATCTCCTTTAAAGCTACCGAGTAAAGTTCCTCTTCCGTCTGCATTCAATCTTCTTACCGTATCATCAAACCAAATTCTTCTTGGAGCTAATGTAGAAACGCCTTCTTCTTTAAGATCAATTTTTTTAATTGAATATTTGGTTACTAAATTTCCTTTAGAATCACGCCCTTTGATGGCTAATTCTGAGAAATCGATATCCATTTTATTTTTTCTGATCCTTGGGTTGGGTTTTAAAAGCACCGATACCGTTTCAGCTTCACCATTCGGGTTTGCAGAGAAATAAAGTGTTTCAGAGAATTTTTTATCTGAAGCTAACGGGTAATCCGTATTTCTGGTTACCCCAGTTACAGAAAAACGTTTCATATAATAAGGTCCTTCTCTTCCTTCACGGTAGATCATATTGTAAACCGTTCTCTTATCGCTTTTTTTGAAAATGGCAACATGCAAAATATCTTTTCCGATAAAAGTTTTGGCTTCCACTTTTACGACTTTCATACTTCCGTCTTTTCTGAAAGTAATAATGTCATCAATATCTGAACAGTCGAATAAATACTGATCTTTTTTCAGAGAAGTTCCAATGAAGCCTTCTTCAAAATTAGCATAGAACTTTTCATTGGCCACAGCAACTTTACTCGCATCAATGGTATCAAAAATTCTAAGCTCCGTTTTTCTTTCTCTATCCTTACCAAATTTCTTTTGAATATTTAAATAATAATCAATCGCATACGCAATAAGGTGAGCCAAGTTATGTTTTACCAACTCTATCTTTCCTTCAAGAGCAGCAATATTTTCTTTAAATTTATCTAAATCGAATCTTGAAATTCTCTTAATTCTGATCTCTGTCAATCGAAGAATATCTTCCTGCGTTACCGCTCTTAACAAATGTTTTGTATGAGGTTTTAAGCCTTTATCAATTGTTAGTAAGACATCATCCCAAGTTTCAACTTCTTCAATGTCGTGGTAGATTCTGTTTTCAATGAAAATCCTTTCCAATGAAGAGAAATGCCAGTTTTCCTGCAACTCGTGAAGTTCAATTTCCAATTCTTTTTTAAGCAATGAAACCGTATGATCCGTATTCATTCTTAAAATCTCAGAAACATTCAGGAACATCGGTTTATCTCCAACAATTACACACGCATTCGGTGAAATCGTTACCTGACAATCAGTAAATGCATATAAAGCATCAATCGTTTTATCTGGCGAAGAATCATTAGGAAGGTGAATAAGAATTTCTACCTTATCAGACGTATTATCTTCAATTTTTTTAATCTTGATCTTCCCTTTTTCATTCGCTTTTAAGATCGAATCAATTAAATCACTCGTATTCTTAGAAAAAGGAAGCTCGGTAATCACTAAGGTATGCTTATCCGTCTGCGTAATTCTCGCTCTGGCTCTTACTTTCCCCCCTCTATGACCATCGTTGTATTCAGAAACATCTAAATATCCTGCGGTTAAAAAATCAGGAAATATTTCAAACTTTTTACCTTTTAAATAGGCAACAGAAGCATTAATTAATTCATTAAAATTATGGGGAAGAATTTTGGTCGAAAGTCCAACACCAATTCCTTCAACTCCCTGAGCAAGAAGCAATGGGAACTTTACTGGAAGATCAATTGGTTCATTATTTCTTCCGTCATAAGATTTTGCCCATTCCGTTGTTTTCGGATTGAAGACAACTTCTAATGCAAAAGGCGTTAATCTCGCTTCAATATACCTTGCCGCTGCCGCAGAATCTCCTGTATAGATATTCCCCCAGTTTCCCTGAGTATCTATTAAGAGCTCTTTTTGGCCAATGGCAACCATGGCATCCGTAATAGACGCATCACCATGAGGGTGATATTTCATGGTATTTCCAACGATATTGGCTACTTTGTTGTAACGACCGTCTTCCAGCTCGCGCATGGAGTGCATGATTCTTCGCTGAACAGGCTTCAAACCATCATAAACAGACGGTATTGCCCTGTCTAAAATTACATATGATGCATAATCAAGGAACCAATCTTTGTAAAGACCGGAAACTTTTTTTAAGCTTTCACCTTCATGAGAGTGTTCTTCTGTCATTTTTTATTTTTAACTCTTTTTTCTCGTTATTAGTTTTTACTACTTTGCTTAAAGAGAATTTTAAATCGGTTATTTCTTTTTTTGTGAGATACGAAATCTCGTATTTCAACATGGTAGACCCACTAACTTTGCTTGAAATGGTAATGTAAAGTCTTTTAATGAAGAAAATATCTATTATTTCATAGCTCAGCAGTTTGTATTTTGGGAATTCATCACTTAATGGTTTATCTAAAAAAGGAACAATATTTTTGTTTTTAAAATTCAGGGCTTCCCCATCACTATCATATTCAAAAATCTGTCTTCCTCGTAAGTAAAAAGCCACTAATAAGGCAATAGGAATAACCAGTAATAAATAGCTTTCTAATCCTAATACATTGAATCTGTATTCTTCTAAAAGAAAAGCTGCAATCCCAACTAGAACGGCCATTATCAATAGTGTATTCACAAAGTTATATACCGAAGCTTTGTTACGGTTACTTAATCTCATATTATTATTTGGTGTGTGGTGTTATTTGTCTTTTATCTTATAATTTTATTCCATCTATACTTCAGTTGATATTTCTTTTTTATCAATATCCGGATCTTCTACAACTAGATTATCCAGAATAAATAATTGTCTGTCTGGTGTATTTTTACCCATGTAAAACTCCAGTAACTGTTCTATTGTCTGATCTCTGCCGAGCACTACAGGCTCTAAGCGAATATCTTTACCAATGAAGTGCTTGAATTCATCTGGTGAGATCTCTCCCAATCCTTTAAATCGAGTAATTTCAGGGTTTTTACCTAACTCGTTTAATGCTTTTACTCTTTCTACTTCTGAGTAACAATATCTTGTTTCCTTTTTATTTCTTACTCTAAACAAAGGTGTTTGGAGAATATAAAGGTGTCCATTCTTAATAAGATCAGGGAAAAACTGTAAAAAGAAGGTGATCATCAGCAAACGAATGTGCATCCCATCCACATCGGCATCGGTTGCAATAATAACCTGATTATATCTTAAATCTTCAAGACTTTCTTCAATATTTAAAGCGGCCTGAAGCAAATTAAATTCTTCATTTTCATACACCACTTTCTTTGTAAGACCATAACAGTTCAAAGGCTTCCCTTTCAATGAAAATACGGCTTGCGTTTCTACCTGTCTGGATTTTGTGATAGATCCTGATGCAGAATCTCCCTCGGTAATAAAGATCTGTGTATCTCCTTTTCTTTCAGCCTTCTGATCGTTATAATGCTGTCTGCAGTCACGAAGTTTTTTATTGTGAAGAGATACTTTCTTTGCTCTTTCTCTTGCCAACTTCTGAATTCCGGAAAGCTCTTTTCTCTCTCTTTCAGAAATCAATATTTTTCGCTGAATAGCTTCTGAAATTTCAGGATTCTTATGCAAGAAATTATCTAATTTACTTTTCAGGAAATCAATGATAAATGTTCTTACCGTTGGTCCATTTGGTCCAATATCATTGGATCCCAATTTCGTTTTCGTCTGAGATTCAAAAACAGGCTCTTCCACATTAATGGAAATTGCTGCAATGATTGATTTTCTGATATCAGAAGCATCAAAATTCTTATTAAAAAATTCTCTAATCGTTTTTACATACGCTTCACGGAAAGCATTTAAGTGCGTTCCACCCTGTGTTGTATTTTGTCCGTTAACGAATGAAAAATAGGTTTCTGTTTGAGATTTATCAGAATGGGTAATCGCCAATTCAATATCATTATCTCTCAAGTGAACAATTGGATAAAGAATTTCGCTTTCCACTTCTTCTTCCAATAAGTCTTTAAGACCATTTTCAGAATAAAATGTTTCTCCGTTAAAGATAATTTTCAACCCGGGATTCAAATACGCATAATTACGGAGCATTCTTTCGATATACTCTTTTCTGTATTTAAAATGAAGGAAAATCTCTCCATCCGGAACAAAGGAAATCTCGGTTCCATTTCTGTCTGACGTATCTTTTTCTTCATGGTCTTCCGTGATCATTCCACGAGAAAACTCGGCCATCTTCATTTTACCTTCACGGAAAGATCGTACACGGAAATATTCTGAAAGGGCGTTAACCGCTTTCGTACCTACCCCATTCAGACCTACCGACTTTTTGAAGGCTTTACTATCATACTTACCTCCGGTATTCATTTTGGAAACAGCGTCTACCACTTTTCCCAATGGAATTCCACGGCCAAAGTCACGGATCGCAACTTTACCGTCATCCACTTTTATTTCAATTCTTTTACCCGACTTCATCCTGAACTCATCGATAGAGTTGTCCAGGATTTCTTTAAGCAAAATGTAAATACCGTCATCAGCAGATGAGCCATCTCCTAGCTTCCCGATATACATTCCGGGACGTAAACGAATATGCTCCTGCCAATCGAGGGTTCTGATATTATCTTCGGAATAGATTGGATTTATTTCTTGTGACATATATTATTTCAGCAAACATACAAAAGTACGAAATTGGACAAAATTATCCGAATTTTTTCAATTCGTTTTTTAAAGATTTTCATGTATGTATTGTAATATTATGAATCAAACTATATATTTACAGTATTATTCAATATAATGTGAAAAAACCAACTATACTTTATTTAATTTCATTTATAATTTTCTTTTCCACATTTTTCCCGGCCCAAATTCCGGGATTGGTAAATTACAGTGAAGAAAATGGGTTAAACAGTTCTTACACATACAGGTTGAGCCAGGACAATAATGGATTTATTTGGGTAGGAAGTGATAACGGATTATTTAGATTTGACGGAAAAGAATTTAAACAATATAATAAAAAAGACGGCCTTAAAAACATTGATGTTTTAGCCTGTTACCCTTTATCAAACGGTGAAATTTTCATCAATCCTTTTTTGAATGATTTTGCTTATCTTAAAAATGGTAAAATCATTAATTCTGACACCAATAAAGAGCTCAGAAAAATACAGTTTGGACATAATCCGGACATTTATATCGACAAAGAATCTCTCATTATCTACACGACTTACAATCCGAAAAATATGTACCAATATAAAAACGGAAAAGTAAGTACCATCCCTTTATATTTTAAGAATAACCCAAATATCACGAATTATGTATTTGGTTTTGACCCGGCAAACCATCTCCTCTATCTTTCTGACCAAAAGACAAACATACAGGCTTACCATATCATCAACAAAACAACGACGTCTTGTAATATTCCCTCTACAAAAGGCACCGCCATTTTTAGAAAAGGAGATTATTTTATTTTCAGGCATAAAAGAACAATAGACATCTATAAAAGAGAGAATAATTATCATTTTAAAAAACTTCAGTCATATACCATCGATGAAAATATTCACCAGATGATTGTAGATAAAAATTACAAAATTTGGCTTTGTCTGGAGAAAGGAGGCTCTTTATATTTCAAAGAATCTTTACTAGAATTGGATAAGTTAAAACTTTCTACTCCTACCAGACTTTTAGACGATTATATTATCAATGATATCATGATGGATAAAGATAATAATGCGTGGTTTTCTACTCGAAACAATGGGATCCTTTTTATCGGCGATCGGTTTTTTAAAAATTATATTCATCTACCCATTAAAAATAATTCGGGATATATTACAGCTATTGCTAAAAATGACAACGCTATTATTTTAGGATACAATGAAGCTAAAAGCGGAATTTTCAATTCAAAAAAGATAGAAAATATCGTCCTTGAGAAAAACCGAAAAATTGAGCACAAAGCAATTTATGCAAAAGGAAACACCGTTATTTTTGGACTGAGTTTAAACCTTATTCAGTATAATATCCTTACCAGGAAAAAAGAAATTTTACGGGAATGTAATATTAAAAATATCATTCCATACACTGAGAATTCTGTTCTTCTTTGTACCAGTAATGACCTGACTGTGTATCATTACCTCAACAAAACCTTCACCGAAATCCTGAAAGAAAGAGTGTATAATGCTTTGCCTTATCATCAGGACAGTATTTTTGTCGGGAGCTTTAAAGACCTCTACAAACTGAATAGTAACACCAAAAAGAAAACTATTTTCTTAGAAGGATACTATTTTACCGACCTTAAAAAACTCAAGCAAAATGTATATATAGGAGCTACTAATCTCAACGGAATCATTCTATTTAACAATAAAGGGATTACACGAAAAATCACAGAAAAAGATGGACTGCCGACCAGCCAGATCAAAAAAATAGAAGTTGAAAATGATCATACCTTTTGGGCAAGTACAAATTCAGGACTTTGCAGGATTGAAATAAAAGAAAAGCATTTTAAAATTAATAATTTCACTCAGACAGACGGACTGCCTTCCAATGTGGTGGCAGGATGCGTAATAAAAAATGATACCGTTTATGTAGGAACTTCAAAAGGATTGGGTGTTCTTCCCATTCATGATCTTTTTACTCAACAAAAATTCATTCATAAAAAAGTAATAATCAACTCAGTCAACATTGGCAACAAAGAGTTTTTTAATACTCAACAACACCTTATAGGGCAAACGCCGAATAACAATATAAGTTTTAATCTAAGTTTCCCTGATTATACTTCGCAAGGAAAAATCAATTATAAATATAAGGTCGAAGGTTTAAATGAGAATTGGCAAATCAGCAATTCACCCATTATTACCTTTAATACGATTCCACCCGGACAGTATATATTTAAAGTCTTCGGACTGGGCTATAATGGCAAACAATCTTATATTTCTTCTGATGTGGCTTTCGAAATTAAGCCTAAATTCTGGCAAACCTGGTGGTTTAAAGTTTTTTCAATTTTGGTATTTGCCACCGTTATTTTCCTTCTTATCAACCTGTATTTTCAAAAAAAGCGAAATAAGAAACTAGAAAATCTTTACTATGAGAAGAAAATTGCCGAGCTTGAACTTCAAGCTATAAAAGCGCAAATCAATCCTCATTTTATTTACAATTGTCTTAATTCTATTCAGTTTTTACTCTATAAAAAAGATTATCAGGAAACGGAAAATTATCTTGATATTTTTTCACACATGATCAGAAAAACACTTCATTATTCAGAGAAAACCTTTATGCCAATCAGTGAAGAGATCGAGTATCTATCTTTATATTTAAATATGGAAAAACTGCGCTTAAAAGACCAGTTTGAATACAAGATTACCGTTTCTGAAAAAGTAGATAAAAACTGGATCATTCCTTCTTTATTGATACAGCCTTTTGCTGAAAATGCCCTAAAACATGGAATTGCCAATCTGAAAGACAGGAAAGGAATTATTGATATTTCATTTAATCATATTGATTCTTCACTTTGCATAACGATTGAAGATAATGGCGTAGGAATCAACAATACATCTGAATCCATGGGAAAAGCCAATTCTTTTGGAGTAAAATTATCGCAAAAAAGAATTGAAACCTTCAAACAACTTTTTGACACTCATATTATTTTAGAAATCAATAATCTTCAGGATACCCAACAAAAACCAGGAACTCAAATTAAACTATATATAACGCCCTATGAAAACCAAAACACAAGTCTGCATCATTGATGACGAAAAAGACGGGAGAGATTATATTTCTCTTTTATTAGAAAACGAGTTTCCGGACATTCAAATCTCATTTCAGGCATCGAGTGTTGAGGAGGCTTATATTCATCTAACCAAAAACACCCCCGATATTCTTTTTCTGGACATACAGCTGAAAGATGGTACCGCTTTCGATCTTTTATCGAAATTCAGGGAGATTGATTCTCAAATCATATTTATTACCGCATTTGAAAATTTCGCCATTCAGGCGATAAAAAATGGCGCCACAGATTACCTTTTAAAACCTATCAAAAAAATTGATTTCATTATTGCGGTACGTAAAGCCTTAGATAACATCAAAAAAAACAAAGGATCTTCTTCTGCTCAATATTCTCATAAAAACAAGATCAGTCTTCCTACACTGCAAGGGTTTAGACTCACCAATATTACTGATATCATCCGCTGTGAAGCCGATTCCAGCTATACTACATTTTATCTCACCGATAAAACTAAAATCATTGTATCTAAAACATTACATGATTTTGAAGAACATCTTTCGGAACATAATTTCTTCAGAATCCATCATAAACATCTGATCAATCTTATTCATTTAAAAGAATACCTGAAAGGCAAAGGCGGACAGGTGGTGATGACGGACAATTCTATTTTGGATGTTTCTGTTCGTAAAAAAAATGACTTTTTATATAAAATAGAACATCCGGATTAAATTACACTTACTAGAAAAACAGGCACACTTACTCATTCCTGATTGGGAATACTTACTGTTCAGAATATTTTTGAAATCTAAAATTAATTCAAACCTATTATGAAAAACGTAAAGAAATTATCCCGAGAAGAGCTAAAATCAGTAAGCGGTGGATATTCATGCTACTGCGGCAATGATTACGCAGGTGATTTTGTTTTGGTACAAACTTGTGTAAGTGTATGCTCTATGTGGAATATTTTAAAACCCGTGAAACCGACTAATCCTAATTAAAAATCAATCCGATTTGATTTCCAATATGCCCTGTAGATAACTGCAGGGCATTTTTATTTTTAGCTATTGAGAAGATCAGTAAAACCCAAACTAAGTCACATTTAAGAGAAATGAATCTACACTTATTAGTGAGAACGCAACACTTGTTAGTCCTCCATACCATGATACTGAATATCCATCTACTTTTATAAAACTAAATCATAAAATATTAATCCTTAAAGTTTTTGTTGATTTTTGATGCATAAAATCAATGTTAGATTATGGTAAGAATGTATTTTTTAACATTATTCGTTTTATTAGGATGTCTTTTCAATGCACAGGCTCCATGTTCAGATTTTAATGATCCCAATAATCCTCCCGGATTGTGGACTCCAGCTCCCTATCCTAACGGGCAAGTGGGTGTTTCCAGCGGTAGCCCGAACCCATTAGATGGAACGCAGTATATTATATTGGATGATAAATCTGGCGGTTCGTGGTATATTAATCCTTCAGATTTTAAAAGTTTGGGGCAACGATTTTTAGGACAATGTCTTTATTTCGATTTTTATCTTGAAAAAGACGGTGGTTATGGTGCGCCAATTCATCCTACCATTCACATTATGGCAGGAAGCCAGATTATTTCTTTTGTAGCAAATATTACCGTAACACCTAACAGTGGCTGGGTACGAGTACGTGCGCCTATCGCCAATTGTGTAGGAGGTGTTCTTCCTAGTAACTCTGAAGGAACCTGGACAATGCCTGCCGGCATGACGTGTGCAGATTTCAATAATGTTATGAATAATTCTACCGCGGTAATGGTGTCTCCAGATTATACATCTAGCCCAAGCGAAAGAGTGTATTATGATAATATTTGTGTAAAATCTTGTGATGGCTGTACGGCAGATTTCAAACTTGAAACTTCTTTCAATACAACATCAAGTGCCTCTACAGCCAATCTTACTTTGCTTAATCCTATCCTTGTTTCTACACCTGGAAATCCTGGAAGTACATATACTGTAAACTGGGGTGACGGAACTGCTACACAACCTTACATCATATCAACTTTATCTCACAATTATGCTAATCCGGGAACATATACGGTATGCGTAACTGAGTCTAGAGAGAAAAAAGTAATATGCATGAAATGTTTTACTTTCTGTTACACAAAAGATCGTCTGGCGACAAAAAATGATTCTAGCCTTGATCTAACATCACCTATTCCTCAGTTAGAAGCTATTTCCAAAGCGGAATTGAGCCAAGCAGAACAAAAAGAAGTTTTTCTGGTTCCTAATCCTGCAAAAAGTTTTGTAGAAGTACAAACTACTCTTTCTAAAAAAGAAACTCTATCTGTAAGAGTGATGGATGTTTCCGGAAAAATAGTACTTGAAAAATCTGAAAACCTTGATAGCGGTCGTCAAAGTATTAAGTTGAATACTGAAAAACTGATCCAGGGAAATTATATTGTTGAAATAAAATCAAACGGAAAAACCAGTTCTCAAAAACTGATCATCTCTAAGTAAACAGACACAATATTACAATAATGAAGACTATCCTAATACGGATAGTCTTTTTTTAGAATTATCAGTATGAATTGCAAAAAATAAATTAAATTCGATGTAAGTAAAAATTTCATTCAATGATACAACTTCCTCTTTCTAAACTTTCTGATGTAGGTACTACCATTTTCAGCCAGATGACCCAATTGGCCAACGAAAATGAAGCCATCAATTTATCACAAGGATTTCCCGATTTCATGCCAGATCCTGAGTTATTAAATCACGTAGATCATTTTATAAAAAAAGGCTTTAATCAATATGCACCTTTAGGCGGAATGATAGGTTTAAAGGAAGAAATCGCGAGAAAAATAGAAAACAGCCATCAGGCCACTTATCATCCGGATTCAGAAATTACAGTTACAGCAGGCGGAACTCAGGCTATCTTCACCGCCATTGCAACGTTCATTAAAAAAGAGGATGAAGTCATTATCTTTGAACCTGCTTATGATTGCTATGAACCTACGGTAGAGCTTTTCGGAGGAATTGTAAAACGGTTTGAAATGAAAGCGCCTGATTATGAAATCAACTGGAATACAGTTAAAGGATTGGTGAGTGAAAAAACAAAAATGATCATTCTTAACAATCCGAATAATCCGTCAGGAAAGATATTAAAGGAAAACGATATTCAGGAATTGATCTCTATTGTAAAAGATACTTCGATATTGATTTTAAGTGATGAAGTGTATGAAAATATTGTCTTTGATGGAAAACAACATTTAAGCATCAGTAAATATCCAGAGCTAAAAGAAAGAAGTCTTTTGGTAGCCTCTTTTGGAAAACTTTTCCATGTTACGGGCTGGAAAGTTGGGTATTGTGCAGCACCAAAAGCGTTGACAGATGAATTCAGAAAGGTACACCAATTCAATGTTTTTTGTGTGAATACTCCGATTCAGTTGGCTTTGGCTGAATACATGAAAAATGATGATCACTACAATCATCTGAATCAATTCTTTCAAGAAAAAAGAGATTTTATAAGACAAGGTTTAGCCAATACATCTTTTGAGTTGCTGGATTGTGAAGGAACGTATTTCCAAGCTTTGAAATATGATAAAATTTCAGATAAAAATGATTTTGATTTTGCTAGCGAATTAACCATTACTCACAAAGTAGCCAGTGTTCCTTTTTCTTCTTTCTATAAAAATAAGCTGAATGAAAATGTAATTCGTCTTTGTTTTGCTAAAAAACAGGAAACTCTGGAGAGGGCGATTGAGAATTTGTCGAAATTATAATATTAAAAAATCTCTCGCAGATTTAGCGGATTAAGCAGATGATTGTGTTAAAAAATCTACGTTATTTGCTAAATAAAAAGAGAGCTTCAACTGAACTAACTTAATTTATTAATATCCTTTTTCAGTATTTATTTTAGTTTCGTTAAAAAACTGACAATCCTATATAACTTTAAAATCTCTCGCAGATTTGGCTGATTAAGCAGATATGATTGTATTCAAAATCTGCGTTATCTGCTACATCTGCGAGAGAAAAAAGAGAGCTTCAATTGAGGCTCTCTTATTTTATTAAATGTTATAAAATTTATTCAATGTTATAAGAACATTCCTCCAGAAGCCTCAATCCTTTGTCCGTTGATCCAACGGGCATCTTCTGTACACAAGAAAGCCACTACTCCACCAATATCATCCGGCAAACCTGCTCTACCTAATGCTGTAACGCTTGAAATGATATCATTCATCTGTTTGTCATCTCTCGTTCTACCACCTCCAAAATCAGTTTCTATAGCACCAGGAGCAACAACATTGGCTTTGATCTTTCTTGAACCCAATTCTTTCGCCATGTATTTTGTCAACATTTCAACTCCAGCTTTTATAGATCCGTATACAGAAGATCCCGGTAATGCAAATCTTGCTAATCCTGAAGAAACATTTACAATCCCTCCTCCGTCATTAACAAAAGGCAAAAACTTTTGCGTTAAGAAAAACACTCCTTTGAAATGAATATCTATCACATCATCCAACTGTTCTTCTGTAACGTCTGAAATTGGTGCGTATAAAGCTGTTCCAGCGTTATTAACTAAAAAATCAATGTTTCTGCTTCCTGTATTTTCTTCCAAATGATCACCAACTGTTTTTACGAAAGCATCAAAACTTTTAACATCCTTTGTATCTAATTGATAAGCAACTGCTTTTCTTCCTAATGCCTGAATTTCTTCCACTACTTTATCTGCTTCCTCCTTATTGCTTCGGTAAGTAATGATGACATCAAGACCTTTCTGAGCAATTTTAAGTGCTGAGTTTTTTCCTAATCCACGGCTTCCACCGGTTACTAATGCGATTTTTGTTTGTGTATCCATTTTTTTCATTATTTTAATGAGACAAAGTTGCGGTATTTTATGATTGATGTATTTGCTTGAATCAATCTGATATTTGCAAAATTCAAATCACGAACGAAATTCTAACGGCGTAACAGTTGTTTTCCTTTTAAAGAAGTTTGAAAAGTGAGCGATCTCCTCAAATCCCAATGCATAAGAAATTTCTGAGACATTCCATTTTGTTTGTTTTAATAATATTTTTGCTTCCTGAATCATTCGGTCTGCAATAAATTCAGTTGTTGTTTTCCCTGTATTTTCTTTTAATTTCTTGTTTAAATAATTCACATGAACTGCTAACCTGTCAGCATAATCTTTTGCCGTTTTAAGTTGCAATCTTTGTTCATTAGATTCTATGGGAAATTGCCTTTCAAGCAGTTCTATAAACAAAGTAACCACTCTTAATGATGCATCACTGGAAGTAGACAGCTTTGTAGCCGGTTGTAATTTTTGACCATAATGAATAAGCTCTACTACATAATTTCTAATGAGATCGTATTTAAATAGGTAATCTGAAGCAATTTCTTTTTTAATCTTGGTGAAAAGCTGCTCGATCTCGTTGGCCAATTCATCATCAATTTCAAATAAAGGAATATTTCCGGGCTGAAAGATTGGCAAGTCTTCAAGAGAACTTCTAGAATTATTTTTAATGAAAAAATCTTCCGTAAAAACACAGAAACTTCCGGACTGATCGGGATCTTCGGGAACCCAATGATAAGGAACTTTAGGCGTTGCAAACAACAAAGCATTATTTTTAATCTGAATGACTTTATCTGCGTATTCTGCTCTGTTTTTTCCTCGGATAAGGCTTATTTTATAATACTTTCTTCTGTTATAAGGCATTTCAGAAGTCATCTTAATTTTTTCAATTGTTTGGGCAATATCGAAAACATTGAAGTGACCTATATCTTTGTGAAGACCTTTAGGAAAGATACTTTCGAGGTCTTTTCCAAGCTTGGCCGTCATTTCTTTATAAAAATCTTCCAAAGAAGCATGTGCAATTTTTTCCATGATCTATGATTTGTACAATTCAAATATATGAAGTTTTATAGAATTGAGTTTCAAATATAAATTTTTCAATCATTAATTATTTTTTTCTTTATTAAGTGATATATGATTAAATATTTTCATAACTTCGTTAGTAACTAACTCACTAAAAATCAATTACTATGAAAAATCAAACTTTACAAAAAGGAAAAAAATTAAATAAAAAGCAATTAAGAACCATTATCGGAGGTATGCTAGATTGCATGCAGCCTGTTTTTTGTCCAAGCCTTCCTTGTGAACCTTCTCCAGACCCAAATGGCTGTACAACGATTTCAATGTCTTGTGCACAAAAGGTATGTCGCCCTGAAATATTACCGTAGTTAAAATATTATATTTTCAAAATGAATACCGCTCTGCTTTGAGCGGTATTTTTATTTTAAGAAACTGTGCCACCAATTAAGTTAAAAATCCATTTTCCATTTTTATATTCGACAGAATAATCGTTTGTAGAACCGCTTCCCCATTCATTAATATAAAATTTTTCGAGATTTGTTTTATCCTTTTGAATTTTAGAATATCCTCCATTAAAAATATCAGTTACTCTCACATAATATGGCTGTTTATTTTTACTTAAGGACATTATCAAAACTTTAGCTTCAGGATTTACCTTTTGAAAATAATCACAGTCAGTTTCATATGGTACAATAAAATAAGGTATTTTATCTAATTTATCTTTTACAAATCCCAAATGCTGTGAAAGCAAATCTTCATACAAACCTGTAAATTTGTTTTTCTCAGATTTAAAAAGTGGATTATGATCTTTAAAATCATTAATTCCATCTCCATCTGTATCCTTATTATTTGGATTAAGCCCAAAACTTGTTTCAAAAATATCATTAAAACCATCTTTATCAGAATCTTTAATTAATTCTTTTAAACTTATTTTGAATAATTTTCCATCTTCAAGCGCAGTATAATCATTTCGCCTAGGCATTTTCATAAGTTCCACTAAACTCCCTTCAATCTGAAAGAATCCATCTTTTACAATAGGTTTATCTTGAATCTTATTAAAATAATAATGGTTAAAACTTAATCCTAAAAAATAAGCAGAAGGTTGATTATTTTTAATTTCCAAGAGCCAATACCCTAAACCATTTCTTCCTAAAGCATATTTTATATTTCCATCGTTTTGTTTAAATGAATACTCAAATTGTCCGAAAAAGTATTTATCAAAATCAGCAAATATTACTTTCTGATCTTTCCAATATTTTTCATTTGCTTCAAGATTGTAAACGTTACTTCTATATTCTGAACTATCTTGTTTAAAATTTCTAAATTTTCTCAAATTAATAATTTCAAGATAATCAGGTTTTTTATACAAAATTTGTTTTACTGTAAAAGGATCTTCCTGCACATAACCTTCAAAAAACTGTTCTCCTTCTTTAATAAAACATCTATCTTCTAAACTTTTCGTACATGAAAAAAATAATGCAAAAACAAAAAAATATAAAAATTTCATAGGTAAAAGATTTTCCGATGGAATGCAAAAAACGCTCCCAAAATACATTGGAAGCGTTTTTCATTTATAACTAACTTTAATATTCTCTTATTATACGTTGAATCTGAAGTGCATAATGTCTCCGTCTTTCACGATATATTCTTTACCTTCCACAGCAAGCTTTCCAGCTTCCTTAATTTTAACCTCAGAACCATACGTCATATAATCATCAAATTTGATTACTTCTGCACGAATGAAACCTTTTTCGAAGTCTGTGTGAATTACTCCAGCAGCTTGAGGAGCAGTCCATCCTTGTCCGATTGTCCAAGCTCTTACTTCTTTTACTCCAGCAGTAAAATACGTTTGAAGCTTTAATAAATCGTATGCTTTTCTAATCAAACGGTTTACACCAGGCTCAGTAAGTCCAAGCTCATCAAGGAAAATCTCTCTTTCTTCAAAAGTCTCTAATTCGTTGATGTCTGCTTCAATCTGTGCTGCTAAAACAACAACTTCAGCGCCTTCATTTTTAGCCATTTCCTCGATCTTAGCGATCCATTCGTTTCCGTTTTTGATAGAATTTTCATCTACATTACAAACGTACAATACAGGCTTGTTTGTTAAAAGCTGAACATCATCAATAATTGATTTTGCAAAATCATCCATAGGAAACTCTCTTGCATTTTTACCGTCTTCGATAAATTTCTCAAGCTTTTGAAGGGTTTCATAAGTTAAAATATCATCTTTCTTTCCAGACTTGATGAATTTTTTAGCTTTCTCAACTGCTTTTGCTACTACTTCAAGGTCTTTCAACTGAAGTTCTATATCAATAATTTCTTTGTCTCTTAAAGGATCTACAGAACCTTCAACGTGAATGATATTTCCATTCTCAAAACATCTCAACACATGAACAATCGCTTCACACTCGCGGATGTTTGCTAAGAACTGGTTTCCTAAACCTTCTCCTTTGCTCGCTCCTTTTACAAGACCGGCAATATCTACAATCTCCACAACTGCAGGTAAAACTCTCTCAGGCTTTACCAATTTTTCCAACTCAAACAATCTGTGATCCGGTACTGAAACAGTTCCCAAATTCGGTTCGATTGTACAGAAAGGATAGTTTGCTGATTGAGCTTTTGCGTTGCTTAAACAGTTAAAAAGAGTTGATTTACCAACATTCGGTAAGCCTACGATTCCACATTTCATATATTCTTAGCTTTTAGCAAATAGCTTTTGACTTATTGCTCGTTAAAGGTTTGCAAAGATAGTGATTTTAGTATGAGTTTCATAATAAAAAAAGACGTCAATTTTTAGACTCATTTTCCATTATTTTAAATTATCAATTGGCTTTTAAAGATCCACTCCTGTAATTTTTGGTGACATAGGATATTTATAACAAACACTTTTGCAGCTGCCAAATTAACCCGCTGAAATAAAATACTTTAACATATTTTTGTCATGAATTTATTAAAATAAAAAAATCATAATCAGTTCTAATTATTACCTATTCAATAATACCTTTGTAGAATTATTAAAACAATATATATTGAAAAGAACTATTCTCTTCCTATGTTTTCTATTTTTCTTTTTTACAACTTATAGCCAGAAATACAATATTCAGCTATACAATACTGATAATGGGCTCCCTCAAAACAGTGTAAAAGACATTATAAAAGATAGATATGGTTTCATATGGCTCACCACTGAAAATGGGATTGTAAGATATGATGGTACTAATTTTTTAGTGTACAAAAACTTTCCCCTAGCCAGCCAACGTTTTACTTATTTTTATGGATACCCTGAAAAAGACAGTATTTACACTACAGGAGATTTTGAAAAAGCAGTTTTAATCCACTCAAAATTTGCGAAAGTAGAAAAGCCATTAAAAAATTTCTCAACTTTTCTTATTAAAAACAATAGTCATTATCTCCTTTATTGTTCTAATTTCAGCTATGCTTCCTCTACTCCAATTAATTTTTATATGAATTTTAAACAGGGTAGATATTATCTGAAAGAAAATAGTTTAACATACGTTGATTCTCAATCAAAATCAGAAGAAAATTTAAAAATTAAAACGCTCTATAATAACACTCCGAGAGTCTTTGCTATCAATGAAATGTTATTTTATGTAGATTTTCAAGCAAAAAAAATAATAAAAATAGAGAAAGGCAAGATTACTGGTTCTTATCATCTACCTTCGTTCATGAGTGCTAAAACCAAAATTTTATGGAGCCAAGTTAACAATCAGGTCTTTATTTTAAATAAAAATACAATTTATACCTGCAATTATGAAAAAGAAGAATTAAAAATATCCAGTTTACTTCATCTAAACAAAGTTAAAGATGAAAACTTCATCAGCGCTTATTACGATAAATCTTACAAAAAATTTTATCTTGGAAGTAGTATAGATGGATTACAAATTATTAGTTTAACTGATTTCACAACCGTAACAAGACCACCTTCAAAACCTGAATCTAATTTCTATTCTATCCTTCCCTTCAACTCTTCTTCTGTAATTACTCCTTTTGGAGAAATCTATAACCGAAAAGGTTTTGTAGACGATAAAAAATTTAAAAATGCAAATCCCTTCTTTTTAACTTATGATCATTCCGGAAACATTATCACACAAAAGGCAAATGATATAATAATCTACCAAAAAGCATCTTTTTACAAAAACACTGTTTCTATTAAAAAACTTCTTTTAAAGGATTTCTTTTTTGATCAAAATAATTATTATGCTCTGTTTTCGGAACTTAAAATTAATAAACATCCGGAATATAAAGGAATACTTACCATCTACAAAAATCAATCTTTCAAATATTCAAGAAAAAAGATCTTCATCAATAATGAACCGACAAAACTTATAAAATTCAATCAGAATCAGGTACTCGTAGGAACAGCAAAAGCACTTTATAAAGTATCGTTAGAGACCAATAAAATCTATAACTTAACTGGAAAAAGTGAGTTATTTATAAGAAATATCGTACAATCAAAAGATGGAAACTTCTGGATAATGACCTTAGGAAAAGGATTTTATCTATTGAAAAACGACCGGTTAATCAAGATGCCCTATGATAAAAATAACAATATTTCTTCATCGCATACTATTTTAGAAGATACCAACGGTTTTTTTTGGATCCCTACCAATAATGGTCTTTACAGAGTTTCTGAGAGGCAACTTTTACAGTATGCCCAAAATAAAAAATCAAAGGTCTATTATTATCGTTTTTCAAAAGACTCTGGTTTTAATACAAATGAATTCAACGGTGGAACCAATATTTGCGGCGGTAGATTAGAAAATGGAGAGTTTGTACTTCCTTCTTTAAATGGACTAATTTTCTTTAACCCTTTAAAGGTAAACATTTATTACCCTGAAAATATTTACATAGAAAGAGCTGAAATTGACAACAAGCCACAATATTTCAAAGAAAATTTATATTTAAAACAAGAATCCAATCGTGTAGATATTTTCATTGATGTACCATACTATTCTAATCCGGACAACCTTGTGATAGAAGCAAAACTTAGTGGAACTCCCAATGCAAAATGGGAACCGATTGGGAAAGATGGTAAATTCTCCATTTCAAACCTTGGTTATGGAAACCATACTTTTGTAGTGAAAATGCTTGTTTCCAATAAAGGAAAATTTATCTATAAAAAAGTCAATATCATTATTCCGCCTTATTTTTATCAGACTTTATGGTTCAAAATATTTACGTTTATCATTATATTATTCCTTATATATTTCCTGATAAGATGGCGGATACATTTTCTGAAAATGAAAAACCATGAGCTGGAAGAAATTGTAAATTCCCGTACCAAAAGCCTCTCTGATACAGTAGAAAAATTAGAGATCACAAAAACAAAACTTCATAAAGAGATTGAACAACAAAAGAAACTCATTGGTACCATCTCCCATGACATCACAACTCCGGTAAAATTCATTGCGATGACTACAAAAGAAGTTTTAGATAAAAATGATTTTAATGAACAACGAATCAAAAAAATTCTTAATTCTGTTTACAAATCTTCAGATCAATTATATAATTTCACCATTACTTTAAAGGAATATGCTGACATATATTCCCATTACAGATCAGATAAAACAGAACTTTATTCTTTATATCAACTTATTGAAGAGAAAAAAATACTTTTCAATGAAATAGCAGAAAACAACAATACAGTCATCAATAATAATGTAGACCCATCCCTATTAACATGGATCAGCAAAAATATACTCTCTGCGATTATCCATAATCTGATTGATAATTCTGTAAAATATACAGAAAATGGCTCCGTAACAATAGAGAACACTTTGGAAGGAGAAAACATCATCTTACTAATAACAGATACCGGGATTGGGATGGATGAAAAGAAAATAGAATATTATACAAGACTTCAGGATAATATTGAAAACGAAAAACTATTATTGCAAAAATATGGAATGGGTCTCCATCTTGTATTACAGCTATTACAAATGATTCAAGGTAAAATTGTTTTCACAAAAAATAAATTACAGGGTACTTCCTTCAAACTGATTTTAAAAAATAAAAAAGATGACTAAAAATATTCTTATTGCCGATGATCATGATATAGTACTCGTGGGAACCAGTATGATTTTAGAATCAAGAATTCCAGATGTAGTGATTGATGTGGCGGAGGATTATCCAAAGGCACTGGAAAAGATCTCCAAGCAAAAATATGACCTTGTGATTCTGGATATTAATATGCCGGAAAGTAAAAACAAAAAAATGATTACAGAAATTAAAGCGGCAGATTCTAATATCAAAATATTAATTTTCTCTGCCTATGAAGAAGAAATTGCTGTACAGTATATAAAAGAGGGAGCTAACGGGTATATCAGTAAACTCAGTAAATCAGACGAGATTTCAGATGCCGTAAAAAAGATATTTTCTGATGGATATTATTATCCTTCTAATATTATCAATCAGTTGTTTCAAGAGTCTCCTTTGGATGCTATAAAAAATTTATCTACCCGAGAATACGAAATTTTTATTTTAATGGTTAATGGAAATGGCAACTTAGAAATCTCCAATAAAATGGGAATTCAAATGCCTACTATTAGCACATACAAAAAAAGGATTCATACCAAATTAAAAACCAACAACCTGGCAGATCTTATCAAGCTCTACCAAATTTATATTTCTTAGTGTAACTGATTACACTATAATTCACATGTTGTAGAAAATTTTCTACATCAACCTTTATTTTATTCTACAAGATACATTATTTCTTGCAGAATAAATTCTATAATTTTACACTATAATTAAATATAAACTATTAATATTTGTTAATATAATGAATATAATTAACCAAAATACAAATATTTCAATTATAAACTAACTATATATAACCAGAAAACTTTTGAATGATCTTTAGGTGAATCACAAATATTTAATTGAATAAAAATCTAAGCTCTTAAAAATAAAGAAATGTCTAAAAATCTCACAAAAGTATGGCAGGTAACAGGACTGCTAGGTTATTGTATTGCCTTTGCGCAAGCAGGAAATATCGGAGTAAATACCGAAAATCCGGGATCTACAATGGATATTAACGGATCTTTGGCCGCCAAATACAGCTCTATAATCACTACTCCTTACAATTTGTCTGCAACAGATTTCTATGTGTCTTATAATGGTACATCAAACGCTGTATTTAACCTTCCTTCTGCAATTATTGGAGAGGGAAATTTCAAAGGACGTATGTATACAATCAAGAATAATACAAGTTTTACAATAACAGTAAATTCTGCCGGTTCTGAAACTATTAATGGAAGCACAAATACCTCAGTACCTTCAAACCAGAGTATACAATTAATCAGCACAGGACTCACAGGCGTAGGAAACACATGGGAAATAATAACTGGAAATAATAATACCGCCAATTCTATAACATCAAGTAATGGAATCACTATTTCAGGGGGAGATGTAAAATTAGGAGGTACACTTTCTCAGGCTACCAATATTGTCACAGCAGGAAATAACCTAAGCATAAACGGAACCGGGAAAGTTTTGGTAGGCACAACTACTGTTCCTGTGGAGGCTGCAACCGCCAAAATTGTAATTGATAATGGCACAACAAATGGCGCTCTACAGATCAAAGACGGCACACAGCAATTCGGCTATGTATTAACCAGTGATGCTAATGGTTTAGCTTCTTGGTCATCTACCACCACAACAGCATTTGCAAACAACTGGACGTCTTATAGCGGGACATTGGTAAATCCTTACACAGGATCAATAGGCGGAGGTGGTCTGATAACAGGAATCTCAGTAATAATACCCGCAAAAGGATGGTATTTTTTCCGTTCAGGATTAACAATACAATCAAACTGTAATGATTACTCGTTTTATATTAACGGAATTGGTGATATTTGGAGAACATATTGCAATGTTGCAGATCTTCAAATGCTATCTCCGCGAGATCAAAACCGCGTACTTTATTTTTCTTCACCAGGAACCTATCCTATTTACGCTGTGAAAACAAATGCTGTTGTACCTACCGCTTTCAATATGGGAAATCCTACTTTTTATTTGGATTTTGTAAAGTTTCAAAATTAATCTGAGTCATTTTCAACATCTTATATTTTTTTTATGAAAAAAAAATCATTTCCTTTCATCTTATTTGTGATGCTAAACAGCATGTTTGCCTATTCACAAACCGGTAATATAGGCATTAACACTCCCGATCCCGGAAGTCAGCTTACTGTGAACGGCTCATTCGCCGCAACATACAGATCTGTTTCGGCAAGTGGCTCTGTTGGTACTAATGATTATTACATTGCTTATAACGGAAATAGCAATGGAACATTAACCCTACCTTCTGCAATA
The DNA here is from genome assembly GCF_900142445.1 of Chryseobacterium polytrichastri. Classification (GTDB taxonomy): domain Bacteria; phylum Bacteroidota; class Bacteroidia; order Flavobacteriales; family Weeksellaceae; genus Chryseobacterium; species Chryseobacterium polytrichastri. Next base: position 100,075 of record NZ_FRAV01000003.1, on the reverse strand, counting down.
AGCGGAGCGGGTAACTTCATAGGAAGAACTTACCATTTCAAAAACACGGGAGCTGCCCAGCTTTCCATTACTGCTGACGGAACCGAATTAATAGATAATCAAAGCGGGGCCGGTGTAGCATCAATTGATGTTCCACCTGGTTATTATGCATTTTTTATAAGCAAAGGAGCCACTACCGGTACAACATGGGAGCTTATTTTACTTTCAAATTCCGGTAATCTACCGCCAATAGCTTCCACATATGCTTTTTCTACGGTAAGCACCACTACCAGACAATCCCTCACTGCAAGTAACGGCCCTTTTATTACACAAGAAATTAATTACCCTCAAGGAACGGTACTCAATACAAACAATGCATTAAACACCGGGAATGGAAGATTTACAGCTCCCACAAGCGGATTTTACATGTTCTACGGATCTACTCAATTTGATAATGGTTCCGTACCAGGCGCTCCTGCTTTTGCCTGGGCCGTATTATATCTGATAAAAAACTATAGTACAACTCCCAATAATATATTAGTACAGTCTTACAAAGCTAATCCCGGAACATTATCTGGGGCCAATGTTTCCTGTATTACCCATTTAAATGCAGGAGAAACAGTTACTATGGGCTCTGCAGCTGCAGTAGCCAGTGGTACTATCTATCAGGTTGTTGTAAGCTCTTTATATGGCTATAAGATTGCCAATTAAATTTAAATACTTTTTCATTTTCCATTAAATAAATAATCCTCGGAGACCCCGAGGATTATTTATTTAATATACTGACTTTCATTATTTTAAAATACAAATCCATTATCCTTCTAAAATAAAACTGTATTTTTAATATATGAATAGGTATGATAAATACTATTTCAAAACCAATAACCAAAATCAACAATATGAAAACAACAATTAACACGGAGCAAACTCCTATCCGCTTCTATTTAAGAAATTACTACGATCCATTTGAATGTAAATGCAGCCCTTATTATAACAAAAAGCTTGCAGAAGAGCTAATGGACTGGGCAACAGAAATAGGTAGATTTAAAACTGAAGAAAATGCCCTGCATACCATTGGCTGTGATCTAATATACTGGACTGCTTTATGCTTTCCGTTAACTAAAAATAAAGAAAAATTTATCCTTCTCAGTAATTTTTTTCAGCTTTACTGCATCTTTGATGATCAATCTGATGAAGATTGGGGCGCATGTAAACATAATCCCGAAAAGACACAAAAGTATTGGGATAAAAACATCGCTGTTATTGAAACCTTAAGGGATGATGCCCCGTGGCAAAAAAAAATGATCCGCAATATTGCATTGAGTATGTCTTCAAAACCCTATGTACGCCTTATATTTAATTATATGGAAAAGATACTCAAGTCAGGAACTCCATCATTCCGTAGAAGATATATTAACCGATTTAAAGAATACATGGAGACAGCCGCTACACAAGGCCATATGCGTGGAAAAGAAGCAGAAATGACGGTAGAAACTTATAAACAATATCGGCAAACATGCATAGCATATATCACAAGCCTATTAATGGCTGAATATCTCTATGAAATACAGTTGACCGATGAAGAATACAACCACCCTATCGTACAAGAATTAGAAAAAAGTTCCACATGGCAGGTAACATTAACGAATGATCTTTTTTCTCTCTACAAAGAATGCAAAGACGGTAAATTGGAAAATGCTAACAATATCATCCCCATTCTCGTCTGTGGAGGAATGACTGTGCAAGAAGCCATAGATGAAACCTGCACACAGATTGAAGATTCCCATCGCGACTTTATAAGAGTAAGAGATGAATGGTATAACAGCGGAGAGCATATATCAAATGATGTACGCACCTTTATTACAGCTATGGAATACTTTATGTCCGGAAACAATCGTTGGCATCGCATGAGTAAAAGATACCATGGAAAAGATTTCGAAGATGTTATCACATCCGGTACTATGGAATGGAGCCCAAAAGGCACAATATACCATAAGGACAATGAACAAATGGCTTCTATGATAAACTAACATACTGAAAGTGCAATTATTCATATTTTAGAATCTTATTAACCAAATAAAAATTATTATCATGAAAAATCTAAAAAAATTAGACAGAAACGAGCTGAAAAGTATTTCAGGAGGAGATGGATTACTCGATCCTGTATGCAGGCTTATTTGTATCCTAGCAGGCACTGGAATTATTAATTTAACACAGGTTCAAATCCTACTATGTCCCAATCTAGACTGTTCCAACTTGTAAGAAAGTAGACAATGAAAAACCAGCTCTTTCAAACTGGTTTTTCATTATTTCTAAATTTATTTATTTTACTTTTTTCGCCATATAATCACTTTCATTTCCTAATCTGTCGATTGCTTTGATGGCAATAGCATTTAATGTTTTACCATTTTTATTTTTAAGAATATCTTTTGAAAGGGTATCTAATGTTAAAATTTCAGTTTCCCAAACTCCATTATATTGAGTGAAAAGTACCCACTGAAAAACGTCTTTTAAATTCTTATTACTCCAACTCACCTGGACAGAACTTCCATTATCGTTGGTAAACAATGTCGGAGTTTGTAATGGTGTTGTCTTTATCCAAGGACTTTTGGGAATCAATGCTTTTTCTTTATATGGTCCGTTCTTCAACGTTGGCAGCATGCTTGAATTTTTCGTCAAACCTGCAATACTCCAATGAACTTCTCCTGCATCTCCTCCTAAAATTTGTCTTGATAATTCAATCTGATTTTTAATTTCGGTCGGTCGGTCTGAAGATTTTATTTCAACGGTATTCAATCCCGGCCATAAATGACGATTCATTGTATTTTCTGATTTCCACCAATTTAATAACGAACCGAAAGGCTGACCTTTAGATTCAATAGGCCAATATAATTGTGGCGAGAAATAATCTACCCAACCTTTATTCAGCCATAATTTGGCATCGGCATATAATTCGTCATATTGAGAAGAACCTACAATCCCTTCAGGATATCCTGGTTTCCAAATTCCAAATGGACTGATCCCGAATCTCACATAGTTTTTTTCCGCATGAATTTCTTTGTAGATACGCTCTACAAATTTATTTACATTATCTCTTCTCCAATCTGCTCTGGACAAGTTTCCTCCACTGCTCACATAAGCATTCCATGTTGCATTATCAGGAAAGTCTGCTCCCTTGTTATAAGTGGCATAAGGATAGAAATAATCATCAAAATGTACCGCATCAATATCATATCTTTTTACAATGTCTTTTACCACATTAGAAACATGACCTTGCGTTTTCGGATTAGCAGGATCAAACCAATACATCCCATTTTTTAACCTAACAACAATATCTGACAATTTATTTGCCATTGATAAACTGTTTGGCGAACCTCCATTCGTATGATGTGCTCTGTAAGGATTTAACCAAACATGAAGTTCCAATCCTCTTTTGTGCGCTTCATCAATCCAAAATTGTAAAGGGTCATAATTGGGATAAGGAGCCGTTCCTGTCTCTCCGGTTAAGAAATAAGACCAAGGCTCAATACTACTTGTATATAAAGCATCTGCAGAAGGTCTAACCTGGAAGATCACCGCATTGAAGTTATTATCTTTCAACATGTCTAACATACTGATTGCTTCCTGCTTTTGTTGATCAACCGTTAAATTATTTCTCGAAGGCCAGTTGATATTCGCCACACTCGCAATCCAAGCACCACGGAATTCTCTACTAATAGCAGGAAGATTTACTTTGAAATTTTCATCTGTTGCCGGAGTTACAACAGGCTTTATAGCTACAGCAGATTCTTTAGGTTTTGAGATGATGTTACTCGGTTTTGTGGAGCTTTTTGTTAGTGTTGGTCTAACGCCAGTATTATGAACCGTTTTTGCACTACTACATGAAGCAAGAGCCCCCAACAATATAATAAGTTTTAAATTATTCATTCTCATAGATTACAAAACTACATTAAATTATTTTTTTATTTCTTAAAGATTATAATGCCAAAATAAGCATTTTAACGTTTAGTTATAGAAAAAAAGCCTCGAAAATTCGAGGCTTTGATTTATATAGAAAAAACTGATTATGCTTTTCCAGATCTTTCCATTCTTTTTCTTTCTTCTTCAGAAAGGATTTTCTTTCTCATACGGATGAAGTTTGGAGTTACCTCGATTGCTTCATCACCTTGGATATATTCCATACATTCTTCAAGAGAGAATAAGATTTTTGGAGCAACGCCCGTATCTTTATCTTTCCCTGAAGCACGCATGTTGTTCAATTGTTTTGCTTCAACGATGTTGATTACTAAGTCACCCGGCTTGTTTTGTTCACCGATGATCATACCTGAATAGATCTCCTCACCCGGATCAACATAAAACTTACCTCTATCTTGTAATTTCGCGATAGAATATTCTGTAGCCGGACCTTGAGTCTTACTTACCAATACTCCATTACTTCTTCCAGGAATAGCACCTTTGAAAGGCTTGTATTCTGTGAAACGGTGTGCCATAATAGCCTCACCAGCAGTTGCAGTTAACATTTGAGAACGCAATCCGATCAAACCTCTTGAAGGAATTTCGAATTCCATGTGTTGCATCTCCCCTTTAGTTTCCATAACGTGAAGGTCACCTTTTCTCTGTGTAGCTAAGTCGATAACTCTAGACGCATACTCGTCCGGAACGTCTACTACCAAAGATTCATAAGGCTCACATTTTTCTCCGTCAATTTCTCTCAAGATAACCTGTGGCTGACCAATTGTCATTTCATATCCTTCTCTTCTCATTGTTTCAATTAAAACTGACAAGTGAAGAATACCTCTACCGAAAACTAGGAATGTGTTTGCATCTGCAGTTTGTTCAACTCTTAATGCTAAGTTTTTCTCTAATTCTTTAGTTAATCTTTCTTTTAGGTGATTAGAAGTTACATACTTTCCATCTTTTCCAAAGAAAGGTGAATTGTTGATAGAAAACGTCATGTTCAATGTAGGCTCATCAATAGAAGTTCTTGGCAATGGTTCAGGATTTTCAAGATCTACGAAAGAATCACCGATTTGGAAAGCGTCAAAACCTACAACAGCACAGATATCTCCAGCTTTTACTTCTGTAACTTTCTTCTTACCCAATCCTTCAAAAACGTAAAGTTCTTTTACTTTTCCTTTCAATACTTTACCGTCTGCCTGAGCTAAACCGATCCACTGAGATTCTTTGATCTCTCCTCTGATTACTTTTCCGATAGCAATTCTTCCTAAGAAAGAAGAAAAGTCTAAAGAAACGATCTGCATCTGTAAGTTTCCTTCTTCAACTTTCGGTTCTGGAACATATTCTAAGATACCATCTAATAATGGGAAAATATCTTCTGTTTTTTCTAATGAAGAGTTGAACCAACCTTCTTTTGAAGAACCGTAGAACGTTGGGAAATCCAACTGTGCTTCAGTAGCTTCAAGAGCAAAGAATAGATCAAATACTTTATCATGAACTTCGTCAGGACGACAGTTTGGTTTATCAACTTTATTGATAACAACCAATGGTCTTAATCCTAATTCTAATGCTTTCTGAAGTACGAATCTTGTTTGTGGCATTGGACCTTCAAAGGCATCCACCAACAAAATAACTCCATCAGCCATTTTTAAAACTCTCTCTACTTCCCCACCAAAATCGGCGTGACCGGGAGTATCGATTACGTTAATTTTAACGTCTTTATAAGTAACAGAAATATTTTTAGATAAAATGGTAATCCCTCTTTCTCTTTCAAGATCGTTATTATCCATTATTAATTCTCCACTGTCCTGATTTTCTCGGAAAATGTTTGTAGCATGAATAATCTTGTCCACCAAAGTCGTCTTACCGTGGTCAACGTGTGCGATAATCGCAATATTTCTAATGTTTTGCATGAATGATTTTTACGGGTGCAAAAATAGTGTTTTTTAATTAAATAATTAGTAAGATTATGTATTATTTAACAATTTAATAATGAACAAGTTATTGTTTAAGCCCTAAAATTCAAACAAAATAAGGACGTTATCTCAAAATGATTATTCGAATAAATAATCCTTGTAATAGGCCTCACAGCTTTTCTTTAAATAAGTTTTAATACGTCATGTTCTGGCGTTGTCAGCCTGTATTTTTGTTTTAATAATTCTTGCAAGGTTATTTTAATTATTAACATCAAAAACAAAATTTATGATTACAAAACATATTCAAGATCCAAAAACCGGCGAAATGATAAGTTTAATTCCCGTGACTCATTGGTATAAGGGAACTTTAATGGAAGATTCCTTCTGTGATGAAATTATTTATTTCAAAGGAAAGCCCGAAGATTCTGATAGGTATTACAAAAGATATATTGAAGATCACATTAATGTAAAATGGTTTGGGGCAATGGGAGATGGAAGCGACGCTACGGCAAATATACAGCAAGCTTTTAATTATCTAATTGATCTTAGAAATTACAGACATATTTCAAAACCTTCTTACGACCTTTGCTGTTTTATACCTGATGGAAAATATAAAATTGAAAAGACTTTATTATTTCCCACATCTTGTGTATTAAAAGGAGAATCTAAACACGGAACTGTTTTATTTACAGAAAGAAATGACATTTCACTTCTTTTTCCATCTGAAAAAGGAAATTCTTCGAACAACCATCATACGCCAGACGATCCAGAAGCCCCCTATGTTAATACAGGTGAAGAGTTTACAATCATTTCTAATTTAACAATTGCAGGTATTCATTATAAAGTTAGCCCTACCGCTTGGCGCCCTGAAATACTTAATAATTTTAACAATGGAATATTAATTTATAAAACAATAAAAATAACACTACAGAATATTAATATTGAAGGCTTTGAAAATGCTGCTATTCATATTAACAACTCTTTTTATATAAATATTGATAATTCAACATTTCACAATAATAAGATTGGTATTTTAACTGATGGTACCACTACCTCTACACATGTTATTAATTCGACTATTAGATTAAATGCTAAAGGAATTTCCTTATATGACACATATGGTTGTAGTTTTATTAACTGTATAATAGAAGCAAATGTTGCCAATTATTCTTCAAAAATCAATGGATCAGAAACTGCAAAAGCAATAGGTGTATATTTAAAAAATAGTAATAATATTAGTTTTACAAATTCTTATTTTGAGGCTCATCTTGATAGTGTAATCTTAGATTCATCTAATAGTAATACTTTCACAAATTGTTTTTTTGCTCCATTTGAAAATGCTGATTTTGGAACATCTACTAAGGTTGTAAGATTTAGCGGAAGCTCTTCTTATAATAAATTCATTAATAATTATTATGAAGCTTTTAAACCTTTAATATATTCTCCTTATAAGTTTTCTGTTGAAAACAAATCGCTATCTAAAGGCAATTTATTCGAATTTACATTAAAAGATCATCTTGATAATTTTATTTCTTTAAATCAAACAGAATTTAATGAGTTCCAAAATTTGGGATTAGCAGAAAATGCACCTAAGTTTATCTGTGAAGGCTCCAATGAAAGATATAGTAATGTAGAAAGAAGATATATTACCGATAAAACATTTGGATCATCTTCAGAACGCCCTGTAAATAATCTTTATGGTGGACAACATTATTTTGATTCTACCTTAGGAAAGCCTATTTATTGGCAAGGAACAAAATGGGTAAAACCTGACGGAACTGATGCTTAATTAAAAAGTAATAGCCTTATCAATTGATGAGGCTATTACTGTATTACATACTTTCCAAAAAAGTAAATGATTACGATCTGAATTAAAACAACCAACCCAAACTTCAACAGAAAAGACTTCTTTGACACTTTATGCCTGAAAACCAACATTCCAAGCAAAGAACCAATGGTTCCGCCCAAAAATGTAGTGAACAACAACGTATTTTCTGAAATTCTTCTTTGGTGCCTGATTGCCTTTCTTTTGTCTAATCCAAAAACAATTAAACTGAGAAGATTGATGATTAATAATAAATAAAGCATTCCAACAAATCTAACATAAAAAAGAATAATTCAACGTGTTTAAACTTTTATTTTAACCGCAAAAGTGACAAAAGATTAACAAATTAGTCACTTTAAGTTGAGTATTAAGCTACAAATAAGAGCACATAAGTTTTTAAAAATCTTTGCATATTGAGCGGAGTCGAAATATTATTCTTTTGTAGACTTTTGCTTTCTCAATAACCAATCCTTAATAAATCAACGATAGCTTTTGATTCTTTTGCGGTTAAATTTTTAATTAGCTTAAACAGGGTCATTAAAAAATATTCTTTATTCATCATTCCATCAAGACAAAGTTTTTAAATTTGTACAATAAAAACAAAATCAATGACTGTACAGGATTTGGCAGGAAGTTATTCTATTGAAGGTAGCAATCAGGAGGAATCCGATCAACCTTCTTACCATGGTATATTAACTTTATCCATCGATGAAAACAACCGTATTATCGCACAATGGATTATCGGTGATCACATACAAAATGGTACAGGATTTTATAAAGACCAAATTTTAGTTCTCAACTTTAATTATGAAATTGATGACCAAGAAATCTATAAAGGGGTTGCTGTATACCGCTGTTTAAGCAAGGATGTACTGGATGGCTTTTGGTCTGAAAAACATGGTAATCCTTTATATTTGGGGAGTGAGTATTGTGTAAGGATAAAGAATTTGCAGTTTTTAAATTAGCTTATTTAAAAAAGTTTTAATACAATATTTTTTCGAAGTTATGGCTTTTAACATTCTTACATTGTAAAATAAAAAAGCTGCTTCCAAAGAAAGCAGCTCTATAGATTATTTAAAAACCTATTAATTATTTTTTAGCTTTTACATCAACCGCGATTTCGATGTCTTTGCTGATCATCCATTCTGCAGGATCTGCTTCAGAAGTTCCGAACTTAATTCCCCAATCTGATCTGTTTACTGTAAATTTAGCCTGAACAGAAGCTGAGTTTTCTGTAACATCCACTTTTGCAGGGAAAGTTACATTCACTGTTTTTCCTGATAACGTAAGGTTCCCACTTACCGTCTTGTTCGCTCCAGCAATAGCATCTTTAGGTGCGTCTTTTAAATCTACTACACTTGTAATTTTAAAATCAGAAGTAGGATTTTTTGCTACATCAAAGAAATCAGCACTTTTTAAGTGAGTCTCTAAATCTGCCGGTTTTTTATCTTTTTCCGTTACAGAAGCTGGATCTACTTTAATTGAAGCCATATCAATAACAAAGCTACCTGCAGAAAGTTGCCCTCCCTCAACGTTTAATTCACCAGACTTCACATTAGTTGTACCCCAACGTGGTGCAAAACCTCCTTTATGGAATGCTTTCCAGTTAACCACAGAAGTTGCTACATCCACAGGTAAAACTTCACCCTTTCCTTCTGCAACAGTTTTTTCAGTTGCGGTTGCAGCCGTATCTGCTGATTTTTCTTTGTTACATGATGCTGCTAATAAACCTACAGCAACCAATGCAATGACACTAAGTTTTTTCATATTATTAAATTTGTATTAAATAGTTAAGATGAAGTTGAAAAATATTTCATCCTTGAATTTTAAAAGTCCAAATATAGAAAGTCTAATTTTTTATAGAGTTAACATACATCAATAAAATCAAAAAAAGTTAATTTTTGACAACAATTCCTTTTTATTTTAACTAGACTAATTATAATCCAACAACAATTATTGCTGTTATATAAAAACCAAATGGTAAAATTAATTGTTACAGAATTATTAAAAATGTATTTTTGGCCCTTGAATTTTAAAAACACACATTCTAACTACCATGTCAAAAAAACTCATATTATTATTTGTTTTAGGAGCCTTTAGTTCATATCAGGCTCAAGAAAAAGCAGAGCAAGCTCTTAAAATATTTGAACAAAAATATCCTCAAGAAAAAATCCATCTTCTATTTAATAAAAATAATTATGTCGCAGGAGAAAATATTTGGTTTAAATCTTTTGTGTTTGAGGGATACAATCCTTCCAGTATTTCAACCTCATTATTCGTTGAACTATATGACAGTAACAAAAATCAAATAAGTAAAAAAATATTTCCTTTATTGAATGGAGAAGGAAGTGGCAGTATTTTATTACCCGAAACATTAAAAGAAAACGTTTATTATATAAGGGCTTACACAACTTGGATGGCCAATTTTAGTGAAGATTTTCAATTAATAAAACCAGTTATTGTTTACAACCCCTCTTCTCCTGAAAAAATCAGTCCTGATCTAAATTCAGCATGGGCAGCTTTTGTTTATCCTGAAAGCGGAACCTTTGTAAATGACATTAATACAAAATTTGCAGTAAGATTACAATCAAAAGGACTTACTCCTACTGACTGGGAAGGGTATGTAACAGAGATAGATAAACCTGATGTAAAGATTGTTAGTTTCAAAGGACTTGATCAAAATGTCGGGATATTCAATATTATTCCAGAAAGTGGAAAGAAATATCAACTTACTGTTCAAGATAAAAGCGGACAAAAACAAAATGTTAATCTACCTGAAGTCTCTTCATCAGGGCTCAATTTACAAGTGACAAGTACTTCAGAAAATGTTAATTATATCTTAAAGGCCAAAAACCTTTCACAGGAATCACAATTTTATAAAGTATTAGGAACCATCAATAATCAGCTTGTTTATAAGGCTAAAATTAATAAAATATCGGACGGAATTCAATATTCTATTCCTAATAATCAATTGATAAACGGAATTTTACAGCTTACTATTTTTGATGATAAGGAAAACATCGTAGCCAACAGACTTACTTTTGTACAGCCTCAATTATTGCAAATAAAAAAGCCTGTTCTTCAATCATTATCTATAAAAAATGGCTCTCGTGAAAAAAGCTCTTTTGATATTACTAAAGATATTAATTGCTCAAATTATGCTGTTTTAGTAATAGATTCTAATACCAACAGTTCAGAAGAAGAGCAAAGTTTTCTTAGCAGCCTATGGCTTACAGGCGATATTACATCAAACATATCGCTTCCTTCACAATATTTTACAAAGAACCGAAACACAGATGCTTTGGACGCTCTTTTAATTTCTGAAAAATGGAAACGTTTTGATTGGAAGTATATTATATCAGGAAATTACCCAACGATAAGATACCAACCTACAAATTACCTTTCATATAAAGGGAAAGTAAATATTCTAGGAAAACCTGCTCCTAACGCAGATTTAAACCTACTGTTTGATTCAGGATCAGGCACTAAACTCTTCCAAGTAAAAACTGACAATAATGGTTTTTTTACTTTAAATAATTTAATTTTTGAGAATTCAATGAAGTTTTCTTATCAGTTAAATTCAAAAGAACCTAAAAATGAAACATCTGTTTACTTTCAACCTAATTTCAGTTTCACACCATATAAAAAAGAATTACCCACAAGTCCATTCAAACTTATACAAAGAGGTGTAGAAGATAAATTACTACCTGAAACAGTTCGCTCCATTACAACTTTAAAAACCCAAAAGATTATTAATGAAAAAATAACAGATATTGAAGAAGTAGTTATAAAAGGGCAGAAAAAAGACAAAACAAAAAAACTAAATAGTGAATTGAGCAGTGCCCTATTCAGAGGTGCTAACGAACAAATTTTTGACTTTGTGAATGATCCCCAGGCTCAAGGTTCCACAAATATTTTACAATGGTTACAAGGAAGAGTTGCAGGTTTACAAATCCAATCGCAAAACGGAACATATACTCCATATCTACGAGGTGATAAAATAGGTATATATCTTGATGAAATGCCCGTAGAGCCCAATCACATAACAGGTCTTTCTACATCTGATATTGCAATGATAAAAGTTATAAAAGGATTTTTTGCTGGTGGCTTTGGAGGAGGAAACGGAGCCATAGCTATTTACACCCGAAGAGGAGGTTCTAGTGGATCCATTATTGACCCATCAAAACCTTCAGAATTAAGGCAAATAACCTTAAATGGATATGATCAGGAAGCTCCTTTCAATAACCCTGATTATGAAAACCAAAGCTTCAAAAATATTTCACAAGATACTCGTAGTGTACTTTATTGGACTCCTTATTTGGAAGTTAAAGAGCAAGAACCTACCAATGTGCAGTTTTACAATAATGATGATGCCAAGAACTATAAAGTAATTATAATAGGATTTGACAGAAATAATGATACTCCTATTTATTATAATGCAACTCTTCCCTAGAAACAATTTTTAATTCATAAATATAATAGTCTAACTTCAATGGAGTTAGACTATTATTTTAAAGTCCCTTCTAATAAATTAGAAACTTTCATTAAAAAAAGTCAGTATTTTAGCACTTTAATTTTACAGAATGACAAATATTGAATTCATCCAGAAGATTGTAAATGCCCCTGAAAAAAGTATCAGTGCAACGCTTGAGTTATTAGCTGAAGATTGTACGATTCCTTTTATATCAAGGTATAGAAAAGACAGAACAGGAAATTTGGATGAAGTACAGATAGAACAAATTTCAAAAACCAGCAAACAGTTTGAAGAAATTGTAAAGCGAAAAGAAACGATCTTAAAATCTGTTGAAGAACAAAACGCCTTAACACCAGAATTTAAGCAAAGAATAGAAGAAAGTTTCGATATTCAGGAGCTTGAAGATCTTTATTTACCTTTCAAAAAACGCAAAAAAACAAAAGCGGATGCTGCCAAAGAAAAAGGATTGGAACCTTTAGCTCGGATTATCATGAGTCAGAAAAGTAATGATCTTATATTTTTGGCTTCAAAATATCTCAATGAAAGTGTTGCATCCGAAGAAGAAGCCCTTCAGGGAGCGAGAGACATTATGGCAGAATGGATCAATGAAAATATGTACGTTCGTAAAAATCTCCGTAGGTTATTTCAGCGTAAAGCTTTGATTACTTCTAAAGTTGTTAAAGCCAAAAAAGATGAAGAAGGTGCACAAAAGTTTTCTCAATATTTTGAATGGGATGAACCTCTGTATAAAACTCCCTCTCATAGGCTGCTTGCCATGTTAAGAGCAGAATCAGAAGGTTTTGTAAAAACAAATGTTGGCGTTGATAAAGAAGAAGCAATCGATTTTATTGAAAATGCAATCATTAAGTCCAATAATGAAAGTTCAGATCAAATTGTATTAGCTATAAAAGACAGCTATAAAAGACTATTGGAACCCGCCATTTCTAACGAAACCTTACAGGAAGCCAAAGAAAAAGCAGATAAAAAAGCCATTGAAATTTTTGCTGAAAATCTAAGTCAGTTATTATTGGCACCGCCTTTAGGAGAAAAAAGAATTCTGGCCATTGATCCGGGATATAAAAGTGGCTGTAAAATCGTGTGTATCGACGAAAAAGGAGACTTACTCCACAATGAAACCATCTACCCTCACGCTCCACAAAACGAGTCTGGAATGGCGATGAAAAAGATCCGTTCGATGGTCAATGCATATAACATTGAAGCCATCTCTATCGGAAACGGTACTGCAAGTCGTGAAACTGAGTTCTTTATCAAAAAAATAGCATTCGATAAGCCGCTGCAGGTTTTTATAGTCTCGGAGGCTGGAGCATCGGTTTATTCTGCAAGTAAAATCGCAAGAGATGAATTTCCAAGTTATGATGTAACCGTTCGTGGTGCGGTTTCTATCGGAAGAAGATTGGCAGATCCGTTAGCTGAATTGGTTAAAATTGATGCTAAATCTATCGGAGTTGGTCAATATCAGCATGATGTAGATCAAACTCAGTTAAAAAATGAATTGGATTCTACTGTTATGAGATGCGTTAACTCGGTTGGAATCAATCTAAATACAGCAAGTAAATCATTGTTAAGTTATGTTTCCGGAATCGGTGAGAAAATGGCTGAAAACATCGTGAATTACCGTGCGGAGAATGGTGCTTTTGAAGACAGAAAACAATTGAAAAAAGTTCCTCGTTTGGGGGAGAAAGCTTATCAACAGGCTGCAGCATTTATTAGAATTACTCACGGAAAAAATCCATTGGATAATTCTGCCGTACATCCTGAAGCCTATAAAATTGTTGAAAAAATGGCCAAAGATCTTGGTATTAAAACCGATGAATTAATCGCCAATAAAGAGAAAATAGAATTAATTCAACCTGAAAAATACACAACCGAAGATATCGGAATTTTAGGAATAAAAGATATTTTAAAAGAACTTGTAAAACCAGGTTTAGATCCCCGAAAAGCTGCGAAAGTTTTTGAATTTGACCCTAGTGTAAAAAAGATTACCGATTTGAAGATCGGCATGATTCTTCCCGGGATTGTTAATAATATTACAGCTTTCGGATGTTTTGTAGATCTTGGAATTAAAGAAAGCGGACTGGTTCATATTTCTCAGTTAAAAGAAGGTTTTGTTTCTGACGTCAATGAGATCGTAAAATTACACCAAAATGTTCAGGTGAGAGTCACCGAAGTGGATGAAGCAAGAAAAAGAATTCAGTTGAGTATGATTTTATAAATTGCCCGTTGTAAAGTTTCTTCAATAGCATAAATCAAACTAAATAACAATATATTTTGAACAAAAAAAATTTAATTTTCGATTTAGACGGAACTCTTTGGGATCCCAGAGCCACAATCATTAAGATCTGGAATGAGGTTTTAACCGAACGTCAATTGATAAAAAGGGAATTGAAGCCCGAAGACATGGACCAATATATGGGACTGCTATTTGATGATATTTTAAAGGATATCATTCCCGGAATTTCAGATCAGCAAGCGCAGGATATTCTTTTGGAAATTGTACAGAAAGAAAATAAGGTATTACATACTCATGGTGGTATTCTTTATGAAGGAGTTGCAGAAACCCTAAAGAATTTGGCAAAAACGCATAGCCTTTTCATTGTCAGCAACTGCCAGGATGGATATATTGAAGCATTTTTAGAATACTATCAATTTAATCATCTATTTACAGATATTGAATCTCATGGCCGCACTAAAAAACCGAAAGCTGAGAATATAAAGCTGATTATGGAAAGAAATCATGTAAGCCTTGAAAACTCAGTGTATATTGGAGATACTCAGACAGATTATGATTCTGCGAAAGCAAATGAATTATCATTTATTTTCTGTGAATATGGCTTTGGAACATTGAATATTCCAGAATACAAACCTTCTGTTTCAAAATTTTCAGATCTGGAATTTTGTATTTAACATACAAGTCATAAAACAACTATATTAACTTTATCTAAGGATAATAAGCCACAACAAAAAACACCTATAAAAAAGCAAGAACAGCTATTTCTTGCTTTTGTTTTTTTTTAAAAAATTGAAATTTATAGATACAGTCAACATTCTTTAGGTAAACTCCATTGATAGTTTCTAAAAAACATCTAATTTTGAGTATATAAACGAAAAGTCATTTGAAAATATCTGAACTTAAGAAACGAAAAACAGTCCGCCGAGCGACCCGAAATTTTGATTGGGAAGGGAATCGTATCTATAATGAATTTGAATACGATTTGCCCTATCAGACCATTTACAAAGGAAGCGAAAGAGAACGATTATTTGCAAAAATTATTGATACGCTGCCTTTCTTTCTCATCTTCTTCTTTCTATTTCATAAAATAGCGATTATAAGTATTTTACTTTCTATCGCATGTGTAATTATTGTTGGTGCTGTAAGTGAATCTTTCCTTGGAACAACACTCGGAAAGAAAATATTCAACATGAAGGTTATTGATGATGAAGGAAACTATCCTGGCTTTTTGAAATCATTAGTAAGAAATATTTTAGGTCTGGCTAATTTCAATCCTGAGTTTTCCGAATGTGTTTTCAATACGGTTGCAATGGGGAAACGAACAGCAACACGAGTGAATTTCAGTATGCATTTAAATAATCAAATCTGTAAAACCCATATTGTGAAAGAAAACACAATAGATGAAATTAGAAGTTTACTCAACCAAGAACAGTCTAAATGAAAAATTAAACCACAAAAGGTACAAAAGCTATTATTGAATCATTTAAAGTTGAGCTATTTGAAAACAAAGCTTACAAAAGAATAAAAATCAAAGATTTTTTTTAAACTTATGCATTCTTGTTTGCACTTCATGATGAGCTTAAATAATATACTAATCTTTTATCTCTTTTGTGGTTAAAATAAAAAGTTTAAATAAGTTCGTTATTTAAAATCCTTAGAATCTCTTTTAGGACCTTTTACTTCAGGCCATTTAGTGATTTGCCCTTTATCATCAAGAGGCATTTCTCTTTTCTCTCTATTGGTAAATTCGGGATCTTCTGATGCCATGTAAGCCAATGATGCCGTTAAGATTACATTATTCTTCACTTCATCAAAAACAATCTTATCATACGTATCTTTCGTCGTGTGCCAAGTATAGCCAAAATATCCCCAATTCAATGAACTTAGAGAAAATCCGGGTACTCCTGCCGCTACAAAAGAAGCATGATCAGATCCTCCTCCACCAGGCATTCCTGGGAAATCTGTTTTGATTTGATCTTTTACTTTTTTGGGAACTCCATTGAGCCATTTTCCGATATAATCATAGGAGTTTACAAATCCTTGTCCGCTGATATTCACAACACGACCTGTTCCGTTATCTTGGTTAAATACCGCTTGCACTCCTTTTATAATTTCTGGGTTGTCTGCTACAAAACCACGGGAACCATTCAAACCTTGCTCTTCACTTCCCCAAAGTCCGACAACAATGGTTCTTTTGTTATTGGGATAATATTTTTTAAGAATTCTCATTGTTTCAAGCATCGTTAAAACGCCCGTTCCGTTGTCTGTTGCTCCTTGAGCACCATCCCAAGAATCAAGATGAGCAGAAAGAATTACATATTCATTCGGCTTTTCTTTTCCTTTGATAATTCCTACGGTGTTAAAAGTTTTAGCATCCGGAAGTATTTTTGACTGAGCCTCTACCTTAATTTTAGGCTTGCTTCCTTTTTCAGCCATTCTGTAAAGCATTCCATAGTCTTCAACATCAATGTCAATCATTGGAATTTTACTTGTTTTTGCTCCAAAAATTCTGTTGGCTCCCATAATTCCTGTCCAGTTGGAAATCGCAATTCCGGCAGCGCCTGCTTTTTCTAATGCTTCAGGAAGCGTATTATTATCGTATCCGACATTTTTCACATAATCACGGAAGTCTTTTGAAGCCTGTTCTTTTTCCGCTTTCAGTTTTTCATATAATTCCGGCGTTGCAAACTCTTTGATCTGCTCATCAGAACGTCCTATTTTCTGATACTGCGCCATCAAAACGATCTTTCCTTTTGCAGAAGGCAACCATTGATCAAATTCTGCTTTAGAAGAAACTTTAGGAAGCACAACTACCTCAGCTTCTATCGCTTTTTTAGTAGATGGGCTCCAAGCCAATTGGGTTGAAGATAATGATTTTACGCGAGGATATGTCATGTCTACGTGTGTGATTCCTCTTTGCCAGCCTTTCCAGGTTCCGAATTGCTGTAAATTGGCATCCACTCCCCAAGAACGAAGTTTATTAGCCGTCCATTCATTGGCGGAAAGCATTTCAGGAGTTCCTACCAAACGAGGCCCTATCCCATCAAGAAGTTCATACGCCATATCTTCAAGCTGAGAATGGTTATTTACTTCATTTACAAAATTTTCAACTACAGGATTTAGCTTTTCTTGTGAGCCGATTTGTGTCTGAGCCCATGAAAATTGTACCGCCAATACCACCGCAGGCGCTACAAAAAATCGATTTATCTTCATAATTTCATTGATTGGGATAAAGATAAAGGAATTCGGGGAAAATTGAGGAAACTAGGGAGGAAAAGACAAATTATTTTAATCTGTCCTACAACAATTCATTGAGTAGAAACACATTCAATTTATCATTCCGGAGGAATCTCAACAAGGCTTTTTATAATTCGTTCTCTACAAAAAGAGTTTAGATTCCTCCGGAATGACAAAGTTTGTGGAAATAAATTTAGAATAAATTAAATAAAAAATTTAATGCTAAACTGAATCTATATAAACAAAAAAACCGACTTCAATGAAGTCGGTTTATATCGATTGTGAGATCGATTATTTTTTAGATTCTTCAACAGAAACTTTTCTGAAATCTTTGAACAATTTGCTTAGTTCTAAAGCTGATTTACGAGCTCTAGTTCCAGCAGCCTTGTTTCCTTTTTCTGCTTGTTGGTTTGCTTCAGCAGTGAATGCTTCAAATTCCGCGTTGATCTTTTCAATAAGTTCTTTCATTATTTTAAAATTTAGGGTGCAAATATAGGTTTTATGGTGGATTTTGCAATAGTTAGAGTAAAAAAAACTTCATAAATATCGATAATTATTAAAATTTTGAATGAAAACAAACAGCTTTTCCATTTCCAACCTTTATTTCCAGCCTTTTTCCCTTTGTAGCTCAGCTTTTTTTAATAAGAAAAAAATACAATTGTAAGGAAATCCTTTCATCAGTTTTTACGTAAATTCGCCTACCATTAATCATTTTTTCTGTACGTCGTCATGGAGCTTCCAAAAGAATATATTTTACCGAATACCAATATCAGTACACTTTCTATATATGAACTTTTGAAGCATACCCAAACGGCGAATTTTATAGAAAATAAAGACTTCCGAGACATCTACCCTCTTGCGTTGGAATGCAATGCCGGAGTGTTTACAAAATCAACTTCTATTATTGATTTCCCCAACGTTTCCGTAAGCCAGGTTGGAACTTCGTTAATCACTGCTTGCTCATGTGACAATGAAACCCAAAAACTTTGTGAACATCAGGCAGAAATCATTTATTGCATTTTAGAACAGAAAAACTTCCGAATCTTTTTTGATCACAATGTAAGACAAAGATCATTGATGTTAGTCGCCAAAGGTTTTGGATTAGAGAATGAAACGAATCTGGATACTTATTTCAATATTGAATATACCGATGGTAAACTGGATATTCAACCTAAAATAAAAGAGCTGATTCAAATAGACGAACAGGTTTTCAAACAGAATCTGCTTCCTCAACGTGTCTCTATACTAAATGAATTGGCTGTACAGAATACTGACAAAAGACAAATACTGGTCATCGGGAGACATCGCTTTTACAATCAATTGAACTTTTCATTGATGGAAGCCGATATTACCCAATCTGGAAAAGTTAAAAACCCCATTACAACCATTGACCCGATGCAGCTGATCTGGAAAGCAGAACAGCCGTCAGAGATCAAATTTTACACCGCCATTATCACTTTTCAAAATAAGTATAGCGAAGAGAAAAGTGCGGCAGAATTACAGGCTTTAAAGCTCATCGTTCAGAACCCTTTGGACTTGGATGTTTATTATCATGATCACAATATAGCGGAAACTATTTCTTCAAAGTCGTTGGTTCCAATTCATTTAAATGTATTAAAATCAGAAATACAACTTACCGTTTTCAAGAAAGATCCTTTTTATGAAATTACGGGTGAACTGTTATTCAATGACATTTCACTTCCCTTTAAAAACGTAGTGATCCGAAACGACTATTTTGTTTATTTTCAAAACACGCTGAGTTTGGTTGATAATCCTGATATGCTTCGCGTGATTAAGTTTTTCAAATCAAACAATGAAATATTAATCCTTCATGCATCAAAATATGAGGAATTTTTACAGACTGTTTTATCTTCATTAGAACAATATATTCATATCAATTATAGCTATATCCGTCAAGCAACTCCGGTGGAATTAGCCGAGAAAGACTTCAAAACAGAGCGCATTATCTACTTGCAACAGAAAGGTAATTTTGTATCGATTACGCCTGTTATGAAATATGGTTCGGTTGAGGTGATCGTTTATTCCCGAAAACAATTATTTGATACCGATCAGAATGGAAACCCATTTTCCATAGAACGAAATCATCAAGCTGAAGATCGATTGACCTCTATCATTATGCAGCAACATCCTGAATTTGAAGAGCAAATGGAAGGAACCGAGTATTTCTATCTTCATAAAGATAAATTTCTGGACGAAAACTGGTTTCTGGAAGCCTTTGAAGCATGGAAAAATGAAAAAATAACCATTCTTGGATTCAATGAATTAAAGAACAATAAATTAAACCAGAATAAAGCTAAAGTAGACATCCAGATCACCAGCGGTGTCGATTGGTTTAATGCTAAACTGGCTATAAAATTTGGTAAAAAAGAAGCTTCATTAAAACAGGTTCACAGAGCGATTCGTAACAAATCGAAGTTTATTCAGCTGGATGACGGCACTCAAGGTATTTTACCTGATGAATGGATCAATAAAATCACCCGATATTTTCAGGTGGGAGATATTGATGAAGAATTGTTGAAAATCCCGAAAATTAATTTTACAGAAATATCAAATCTCTTTGAAAAAGAAATCCTTAGTGATGAGATACATGCAGAAATTACGACCTATTCAAAACGCTTTTCACAAACCAAGAACATTCCTGAAATTGCTGTTCCTACTGAATTAAAAGCAGAATTGAGAGATTATCAACGAGACGGATTAAATTGGCTAGGTTTTCTTGACACCTTTAATTTTGGAGGTTGCCTTGCAGACGATATGGGATTGGGTAAAACCATACAGATCATCGCTTTTATTTTACATCAAAGGGAAAAATACGGACCGACGACCAACCTGATTGTTGTTCCTACTTCTTTGCTCTTCAATTGGCAGGAAGAGATTGAAAAATTTGCACCTTCTATCAAAGTATTGCTTCATTATGGGGCTGATAGAAAGAAAACAACCGAGTTGATGCATCAATACGAAGTGGTTTTGATAAGCTACGGAATGCTGCTGTCGGATATTCGTTTTCTGAAAACCTTCCATTTTAATTATATTTTCCTTGATGAATCGCAGGCGATTAAAAACCCAAATTCTGAAAAATATAAAGCCTCCCGTCTTTTACAATCACGAAATAAAATCGTATTGACCGGAACACCCATTGAAAACAATACTTTTGATCTGTACGGGCAACTTTCCTTTGCCTGTCCGGGATTATTGGGAAGTAAGCAATATTTTAAAGATACATACGCAATTCCGATTGATAAATTTGAATACACAAAACGAGGAACCGAGCTTCAGCAGAAAATAAATCCTTTTATCCTCCGAAGAACCAAAAAGCAAGTCGCCAAAGAGCTTCCCGAAAAAACGGAAATGGTCATTTACTGCGAAATGAATGCAGAACAGCGCAAAGTCTATGACACGTATGAACGTGAACTTCGTGAATTCATTTCCGCATCTACTGATGATGAAACCCTTAAAAACAGCATGCATGTTTTGACGGGATTAACCAAACTTCGACAAATTTGTAATTCTCCCGCTTTATTAAAAGAAGGACATTCAGGAGAGAATTCTGTTAAAATAGAAATCCTGACCGAGCAGATTGAAAATAAATCGAAGGAACATAAAATCCTTGTCTTTTCTCAGTTTGTAGGCATGCTGGATCTTATTAAAGCTGAATTAGAAAAGAAAAATATCCCTTTTGAATATCTGACAGGTCAAACTAAAGATCGAGGAACTAAGGTTAATAATTTTCAAACCGATGAAAATATCCGTGTGTTTTTAATCAGTTTAAAAGCTGGCGGTGTAGGGCTTAACCTTACCAAAGCAGATTATGTTTATCTCGTAGACCCTTGGTGGAATCCCGCTTCGGAAAATCAGGCTATCGACAGAAGTTACAGAATCGGGCAAACCAAAAATGTGATTGCCGTTCGACTGATTTGCTCCAATACTGTTGAAGAGAAAATCTTAAATCTTCAAAAGAAAAAAAGTAAACTTGCCCAAGGCTTAATAAAAACCAGTGAATCAAAATTACAGGGTTTGAGTAAAAGTGATCTTCTGGAAATCTTGGAGTAATTTAACCACAAAAGAGACAAAAGTTTAAGCGCTCAACATACGTTTAGTTTGTCATTCCGGAGGAATCTAAACTATCAAATAAAGTGTTTTAATTACTTTGCTGAGATTCCTCCGGAATGACAAACTGGATGGTTACATCCATTGAAAAATCGTGACTTCTGGCTCCGTAAAATCTTCGATCTATGGTAAAAAATAACCAACTTTTATAGATTATCAGATTAATAAATGATTTCATTGAAAATAATTCAAAATTCAAAGCACATTTAGTATATTTGATTTTTATAATTTTGCATCATGAGCGATCAATTAGAAACTATAGCAGATTACTACAAACGGATCAGAGAAAACAAAAATAAAATGTTTGATACTGATGATTTTGAAACAGGAAAATCGCACTTCAATATTTCTATGCGAAAGTATTGCAGTTTCAAAAGTCCTTATAATCGCAGGGATTACTATAAGATCAGTTTTATTATTGGCAAAGGAACGTTTCAGTATGGGCAGCAACAATTGTATATTGATCGTCCTGCTCTATTTTTTCCTTCTCCCAATATTCCTTACTCGTGGGAATGTGACGGAGATTTGCAAGAAGGTTATTTTTGCCTGTTTAATCAGGAGTTTTTTAATGGAAATTCAGAGTTCAAATTATTCAAGAAAACCTCTCTCTTTAAAGAATGGAGCATGCCACTTGTTTTTTTAACTGAAGAACAAACTCAACTTGTCACCATCTATTTTGAGCAGATGTATAAGTTGAATAACTCTTCTTATCCGTTTCGATGCAACAGTATTAAAAATCATTTGGCATCCGTTTTACACCTTGCCTTAGAAAACCGCATGGAAGACATTGATCCTAATGAACTTCCCGCCAACATTAGATTATACCGATTGTTTGATGAGCTTCTCAACAAACAGTTTCCGTTGGATTCTCCGGCTTATCCGTTAACATTAAAAACTGCTTCAGACTTTGCAGAGCATCTTAATGTGCATGTAAATCATTTAAATTCTTCCGTAAAATCAGTCGCCAATCTTACAACCACTCAAATCATAAAAGAAAGAATGTTTGAGGAATCTAAAAATCTACTGAAATACACCAATTGGGATATTTCGGAAATTGGCTATACACTGGGATTTGATGAACCTTCTCATTTCAACAACTTTTTTAAAAAGCACGCCAATACTTCTCCGCTTAAATTTAAGAGCACTGTTTAATTCTTTGAATTTTGTAATTTTTACTTTGTCTTTTAAAATTCATATTAATGATACTTTCTCTATTTTTGTATCGTTAAAAAATGAATAAACATGTTGTTGAAAGAAGCATCTGAGAAACGCATCAGATTAGTTACGATAATGGCCTTTATATCCATCCCGCTTTCGGGGTTTGTAACGGACATTTATTTACCTTCATTTCCATCGATGGCCAAAGGAATGCAGGTTTCGGAAAAAGACATCCAGATCACGTTAACATCGTATTTACTGAGTTATGGGATCTGTCAGTTATTTGTAGGAAATATCTTAGATAATATCGGGCGTTATCGACCTAAATTGGTAGCCTTATTCTTTTTGATCATCAGCAGTCTTTTGATTACGATGACGAATAGTATCTTGTTGATCTGCCTCCTCCGAATACTTCAGGGAGCAGCTGTTTCTGTTCTGGTAGTGGCGACCCGTGCTATTTTCGTAGATATTTATGACGCCGAAAAAGTGAAACACTATCTAAGCTATTTCACAATCGTCTGGTCTTGTGGACCTATCCTGGCGCCATTTCTTGGCGGTTATCTTGAGAAGTTATTTAACTGGCATGCCAACTTTTATTTCCTGGCCTTTTACGCAGGTGCCATATTTCTTTTTGAATTATTCTTCAGTGGAGAAAGTTTACCTGAAAAGAAGAAAGTCAGTTTTTCAGAGAATATCAAACTCTATCAAATCATGTTGAAGAACCGCATTTTTATGTTGGGAATCTTTATTTTGGGATTAAGTTATTCGATTGTGATGTTGTTTAATATTACCGGACCTTTTATCATTGAAAATACTTTCCACTTCACTCCGGTTGTTATTGGATATTGTACATTAATTTTAGGATTCTCTTGGATGATTGGCGGTTTCATTGGGAAAAAGAGAATTGCATTAGATTTTAAATCTCGTATTTTACAGCCTGTTATTATACAATTGGTTTTAATAGCGAGTTTAATTGCAGTAAGTTACTTCGCACAGAGTCTTTACATTACGATTCCTTTTGCATTTTTTATTCATATTTGTTCGGGGATCTTATTTACATCCTTTTTTACGACAAGTATGTTGTATTTCCCTAAGAATGCAGGAACAGCAGGTGGATTAATGGGCGGATTGGTCTATATCATTACTTCTCTTACCAGCTTTATTATTTCGGTAAGTGGAAACGTAAGCGAACAAAAAGATCTGGGTTGGCGATATTTTATTATTTCCTCTTTACTTTTTGGTATTATCCTTATCATGAGTAAAACATTGAAAAAAGAAAAAGCAGAGAACTAATCTCTGCTTTTTCTTTATATTTTTAAGTGAAGAAATAGATTTACGTTTTCTGGCTCCCGGCCAATGCTTATCTTAGATCCATCATATCCTGCCTGCTTTGCAAGATCGTATAGTTTTTCGTCAGACCTATGGTTTAAATACCACTCACCAAAAAACTCCATATATACTCTGTTTGGATTATGATCTTCATTAAAATTCCCTATAATGATTTCTCCATCATCTTTAAGCCATTCTTTAAACCTCTTCATTAACATAATGAATGCTTTATCATCAAAATAATCGAAAAGTCCACCAGACCAAATGATATCGAATTTTTCATCAGTATTGAAACGAAAAATATTCTTTTTGATAAATGTAATTTTATCTAAATGGGGCCTGTTTAAAATTCTTGCATACATAATAGCTTTTTCATCCATTTCTACACAAGTAGTTGCAATAGCTATTTTAGGGTTTTCATTATATAATTCATAAAGATCTCGTGCCGGCCCACTCGCTAAATTTAAAAGAGATCCTCCCTCTTTCAAACTTTGCGACACTTTTTTCTTAAAGTAATCTTTTCTGTTTCTAACCGCTTGTGCCGAAGGGATTGAAACGGTATACCTATCCCATTTTGGAAATTTGGAGGAAGTCTCCTTAGTATATAACCTATCAATAATATGGAAATCCCCAGCGTATCCATGAGGTTTGGTTAAAATATGCCCCATAATCGATTTATAATCTTTCAGAGATTTACATTTATTTATAAGATCTTGTATTTCATGAATTGTCAATTTACTTTCATGAACTTGGCGAGCCAATTCATTTATCATCATTGTTAGCTCGTCAAACTCTTCAAGTGCTGGACCTTCATGAGAAATTATTGTA
The DNA here is from genome assembly GCF_900142445.1 of Chryseobacterium polytrichastri. GTDB lineage: Bacteria > Bacteroidota > Bacteroidia > Flavobacteriales > Weeksellaceae > Chryseobacterium > Chryseobacterium polytrichastri. The sequence continues at coordinate 74,993 of NZ_FRAV01000003.1, read as the reverse complement.
TTCATTCTTTCAAGAAGTACTGTTGTTTCCATATATTATTATTTAATTGTGAATACTTATTATACTTACCATAAAATGACTTCTCCAAATCTTATTCGATTCGCTTACTCCATATTTTATCCTTTTCTAGTGACTAATTTAATTAAAATATTACTTAACTAATACAAATTCATGTATTTATTTCATCAACAATCAATTCAAGTGGTTATTAAAATTTGACATAACGAAATAGAATCCTCCTCTTCATGTACACAAAACAACATCAATCCTATTGTTGATGTCCCGAATCCTACTGTTTGTGTATTATATTTTATCATCATCCAGACATTTGCTAATATTGCACCATCAAAATAAAAACAATGTAATTTTCATTCATAAAAAATTACAAAAACAAAGAGAAGAAAATGATAGAGTTCATGAAAAGGCAATGGAAGCAGATACTTATCACCTTAGCAGTTTATACGACCTGGAGCGTTGCTGTGTTTTTGTTCCTTGTAAAATTACAAGGTTTAGAAACAACCCTAAAGCAATTTGGAATAGGGAGTATGCTGTATGTTAATATTATTCATACTATTCTTAAGGGTGCTTTTGTTTATTATGTTCTTATTTACCACTTGGCCATTCCTTTAATAAAAACCCGAAAATGGAAAAAAATAGGATGGCAGGGACTTCTATTCTTTACAGTTCTTACGATCTATGAGTATTTCTGGAACTTCTGTATAAGCAGTCCGAAACCTACAGACAATGGATATGTTACTCCAAATACGTTTCTATTAACAGCCTTCTGTCTGGATATTTTAATCATTTTTATATCGATTTTTTTCGCTGTAATTATCACCTCAAACGAGATGCACAAGCGACGAGAAGAGTTGGAAAAACAAAAATTAAAAGCTGAGCTTTCAGCCATTAAATATCAAATCAATCCGCATTTTTTATTTAATTCATTGAGTTTTATTTATACCAAAACATTAAGAACAAATCCTGAAGCCGCCCATGCCGTGCTTTTACTTTCTGAAATCATGAGTTACGCATTGGATGATTGGGATGAGCTTGGAAAAGTGCCTTTAGCACTGGAAGTTGAACATATGAAAAAGGTGATAGAAATGAATCAGATCAGATTTAATCATAACCTCAAAGTGAAATATTATGAACACATAGAAGATAATGAAGCGTATGTTCCCACTTTGGCTTTGGTAACCTTGGTTGAAAATGCTTTTAAACATGGCGACCTTAACGATGAAAACAACCATGTAACCATTCATCTGGAAGCTACAAAAAATAAGATCTATTTTCTGGTAAGCAATAAAAAGAAGAAAGGCCCCAAAGAGCCTTCCAAAGGAATAGGACTCGGTAACGTACAGCAACGTTTGCAGCTGATGTACGGAATCAAGCATTCCTTTACCATCAGAGAAGATGAAAATTATTATGTAAATGAAATAACTATAAACCTTTAAGTTATGATTAATTGTATCGTAGTAGATGATGAGGCACACGCTATAGAATTGCTAACCCTTCATATTGAACAAACCCCATTTCTGAAACTTGCGGGCACGGCCACCAATCCGGCAGAAGCACTACAAGTATTGAATACTACGGAGGTAGACTTGATTTTCCTTGACATTCAGATGCCGGGAATGTCTGGGATCGAATTTCTTCAATTGCTGAATGACCGATATAAAGTGATTCTTACCACTGCATTCAGAGAATACGCAATGGAAGGTTTCGATCATAATGTGGTAGACTATCTCCTGAAACCTATTTTCTTTCCAAGATTTCTTAAAGCGGCACAGCGTGCACAGGAAGCTATTTCAGTACCTAAAAAAGAGATCGATGATTTTATATTGGTAAAAACAGAATATAAAGGCAAGCTCTTAAAGATCAAAATAAATGACATTATTTACATAGAAGGAAAAGGCAAATACGTCTGTTTTCATACCCGAGACGGAGAGCAAGTAACCGCCCTTCTGAATATCGGAGGACTTGAAGAAAAACTACCCGCTGACCAATTCCTGAGAATCCACAAATCTTTCATTATTGCTGTTCCTTTTATTATTATGATCCACGGAAATCTTGTGCAACTGGAATTCACAAAGAATCAAATTCCGATCGGACAAACCTATAAGGATATTTTCATGAGCCAGATGATGGGAAAAGTAATCACCAACAAAAACAAGGAAGACCCCAATCCTACATCATCCATCTAACACAATTCAAAATATTTTCTAACAATTAATTTACAATTTAAAAAATGAAAAATTTATCATTGATTCAATCTGTCGGTATTTTCGCACTGACACTAGCCACCTCATGCACACCTTCTTACTTTGGGAAAACATATTCCCCAACTCAGAATGTAGATGTTTACTTCGAGGCTAACGATGTTAAAAGAGAACATGAAGTAATGGGCACCACTGATATCGGACAAGGATTCAGCTCATTAAATGCAGTACAACAAAAAGTTATTGAACTTGGAAAAGCACAAGGTGCAGACGGTGTTATTATGAAACTAACGGAAGAAGTAACCGGAACTTCAAAAAGTGATTTTGGAAATACAAAACACGGAAGCAAAAACAGCACCTACACCGGAGGCTCTATCAGCAATAATATTAAGACCAAGAAAGTTCAGGCTACTTTCATCAAGTACAAATAAGTCTATTCTTTAAGAGCTGATCATTCGTATTCTGCTCGAATTATTTAATTTCTACACCTACAACTCCCCTATCATTTCGTTTCATAATCTATAGCTTCATAAAGGGTTATAGGAAAAGTATGGTCAAAATTAAAGATTCTTGTGGTATGAAAAACAAAGCTTTTTAAAAGAATGATAGTTGATTTTATTCAATAATCATTGGTATTACCCAATATTTAAGATAGTCGTTTTTATTCATTATCAATCATTCCAATTGTTTTTTTTGATCCGGAGCCGTGGCTCCGGATTTTTTCAGATTCAAAATTAAGCTAGGTTGCCTGATTTCTATATCCATTCTTCCAATAAATGATACCAACGGATCTTATGATCTGATTCAATAAAAAAAACGGCAGAAGCTTTTCTGGTATTCATTTCTCCATCAGCATTTTGAGTTTCTACATATTCTGCCAACGCATGTTTATCTGAAAGCTGAATCTTTATATCCGAAACTTTAATTTCCATTGTTGAAAATCTTCCAAAAGCAGAAGGTAACCAACTTGCAAAACCTTCGTAATCCAATTCATTTCCTCTACTCCCTTTCATCTTGAAATCAGGATGAAAATTCTGCAATAAACTTGAAAGCAGAGCTTCTTTATCTGTTGTATTTTTTGTAAACCAATTTTCAATATTTTCATGAAAATCGAAGATCTCTTTTTCTACCAATTCTTGTGTATTCATTTCTTTTATATTGTTTTTATTATGGATCTTTTTTTAATGACAATTACAGGATTAAGAAAACACAGGAAAAATATCTACTGCATAATTACTACTGCAATTTCATTAATCAATTAACTATCACCAAATTGAATATTATCAGTAGATATGCAGTATGACTTTTTTAAGTGAAACACGATATATTTGAAATATAAATAACCTCGCTTGTTATCATAAAGAACGAGTCTTTTAAGGCTTAAATTTTTTCCTTTGTTTTGAAAAGAATAAAAGTTATCTGCAAATATATTTGTAGTTTCTATATAATCGTCGAGTAATGAGAATACAGTCTCAAAATTCGTGTTTGTGTTTTTGTGTTACAGGGGTAATCCAAAAAGCCCCTGTTTTTTTTCAAGAAGAAAAGAACCATTTATTACAAACAATTATTTTCTAAAAATTTTCTTTCAATTAAAGTATTCATTAATCCGAATACTCTTTCAAAAGCTGTCTATAGCTCATTAATATAGATGATTTTGAAATAAAGCCTACAAATTTATTTTCATGATCTACAACCGGGAGATTCCAAACACCCGTATCATCAAATATCTGAAGAATTTCTAATGGTTTATCTTCCGGATGAATAATGGCCGGAGGCGCTTTCATAATTTTAATAATACTCGCCGACGTATCAGTATCTGAAAACAAAAATGGGCGCACATCATCTATTGTAAGAATTCCGCGCAATGTTTTAGCATCATCAATAACTCCGAAAATGTTTTTGGTCCCATCTTTTACGAGTTCAAACAAATCTGCTATAGAAGCATTTTCATTCACTGTTTCTGAAAACCTGTCGATAAAATCTTCCGTCTTTAATGAAAACAATAAATTCTTATCATGCTTATTCGTGAAAATTTTTCCTTGATCTGCCAATGATTTTAATTCCGGAGAAATTGGGGAAAACCATTTTGCGATGAGGTATGACATTACAGAGACTATCATTAAAGGAATAAAAAGATCATATCCAAAACTAGATTCTGCAATTAGAAATATTGCCGTAAGCGGTGCATACAATACGCCGCTCATAGCTCCTGCCATACCAACAAGAACAAGATTCGTTACCGGAACATCTGAAAATCCAAGATGCTGACAAATCAGAGCAAATAAATACCCTACTGTACCTCCTGCAAAAAGTGAAGGAGCAAAGTTACCGCCATTACCACCACTGAAGATGGTAAAAGAAGTTGCGAATGCCTTTAATAGACACACTAAAATTAAAAAGATAATAACCGTCCACTCCTTAATTTCAAAATATCTGAAAAAGCTGTTTTCAATAATAGAATGGGTATTTCCATTCGTAAAAGCTTTTACCGTATCATATCCTTCCCCAAATAAAGGAGGGAAAAGTACACAAAGTAAGGATAATACCGCTCCACCAAACATTGCTTTTCGGAGGCGTGACATCTTAAGTTCTTTTATAAAATGTTCAACTTTCTGAGAGACCAGCACAAAATACCTTGCATATAAACCTGTTGCAATTCCTAAAATAAGGTAATAAGGAACGTTTCTATAATTAAAAGGTTCCCTGGTGTAAAACCTGAAAAGAATATCTTCCTGAAGTAAGATCCTCGATAAAAGACTTCCACAAACTGCTGCAACTACCAAAGGAATAAAATCTGTAAAAACCACGCCGGTCAATAAGATTTCAAAAGCAAACATAATCCCTGCAATCGGTGCATTAAAAGCCGATGCAATTCCCGCCGCCGCTCCTGCAGCCAGCAATAACGTTCTTTCTTTATAACTTAAACGATACGTCTGTGCAAAATTAGACCCTATAGCAGAACCTGTAACCGCAATTGGACTTTCCAAACCTGCAGAACCCCCAAGCCCAACCGTGATAGCACTCTGAACAATCTGAGAATACATTTTAACGGAGGAAACAATACTTGAGTTTTGTGCAATTTCATATAAAATAGCCCCAATTCCTTTCCTGTCCTGTCCTTTAAATATTGTAAGAACCACACTTGTAGTAGCTACAATTCCTAAAAAAGGAAATATGATGTAAAATAAAATCTGGTATTCAAAATGAACTTCATTCGTAATAAAATAATGAATATGATGCACAAGCGTCTTTAATACAACCCCAGCCAATCCCGCACTACACCCTACAATAATACCCGAAAGAACAAGAAACTGATTACGGCTTAACCTATTGTTCAGCCAATGAAGAATAAGCTCATAACTCCGTACTTTTTCAAGACCATATTTTTGAAAATCTCTTTTGAATTTTAGAAAACTTAAATATTTTCTTTTATTATCAATTTTCACTTCTTTGAATATTTTTTAATTCCACCATTTAGTAAGCGGGATGTAAATTTAGGGAATTAAATTGTCTTTTTTTTGGTGAGCTTCTTTCAATGATCAGAAAATTTACAATCAGAGCCATTTATAGAAAAATGAATAAATCAAGACTCATATTCACTTTTCATTTACAAACAGTTTCTTAAAAACAGCCTTATAGTCTTAAAATAACGTTAAAAAAGTAAGCTTAAAAATGATTGGCACAATTTTTCAATAGTAAAACATAACTCATGTTTAGTTTGAGTTTTCATGGTTATTAGTTTTATCCTCTACTTCTCGTAGGGGATTTTTTATTGCCAACTATAGATTTATTTTATTTCTTAATAAAAGCAACCGCATCTACTTCTATCAACATATCATCCAATGCTAATCTTGGAACCGGAATTAAAGTACTTGCCGGAAAATCATTATTTTTCCATGTTGCATGCATTTCTTCTGTCCATATTTTGAGTTTTTCCTGATCATGATTAACAATGAGTATCGTGATTTTAAGAACATCTTTAACACCTAATCCATATGCCGCAAGCACTGTTTCCAAGTTCTTCAAAGAATACTTTACCTGAGTTCTAAAATCTTTAGAAAGGGTATGCTTCAAATCTTCTCCTCCGCTTTGCCCAGATATAAATACATATTTACCATCAACTTTATTCGTTGTAGCATGAGAAAAAGCAAACGGAGTTGGATCAAAGAGTGTTTTTGGATTTTTATTGACAATTGCTGTTGTATTACTTTTAGGCATTATTTTGTGATGATTTGTATTTTGTGAAAAGGCAAGAAATCCTGTACAAAAAGCAGACAGGCTAAATAATATACGTTTCATGATATTTTTTTATTGAATTATTGAAGCAAATTTAGATTTCAAAATTCCCAAAACACTCAACATATGTTGACGTTTCCCTATTTTATTGCGAGTAAATTTGTTGAATTTTTGAACCTGAATATTCAATAAAAAAAGTAATCAAGTATAAATCAATACTTTTTAAAAAAAAATGGACGAACCATTACAAATGATTCGTCCATCCTAGTATCTTTAAAACATTTAAAGATTGTATATTTTATAGCATTTTAGCCTTTTGCTTTTTCGTCTGTAAACAACTGAAAGCTTTCTTTTTTATCAATAAGCTGTAGTGGATATAATTGTGGATTATATTCTCCGTTCAGTACTTCATTCAATGCATGCTTTTTTGATTCACCGAATGCAACAAGCAAGATATTTTCAGCTTTGTTGATTACTGGAGCAGTCAACGTAATCCTGAACATTTCCTGAGGCTTTAGATAATACGCAGCAACCCATTTTTCCTTTTCATCTAAAACAGCTTCACCCGGAAATAAAGAAGCGGTATGACCATCATCTCCCATTCCTAATAGAATGAAATCAAAAACACCTTCATCACCAAGAACATTTCTAATCTGCTGCTCATATTGGGTAGCATATTCTTCCGGAAGTATTCCATCCTGATACATTGGAAAAATTTGATCTTTGTTCACAGGAACTTTATCAAAAAGGGCTTCAAACGTCATCTTGGCATTACTCTTCTCATCATCTAAAGCAACCCATCTTTCATCTACCCAAAAAAAGTATAGTTTATTCCATTCAATTTTTCCTGCATATTCTTGAGTCGCCAACAGATTAAAAATTGCTTTAGGTGAAGAACCTCCACTTAATGCAACCACAAAACGGTTATTTTTCTGAATAGATTTTTGTGAAAGATCAACAAAAGTATCTGCTGCCTTTTTATACAAATTATCTAAATCATCAAATACGGTAATATTCATTTTTTGTTTAATTTAAATTTATATTGTTTTATACCCAATTGTGACCCTGTCTTTCAACCAACGCAATACTTTCTTTCGGCCCCCAACTTCCTGCTTCATAGTTTGGAAAAGAGGAATCTTTAGTAGTCTCCCAAGCTTCCTGTATAGTTTTCACTACATCCCAAGCCTCTTCTACCTGATCTGAACGCATAAACAAAGTAAGGTCACCTAAAAGAGCATCCAACAATAATGTTTCATAGGCTTCAGGTGTATCTTCCTGGCAGGCGAAATTATCAAAGATCATTTCAACAGGCTTTAGAACCAATGAAAGCCCTGGTTTTTTAGCCATAAACTGTAATCTGATATCCATCAATGGTTGAATATTAATAATCAATCTATTAGCCGATAAATGTTGTGAACTTTCTGAAAAAGTAGAATGTGGAAGCGGTTTAAACTGAATCGTAATATAAGAATGCTTCTCCTTCATTTTTTTTCCTGTACGAACGTAGAAAGGAACATCTTGCCATCTTTCGTTGTCCAGATAGAATTTTACAGCTGCAAAAGTTTCTGTATTAGAATCCTCAGCAATCCCATCTTCCTGACGATAGCCTTTAGCTTCTACTCCATTCACTATACCTTTTCCATATTGGCCTCTCACAGCATAATGATCAACCTGATCAGACGAAATCCTACGAATTGATTTAAGAACATCCACTTTACGATCTCTAATTTCACCTGATTCCAACGAAGCTGGTGGCTCCATAGCAACCATACATAGAATCTGTAACAAGTGATTTTGAATCATATCTTTCAGGGCTCCTGTTTGCTCATAGAAAGCACCTCGGGTTTCAACACCAACCTCTTCTGCTACTGTAATTTGAACTGATTCTATATGTTTATGATCCCATAAAGGTTCAAAAATAGAATTCCCGAATCTGAATGCCAATATATTCTGTACTGTTTCCTTTCCTAAATAATGATCAATACGGTAAATCTGTTCTTCTTCAAAAGTCTCAGCCAGCAAACTGTTGAGCTCCATCGCCGATTGTTTATCATGACCGAAAGGCTTTTCAATAATAATACGGTCTTTTTTAGCATCAGAAGCTAATGATGTATTTTTGATATGATTGGAAATGGTGGAAACAAAATTAGGCCCGATTGACAAATAAAACAACCTGTTCCCTCTTGTGCCATATATCTTATCAAACTCCTCTAATTTCTGATGAAGATTCTTATAAGAACTTTCCTCATCTAGTTGGTTCTGAAAATAGGTAATATGGGCTTGAAAACCTGCCCAGTCTTCTGAAGTTATTTTTTTTCTTGAGAAATTTTCAAGATTTTCTTTAATGTAATTTTTAAAATATTCATTGGTATTATCTGCTCTTCCCAGTGCCAAAATATTGAAACCTTTGGGCATTCTACCATCGATATATAAATTATAAAACGCCGGAAAAAGTTTTCTTTTTGCCAAATCTCCCGTAGCCCCAAAAATTATAATCGTAGTTGGGTGCGAGGCTTTATTTTCATTCATTTTTCCGAATTTTAGTGAGTTGCTGTTTGCCATGAAGTGTGAAAAACACCTTCTCTGTCAATCCTTTGATATGTATGTGCTCCAAAATAATCACGTTGAGCCTGAATTAGGTTAACAGGAAGTGATTCTGTTGTATACGCATCGAAATATCCTAAAGCAGTCTGAATTCCTAAGCTTGAAACTCCATTTGAAGCAGCGAAAGCCGCAGTTTTTCTTAACGAATTAATTTTATCTTTAACAATAACCGAAATATCCTGATCTAATAAAATATTAGATAAATTAGAATCTTTAGAATATGCTGTGTAGAACTTTTCTAACAACACCGAACGAATGATACATCCGCCTCTCCAAATCTTCACAACATCTTTTAATGGAATCTCAAATTGATATTCTTCAGATGCTTTAACTAATAAAGCTAAACCTTGTGCATAGCTGATTAATGTCGCTAAATACAAAGCATCACCCACTTCCTGGATGAATAATTCTATATTTTCCGGAGTTTTAATTTCGTTTTTAGCATATAATTGAGAAGCCTGAACTCTCTCTTCTTTATACGCTGATAAAATTCTTGAAGTAACGGCAATATCAATAGTTGGAATAGAAACACCAATTTCCATAGCTTGCTCGGAAGTCCATTTTCCAGTTCCTTTTGCTCCTGCTTTATCTAAAATTTGATCTACAAGAGAACCGTCTGTTAATGAATCTTTCTGTTGGAAAATATCTCTGGTAATCTCGATCAAGAATGAATTCATTTCGCCATTATTCCATTCTTTGAAAACTTGGTAAAGCTGATCGTTATTTAGGTTAGCTCCTCTTTTCAGTAAATCATAAGCTTCGCTGATAAGCTGCATGATGGCATATTCAATTCCGTTGTGTACCATTTTTACATAGTTTCCGGCTGAATCTTTTCCCATATAGGCAGTACAGGCTTCATTATCAACTTTTGCAGAAATTGCCTCCAACATAGGTTGAAGAAGATGGAAGGCTTCCAGATCTCCCCCAGGCATAATACTAGGTCCTGTTCTTGCTCCTTTTTCACCTCCGGAAACTCCCATTCCCATAAAGTGTAGATTTTTTGAAGCTAGATCTGCCACACGTCTATTGGTGTCTTTAAAATAAGAATTACCGGCATCAATAACGATATCTCCTTTGCTTAAAAGTGGGGTAATATTCTCAAGAACTGCATCTACAGGTTTTCCTGCAGGGACCATAAGAATGATCTTCCTAGGTGTTTCCAATGCTGATACAAAATCTTCTAAAGTAGCTGTACCTTTTACTTTCATTTCTGAAGTGGCACCATCCTGTAATTCTTTTACTTTTTCTTCATCAAGATCAAATCCTGCGATCGAAAAGCCATTATCAGCAATATTATAAAGAAGATTCCTCCCCATCACTCCGAGACCGATCATCCCGTAATTATATCTTTCCATTGTAATGATATTAATATGAATTCTATTTTACGGAGTATAAAATTACGAAAATGCTAATTAGTAAAAAAATAAAAGAACAGAAAAAATATTTCAAATTGATTCTGCGAAAGTTTTCAAGTTGATTAAAAAGCTATAAAACACTCGAAATAAATCATTTAAAAACATTTAGTTTTAATATTATAAAAAGTATCAATATATGTATTTCTATGTCTGACAAAAAAGACATCCTATCAAATCAAAATTACCTATTGAAATTATAGAAAAGAAAAATTGACAGCTTATAAAATATTTGGTTCTTATCTAAAATACCTACACCACTACCTTTTTAGAAAACCTTCCTTTTCTTATATTTAAAACGCATACATTTTTTTCGCCAATTTAAACCGGAAATTTTATTTTGTTTTGTTTTTGCTTCTGCATAAATTTGTAAAAAATAAATTTATGAACTATACACTTGAACTCAATACGCAGGAGCGTGGATCTAACGTTGTTTTCAATACAATCGTGTTTGATTCGTTCAAGGTGAATATCGTTGAAAGATACGTTGGACGAATGGGTTTTAATCCAAAATTAGGTCACGTTTTGTTTAAAGTAAGGACTTTGAATGATGATATTATTACAACAAGAGACGGACATTTAAGAACAAAAGTTAAAGATGATAACTTTGAAACCTATCAGAAATTGACACAGGTACTTAACTCGTATGATTATAAAAATAAACTAATCAACAGAAAAGATGCGGAACAAGATTATGTTCATTTTATTTTAGGTTTAGTGATTGTGAATTATGAGCTTAATTAATAGATTTCTTAATTTCCTACTTCATATAAAATTATATAAAGTAGGAAAATAAGAAGTGAAGGTTGATAAGAGTACATACAAAGAAGCCTAAATTTGAGCAGGGCATATTTCATATTTACAAATCATAAATCCGTTTTATCAATTACCTTGTGAAGCCCCATTTAAATAATCATTACTGATATCCTTTTCCTTTTTAAAATCCATTTTTCCGAACTTGTAGCTGAAGCTTATTCCAAACGAACGAAGTGGTAATTCACGAACAGAATATGAGCTATAATCATTGGTATCAACTGTTGTAACTTGCTTGATATATCTATTAAAAGGATTGGTTGCTGTAATTCCTATACTGGCTTTTTTATTCCAAAACTGTTTTCTTGCTGCAATGCTGTAGGTGATGGACTGAGGATTTTTACCCTGTATATTTTTAGCGGCAGAATTGTAATTTCCAAACATTTCCAACATAACATCTTTTGGAAACTGATAATTCATATTTAGATTTAAACGATAACGAACTCCCATATCCACATTCCCAAAATAATCACTCACAATATATCTGTGAAACACCATCATATTTCCACGTATATTGAGTTTATTGTTAAAGAAAGGAACAGATCCTGATACAATACCTCCGGAATTATATTCTTTTCCAATATTATCTCTGGAAGTCACCGATACATTCGTATAATCTGTACCGTTTACGGTGTAAATCGGGTAAAAAGTCGTGATTTGTTTTAAATCCTGACTATTAATTCTTTCTGTAAGCGTTAGTGAAAGATTCGCTCCATTGCTAAAGTTCTTATTATAGCCTAGCTCCATATTATCTCCTATTTCCGGTTTTAATCCAGGATTTCCGGTCGTGATGTTATGCGGATCGCTAAAATTTAAAAACGGATTAAGCTCAGAATATTCAGGCCTTTCCACTCTTCGGGTATAGGCAAGTTTTACCGTTTCTCCACTCTCAAATTTATGCGATAAAATGAATGAAGGCACCAAAAGGCTATAAGCAGGAATATGGGTATTCTGATAATCTATTTTTACGGTGGTATATTCATAACGGGCACCAGCTCTTACATCCAGCCAATTGAATAATTTCAACGAAGAAGAAAGATACGCCGCATACACTCCCATATCATATTTCAAATGGTAAGACTGAAACGGATCTGATAGGTATTGTCCAGATACAGGGTCTAAAACATTAACATCCGTAGCATTGGTAATATGTTGGAGGATGGCTTTTGTTCCCATTTCAAGTGTTATTTTATCATTTATCGGCTGTACATAATCGATGGATAAATTATGCGTGTAATCTGTTCCCGGATTCTGTCCTGAAATACCATTATAAGGAGATAAACCTCCTGTTAAGCTTTGAGTTTGCAAATAGTTACTATTTGGTGAACCATAACTTACAACATAATCTGCCGTCAACTCCTGACCTTCTTTTTTAAATGTCTTTCTATAACTTAAATTTCCATCGATGGAATTCACAGAAGAACGGTTAACTGAATTTCTATAGCCAATAATAGACTGTTCACTTGAATTAGAAAAATCCGTAATATATTGTTCCTGATTGATGAGACCAATGCTTTTGTTGGCAAAATCATTATAAGAAACAGAACCGCTTAAGGTATTGGTTTTATTAATTGACCAATCAAAACCTAAGCCTGTACGATATCCATGTCTTTGAAAGTCGGTATACCCATTTTGTAACAAACGCGTTTCATTGGTCGCTGAGTGGGAAATTCTGTCCTGAGAAAAAGGTGTTCTGGATTTCAACTGTGCATTTCCGCTAAAGAAAGCATTCAGGCTGAAATCATTATTTCTGAAATTCAGATTCACCGAGCCTGTTTCAAAACGTGTTCCTGCAGAAGCGTTTACAATTCCATTAATTCCTTTTACTTTGCTTTCATTCAGAACAATATTAATAATTCCTCCGGTTCCTTGTGCGTCATATTTTGCTCCGGGACTGGTTACCGCTTCAATACTTTTGATCTGGCTGGCAGGAATAGAAGCCAATGCATCTGCCAAGCTATTTCCAAATATACTGGAAGGTTTTCCGTTGATCAAAAATCTAACATTAGGATTTCCCTGCAATTCTACATTTCCGTCGGCATCTACGGTTACCTGCGGAACTTTTCTCAAAACATCAATCGCTGCTCCGCTTTGGGAGGTAACATCATTCGCTACGTTATATATAATCTTGTCAATTTTATTTTCAACAATTGCTTTTTTTCCAACAATGATTACTCCTTCTATTGTCTTAGTTCGATTTCCGGCTAAGGAATCAATTGCTTTTGTAGTTATTTTTCCTGAATTTGTAGTTTGAGCATTCACCAATAAGGTAAATAGTAAAGTAAAAAGAATTGATACCTGTTTCACAGCGTTATATAATTAAGCCACAAAAATGAAACCCAATTCTGTAAAAATTTTGAATTTATCTGAGATATAGAAATAAAATCCTAAAACTCTTTAGAACTATAGTATATTTTTAAATCCATCATGTAGAGCATTACAAAACTGATTTTACTCAATTATTAAACTTCAACTTCTCTTTTTACTGATTTTTATATTTACATTTGCAAATTATTAATATTTGGTCTAAATAAATATAATGAAAACAAATTCCGTTTAATTAACATGAATATACAAAATGGCAGTTATACTTCTGCATTCCATCGCCATTTACCATCAGAAACTAAGACATTCACCCAAAACCGTAATCATTCCCTAGGAAACAAATCAAATTTGATGATTAGCTAAGGAATAAATTTTTTCAACTATGCTTAAACGATTAATTTTTTTATCTTTAATTCTATCCTATTTTTCATCCTATGCTCAAACTAAAACAGGAAGTATCTCAGGAATTATCACTTCTGTTGATGATGAACCTCTAGAGCTTGTTTCGGTTTCGCTTCTGGAACTCAATAAAAATACAACTACGGATATTAAAGGAAATTTCAATTTCTCCCAAATAGCTCCGGGAAATTATATTGTGAAAATTCAGATGCTGGGTCTTAAAGAGCAGCAAATTCCAATTGAAGTAAAAGAGGGTGAAGATTCACCGGTAAATTATAAACTGTCTAAAGAGAATATTCAGTTATTACAGGAAGTAAGAATTGCCGGAAATAATTCTAAGGTTACCAGAAAAGAAAGTCCTTATGTTGCAAAGCTTCCTATTAAATACCTAGAAAATCCTCAGGTTTATAATATTGTTCCCAAAGAATTAATCAATCAGCAAATGGCTGTGGATCTGGGAAGTGTTTCAAAAAATGTTCCCGGCGCCGGTATTCCGATGATTGCTAATCAGGGAAGAGTAACATTCCGTTCCCGTGGATTTGATACGGAACCTAATGCTAGAAACGGAGTTGCCGGTGCTGCATTCTCCTTTTTAGACAATGCCAACCTTGAAAGAATAGAAGCTATTAAAGGACCTTCCACAACTTTATTCGGTACACAGGTTTCAAGCAGTTACGGAGGATTATACAACAGAGTCACTAAAAAACCATACAATGGTACGGGTGGAGAAGTAAGTTATACAGGCGGAAGCTGGAATTTCAACCGACTTACTTTTGATACCAATACGCCGATAAATCCTGACAAAACAGCATTATTAAGATTAAACGGTGCTACCACTTTCGAAAAAAGTTTTCAAGATAATGGCTTCACCAACAGTTTAGCCCTTGCACCAAGTTTTTCTTATCAGATCAACGACAGACTTTCATTATTATTAGACGTGGAGTTTGGGATTGCAAAAGGAACTTCAGTGGTTCGTTTTAATCCTTACACAAAAAGTAATAAGATTCAATCTATTGCTGATATGAATTTCCCTTACAATAAAACATTTTTGGGAGATGACATCACCTACTCTACTCAAATGATGAATATTTTTGGACAGCTAAACTATAAGATATCCTCTTCATGGACGTCCCAAACGATATTCTCCCGCGCAAGATCAACAATCAATGGCTATATTACAGCCTTAAACGGTCGTTCTGATACGACGCTACAACCAAGCGTTATTGTAGGAAATACCAATTTTATCGCTACCAATCTACAGCAAAATTTCATCGGTGATTTCTACATCGGGAAATTCCGTAACAGAATGGTTGTTGGGTTAGATTATTACAACAATTTCAATAATTTCGACAGAGTTACCGTGAATGCTCCGGTCGTTAATTTTGTCAATACCCCAAAAGATTACCGAGTGACAAGAGATATGCTTGATACGCTTGCCAACACCGGAACTCCAAGAAAAGAAAAAAGTAGTGATAATACGTATGCCGCTTATGTTTCTGATGTTTTTGATATTACAGATCGATTAAAAGTAATGGCAAGTTTAAGAGTTGATAATTTCCATTACAATGGGGTTTATAACATTTTGACGGGTGAAACAGCTGGCGGTCTTAGTGTAAGCGGATTACAGGCAGGACCTTATACGCAAACCGCATTATCTCACAAATCCGGATTAATTTATGAAGTTTTAAAAGATAAAGTATCTCTTTTTGGAAATTATCTGAACGGGTTCTTTAACATCAGCGGGGTTGATAAAAACGGAAATAACTTTATTCCTCAAAAAGGAAATCAATTAGAATTCGGTGCAAAAGCAGATTTGTTTAATCATAAACTTGTGGGAACCATTAGTTATTATGACATTAAGGTAGATCATGTTTTGAGAACAGATCCTGATGATGCCAATTTTTCAATACAAGACGGATCACAATACAGCAAAGGGGTAGAAATAGATATTACAGCCAATCCTATTGCAGGGTTAACCATTATTGCGGGTTATGCCTACAACGACAGTAAGTTTACGAAATCTGATGCTTCTGTATTAAACCTTCGTCCTGCCGCTTCAGGGCCACAGAATATGTATAATTTCTGGGTAAGCTATGCTTTGACAAAAGGTAAATTCAGTGGTTTAGGAGCCGGTTTCGGAGGAAACATCGGTAGTATGTCTTATCAAACCAACACCCAAACGGCTAAAGTAATTATCCCTTCTTATAAAATGTTTGATGCCAGCGTATTTTATGATCGTCCTAAATACAGATTAGGTTTAAAAATAGATAATATTACCAGCGAAAGAGCATGGTCTGTAAGGCTAACTCCTCAGGCTCCGATACGATTTTTAGCAAGCCTAGCATTAAAATTTTAAATACCCTTTAAAAGATACTCGCTGTGAATAAAATTTTTTATTTATTATTTTCCCTTCTGCTAAGCAATTTTGCCTATGCTGATGGATATTGGATAGAACTAGATGGCTCTGGTAAGAGCAATGATACACTCACTATAAAAATTCGTTATGGTGGAGTAAATGACGAAAAAGAACGATACATCAAAAACGGAGACGATCTCAATAAAATGAAAGACTTCACCGTTACAGTCATTAGCCCAAGCGGTAAAAAAATCACCGTTCCTATTCAACAGAAATATGATCATTGGATAGGATATTACATACCAAAAGAAGACGGAATATTTCAGATTACCGCAATTGATACCAAGCTTCCGGTAGTTGAGCGAGAAAAAAGTCTTGAAAATATTAAGCCCATACAATATTTACACGCTGCCTACACCGTAAATAAGGGTGAAAAATATAAAGAAGAGATGCCTTATTTATATCTATCTGTTAAGATTGAAAAAAATGCTGCACTCGTTCATCCCTTTATCGATGGCCTTCCGGTAAAAGCAGGAACTTCGATAAGAATATTTTTACCCAATAATCAGGATATAAAAGTGATGACTAATAATCATGGTACTGCAACATTTCCTCTATCTCTAAAAGGAAATTATCTTATCCGCCTGGATCAATACGTTGATAAAAAAGGCGTTTTTGAAAACAAACAGTATTATTCGGAAAGACATCGCTATGATTATAGTCTTGAAGTTAAATAATAAAAAAACTGTTTAAACTAATCAAAAAGTCAAACCACAAAAGAGTCAAAAGCTATTATCGGATCATTTAACACTTAGCTATTTTGAAAACAAAGCTTACAAAAGAAAATATTTCGACTCCGCTCAATATGCAAATATTTTTTTTAACTTATGTGTTCTTTATTTACAATTCATGGTTAACTTAAATAATGCGTAATTCTTTTGTACCTTTTGTGGTTAAAAGAAAAAAATTAAACAAGTTCATCATTTATCTAATCATTTTAAAGCCAACAATATCGTTCCTCCAATAATAAGAAGCGCTCCCATTGCTGTTTTTAAGGTCAATGTTTCTTTAAAAAATAATACTGCAAAAATGATGGCTATTGCTACACTTAATTTATCTACAGCAGCCACCTGCGACACCTTCCCGATTTGTAATGCTTTAAAATAAAACAACCAAGACAAGCCTGTTGCCACGCCCGACAGAACCAAAAATATAATATTCTGTTTTGATAATGAACCTATTTCTTTGGCCTCCCCTTTTATCAATACAATACTCCAAACCAATATAAGAATGATGATTGTTCTAATGCCTGTTGCAAGATTAGAATTGATATTAGACACTCCTATTTTTGCAAAAATGGCCGTGAATGCAGCAAATAGCGCTGAAAGTAATGCATAATAAATCCACATAATAAAAGGTTTTAAGTTAACATCAAAAAGCTTTTTGTTTATTATAGATACCTCCTGTATTTTCAAGATAAAAATGGGCTGCAATTACCAAAAGAATGCATCCCAGCACAAAGCCTCCTAAAACATCTGTAAACCAGTGCGCTCCTAAATAAACCCTTGAAATAGCACCGACAACTATCATAACTAGGCAAATGAGAGTGAGAATTACTTTAACAGTCTTATTCAACTTATTTGTATTCATTACCATAAGAATCAGCGAACCAAAGAAAACCGTATAAAACAAGACGTGTCCGCTCGGGAAACTTTGGAATTTGGTATCTTCAAGTAAGGTCACCAACTTGGCAGACGGGCGAGGTCTGTTTATAAGCACTTTAAAAAACAACCCAACCACTCCTGAAAATAAGGTAGATAGCAATAAAATTGCTTCTCTTTTGAATTGTAATAATAGTAAAGCCAAAGAGAGAGATATTACTAATACAACAGAGATGGATGTTCTTCCAAACCAACTGATCCAGATCATAAAATTATTCAGCCTTAAACTTTGATTCTCCTGTATTTCCTTTGAAATATGGATATCCAAATATTGAGGCGGCTCTGCAATGACATAGCAACTTAAAAACAGAAATATCAAGATGAGCACTGCGAAAATACCCCACTCAACAGGGTTTACTTTTTTGAACTGAAAAGAATTAAGTCTCATAACTGGCATTTTATATCTGCAAAATAAAAAAATGATTCTGAATAAATTTTGAATATTGCTTACTATCAATCCTAAGAGTCTGAAATATTTTCATTGGGTTTGAAGTTTACCTTACTCAACAATGTAGGCAAAACAATCAGTAAAAGAGGTAGTGCAATAATAAAACCTCCAATAACAGCAATAGCCAAAGGCTGATGCATTTGCGCTCCCGTGCCAATTCCCAGAGCTAAAGGCATTAAAGCGATAATGGCTCCCAAAGCCGTCATTAATTTAGGCCGAAGCCTTGTGCTAATTGCATAAATCACAGCTTCTTCTTTGGTTTTAGTGGCTAAACTTTCGTGGAACTGCAAATAGGTAAAAATGGCATTTTCACCAATAATTCCAACCATCATAATGAGCCCTGTATAACTTCCGACATTCAGAGGAGTATTGGTTAAATACAGCAATATAATCCCCCCCGAAAGTCCTAACACAGAAACAAATAAAATGATTAAAGCAACCACAACATTTCTAAATAAAAAAAGCATCACCGAAAAAACCAACAAACTGGAAACTATCAAAATAATCAATAATTCTTTAAAAGATTGCTGCTGTTCTGCATAAGCACCACCATACACTACAGAATATCCGCTTGGTAATTTTATTTTCTGGTTGACCTGATTCTGGATGTCCTGAATGGTTCCTCCCAAATTCCCGTTATCTAATCTTGCCGTTACAATCCCTAATGTTTGTAAGTCTTCTCTGTTTACTTCCGCAGAACCCGTTACTACGCTTACAGTGGCAAATTCACTCAATGGTTTCAAAGTTCCGTTAGGCAAAGCAATCATACTGTTATTGATATCACTTAACGATTGATTGCTTTTTTCGTTATATAATAAACGTATTGGCGTATACTGAACCTTATCGAAAATATTGCCGGCTACATTTCCATCTAAATTGGCCTGCAACTGATTCTGAAAATCCGGTAAAGAAATATTGTACTGTGCTAAAACAGAGAGTTTGGGAGTTACAACCATTGATGGTCCTGCAATTACAATTCCATCGAAAACATCGGCTGTACCTTTTACTTTACTTACAATACCGGCGATTTTTTTTGAATATCCTTCAATGACTTTTTGATCGGTCCCGAAAACTTTAATTTCAATGGGCTGCACGCTACTCATTAAATCACCAAGCATATCTGTAATCACCTGCCCGAAATCAACAGTTAGAGGTAAGCCAGAAGCATCAATTTTTGTCCGAATTTCATCCGTAACTTCATTAGTAGTCTTGCTTCTGTCTTTTTTTAACTGAATTAAATAATCTCCTCGGTTCGGTTCTGTAATGAAGAATCCCATTTGAGTTCCCGTTCTTCGGCTATATGCAGCTACTTCGGGAGTTGAAGTAATGATCTTTTCAACTTGTTTTAATTCTCTGTCTGTTTCTTCAAGAGATGTTCCTGGCGGCGAATTATAATCTAAAACAATACTTCCTTCATCCATATCCGGCAAGAATCCGGTGCTTATATTCGGGAGGATTATTGCTGTAAGTACAATAAGAATTCCGATAAACAAATAACTGTACAATGGTTTTCTTATAAAGAAGCCTACCCATTTTCTTTCTTTTACATCGTGATGCTCAAGATTTTTTTCTTCTTTCTTTCCCGATGATAATAGCAAATAAACAATGGGTAATAATATCCATGTTGCAAAAAATGAACACACCAGCGTGATAATCATCGTATCTGTCATCACTTTAAAATAAGCCCCAGCCACGCCACTCATCAGCATAAAAGGAAGAAAGATCACAATGGTGCTTAATGACGAACCAATCATTGCTTTTAATAAATAATTAATGGCTTTCTGTACTAATGTTTTAGAGGATTCTTCAGGATGCTCTTCGTGAGTTCTATGGATCTGTTCTACCACCACAATAGCATCATCAATGATTAATCCTATGGCAGCAGCAATAGCACCTAATGTCATAATATTAAACGTCTGCCCCATTGCATACAAAACAAGCATGGTAAGACTTAAGGTAATTGGAATCGTGATTAAAATTACCGCACTCGCCTTCCATGAACGAAGAAAAATAATCGCTACAATAATGGCTAAAATCAGCCCTATCCACAAAGCATCGGTTACACTTTTAATAGAATCATTCACAAAATCTGCCTGAACGTAATAAGGTTTTAAAACAAGATCTTTTGGCAGTGTTTTTTGGAGTTCAGCAATTTTTGCCTCCATTGCTTTACTCAGATCTACCACATTCGCATTAGGTTGCTGTATAATGGCAATAAGAATACTTTCCTGTCCGTTTGCATTAACTTTTATATATTGTTTCGCATTGTGAACATTAATCTGGGCAATATCACTCAACAATACTATACGGTTTCCGTTGTTGCTCACCACAAGATTTTTCAACTGATTTTCATTACGAATCTGAGCATCGGTAAGCGTTAGATACAAATAGCGAAAATCTGAAGAATACCCATTTGATTTGATAAAATTAGTTGTGTTAATTGCCTGTTCCACCGAAGCCGGGGTAATGCTTAACCTTGCCATCATTTCCTGATTCATCACCACCCGAAATTCCTTGTCTTGTCCGCCAATAATTCTCACTTCACTCACGCCAGGAACCTGTGAGAGGAAAGGTTTTATGGTATAAAGAGCGAGTTGCTTTAATTCAATTGGATCTTTTGAACTAGAATTCAAAGAATACCCCATAACCGGAAGAATCGATGGATTCATTTTTTCAACGGAAATATTAATATCTGGAGGTAACTGATTTCTTACTTCATTCACACTGCTTTCAATCTGTTGTTTTGCCAGATCTACATTTACATTCCAATCCATAAATGCGGAAATTTCACAACTTCCTCTGCTGGTTGTGCTTTTTAAAACCTGCAGATCAGGAACTTTTTTCACAGCAGCTTCCAACACTTTGGTTACACCAACTGTCATTTGATTAACAGGCTGCTGCCCTGCATCAGCAATGATCTTTATCTTTGGAAAAGTGATCTGCGGAAATAAAGCAGACTGAATTTTAGTATAGGAATAAATTCCGCTCGCCAGTATTAAGAAAATCAATACCAATAAAGGGCTTTTATAGGTTACAAAAAATGACTTTTTCATCAGCTTAAGGTTTTTGTATTTTCACTGTTGCAGTATCACTCAACCCAAAATTCCCTGAGACAATTACTCTGTCTTTTGTTGTTAGATTACCGGATTTTATTTGGATGTATTTATCCGTTTCCACACCTTTTGTGATCTCTGTTTTCACAGCTGTGGTGTCATTAATTAATTTCATCACCCAAAAAGAAGATTGTGTTTCATCACTTACAACTGCCATTTTGGGCACCGATAATCCATAAGCGGAAGTTTTAGAAAAGCTTATTGTACCAATCAAATTCTCAGGAATATTGTTATTGGAAGCTTGTAAAAGGACTTTTACCGTTTGAGAAACAGGATCCACCGAAGGCATCACTTTAGTAATTCTTCCTTGCAAAACGGTATTGTCGGGCAAAGTAATTGGTAAAGCACCTTTACTTTTTATAATCTGAAGGTATTCGTAAGGTACATTCACCACAAAACCAAAACTGCTCGCATCTGTAATGGTTGCCAAGACTTCCCCATCCTGCACATAATCTCCAATCTGATGGTTCAACATGGCAACATATCCCGTTGCAGGGCTCGTTACCGTTGTTGCTCCATTAAAACGAAAAGAGGTATCCAATTTATTGATTGTATTTCCCAAAGCTCTTGCCTCTTTGGTCTGCAATCCGAAAAGGACGGAGCCTTTGCTCACTCGGTCCGCCAGTTTAATGGTCATTTTTGTGATATAGCCATTGCTGTTAGCCTTTACATCCGATTTTAATAAATAAGTTGCAGTCGCATTAAGCGTAATCATACTGTTAAGCTGAGCAGTATCGGAAGGATAAGCTATGGTGACAAGTGTTTTGGGTTTAGCATCAGGTTCAGACGCAGCCAAAGCATTTTCTCCTGTTTTTTTGCAACCTAAAACAACAAGAAATATGATGATGAGGGTGATTATTTTTTTCATAGTTTATGGGATGATTAAGTATTGCAATTGATTCTTCAGGTTGAACAAAGTAGTGTTGTATTGGATAATATTTCCTTTTAAACCAAGTAAATTATTAATGGATAAAATAAAATCTACCATTCTTACATCTCCTGTCGGCAGCTGCTTTGCATTGGCTTCAACTAAAGTTTTAGCGTAGATAATCTGCTGATTGGCGGTATTAATCATTTTATCATACTGTTCCATCTGATTATTGACCTGTAGAATCTGCTGTTGATATTGTCTTTGCGTTTGCTCAAGATATTTCTGGCGGGTTTCCAGTGATAATTGATTTTGCTGTAACAACATCTTTTTTTGATGCCCGTCATAGATAGGAATAGTAACTCCAACGCCAACACTCATTCCGAAATTTTTATACGGAGTTGTTGTGAATGAAGACTGATAACCACTATCTGAAAAGGCCATTACTTTAGGTTTATAATTATACTGAATGATCTTTGCATCGTTAGCCAATTTTAAACTGTCTGCCTGAAAAGCTTTTTCATAGATACTTCCGTCGAAAGAAGTTGGAGAAAGTACATCATTAAAAGAAGGTTTCTCAAGGGATTCAAAGGTATTATCTATCATTCCCGACAAATATTTCAGTAAAGAATAATTATTCTGCCAGTTGGCTTTCTGTTGTTCTAAGGTCAATTCATTTTGCTGAAGCGTTACTTTGAAGGTAAGATAATCTGTTTGCTTAAAAACCGCAGCCTGTGTCAGTTTTTTCAGGACTATATCTTCCTGATCCAAAAGATGAATAATCTCTTTACTTACATCATACTGCTGTTGGCTGGCATAAGTAGCTATATACTGATCTGTAATTTGCTTATTTAGCGTCTGAATACTAATGTTTTTCTGAGCCAAAACCTGTGCAATACTTGCATTAACACCCGCTAGTCTTGTATTAAGATTATTTCGGCTGATGAATTCTTTAGCAACTCTTACGCCCGCAAAAAGAGATTGCCCGTTGGTTAATGCATTATCATACCCCCATCCTTTTATACTCGGAGAATATCCCGCATTACCTTCTCCCGTAACAATAAAACCATAAGCTGCCTTTAATTTTAAACTGTCAATCCGATTAGAAATAACCTGATTGTTGTAATCATTTAGAACAGGACTGTTTACTTTTGCTGTTTCAAGAAAATAAGACAATGTATTTTTTGATTGTCCATTTACTACAGTACCACAGAAAAACATAACCGAAAACCAAAAACAACGAATAAGATATGTACGTAAAGTATCCATAATCTGTTAATTATTTAGTAAAGATAAGATACGATTTTGTAGAAATTCTGAATTGTTTACCTAAGACATTAACTCTTTAATCCGGTAATAATCTATAAAAATGCAGAAAAAACAGTGAAGAATTTGGAGCTAAAGGCTGAGTCCTGATTGCATAGTAAAAACAGGAATCTACGGTTTTGACATACAAAGCCTGTTTAAACTAATAAAAAATTAAACCGCAAAAGGTACAAAAGCTATTATTGAGTTATTTAAAGTTTAGCTCTTTTGAAAGCTTTGTTTTCAAAAGAATAAAAATCAAAGATTTTTTTAAACTTATGAGTTCTTGTTTGCATTTCATGATGAACTTCAATAAATAATATATCAATCTTTTGTCTCTTTTGTGGTTAAAATAGAAAGTTTAAACAAGTTTACAATAAAAAAAGCATAGTAATGATCTATGCTCTTAAAATGTATATTGATTTGGTAAATCTAAATTAACCCACTTGCTGTGTTGGTCTGAATAGAATTTCATTAATATCAACATCAGCCGGCTGACTAATGGCATAACCAACGGCACGGGCAAATGAATCCGGCGAAATAGCCATCGATTCATAGAACGCTTTTACACCAGTTGCTACATCTTCCTCGCTTATACTGTCAGGTAATTCTGTTGCAACGGCGCCAGGTGAAATAACAGTCGTACGAAGATTATATCCTTTCACTTCTTGGCGCAATCCTTCAGACAAAGCTCTAACAGCATGTTTGGTGGCCGCATAAACTGCACCGCCCGGAGACACTTTGTGACCTGCAACGGAAGAAACATTAATGATATGCCCAAACTTCTGTTCTTTCATATAAGAAAGCGCAGCAGCAATACCATACATAACCCCTTTGAGGTTTACATCTACCATCTTATCCCATTCATCAACTCGTAGCCGATCAAGTGGAGAATGCGGCATAATACCCGCATTATTAAGCATTACATCAATATGCCCGTAGGTTGAAACTGCTACGTCTACCAGAGCTTTAACATCTTGATATTTTGTAACGTCTGTAGCAATAGCAAGTGCGCGACCTCCATTATTGATGATCTCATCAGCCAGTGTCTGGATGCGTTCAATACGTCTTGCTCCCAGTATAACAATAGCGCCCTGAGCCGATAAATATTTAGCCGCTGCAGCTCCAAGACCGCTACTCGCACCCGTAATCACAATTACTTTTTCTGAGATATTTTCTGTTGTATTCATTATTTATAGTGTTTTATTGGTGTAATACAATTTGCTGTTATTATCATTTATAATACTCTTCATCGCTTACTGCATGCAACCATACTGCATTCCCTTTATCATTATTTGTTATGGCAACCTGAACAAAATATGTATCTGCACTTGCTCCGTGCCAATGCTCTACATTGGCAGGACATTTTATGACATCGCCTTTTCGCAGAATCTTTTTGGGTTGCCCTTTTTCCTGATAATAACCTACGCCATCAGTAACTAAAAGAATCTGCCCGGCAGGATGCAAATGCCATTTGGTTCTTGCCTTAGGCTCAAAGGTTACATTACCAACTGCCGTAGGGTTTTCTTTATCACTTGCTATCAATACGTTAAGATAAGCAATTCCTGTAAAATTCCCGGTATCTATTTTTTCGCCTTTGGCAAAAACGGTATCTCTTTGCATAGTGTATGTATTCTGGGTTTGTGCACTGAAAGTATTCAGTGTAAAAATGAAAATTATGATATTCGTTAATGAAATTAATTTTATCTTTTTCATATTGACTATTGATTTTTTCTTACTGCTTCAAATTTCACCTTGATGTTATCTGAACCTTTGAAGTATTCTTTTCCATCTTTCAACTTTGCAATAGTGATAAGCCCTGCTTTGATCGTACTATTATCCTGATGATAAAAAACTGCAAGGCCGCCGCCTAACCAATAGGCAATTTCACCATCTTCGAAAGTTGTTTTTATGCCATCTTTTTTTGAAAGAACTTCTGAAAGTGAACTGTATTTTTCTCTTCCATTCAAATCCTGCATTAATAAAGTTATTGGAAGTAGCTTAATAAAATCATCTGCAGTTTTATTACTCTTGAACTCTGCATACAAAACATTATCTCCAACTGTTATTTTTAATTGCAGGCTGTCTATTATTGGTACAGCTGTCCTAATCTCTTTTTTCATTCTATTATCATCCTCTATTTTACCTTGGGCACAAGCATATATTGATGCCAGTACAAGACTTAAGATCAATATAGATTTGAAATACGTCATTGAAAAAAGATTTGATTATAAAGAACTTGAATAAAATTTTAATAATTTATCAACTGCCTGATTTACATATTCGGGTTTCCAATAAGTTTGGATATGCGTGGCACCATCAATAATAAACATCTCTTTATTTTTTGCATTGGTTGCTTTGGCAAAGGCTTCGTCTGTCATGTATTTAGAATCTGCTTTACTTCCTGCAATCATGAGTAAAGGTTGCTGAATTAAGTCCATATTGGCACTTGCATCAAACGTCATTAAATCCATCAGGCTACTTGCTGTGTATTTTCCTGAAGAATTTGGGTGTGCATAAGTTTTGCCGTAATAAATCGTACCTTCTCTATATAAATCGAAAGGCATTTTTGCAATTTGCTCATCGGTTGGAAAGGTTTTAACATCTCCTATATATACCACTTCTCCTCCCGATGCTTCCTGCGCTCTTGCCGCCGCCGCTTGATTAAGCCTGTCCTGAATGGTATTAAGAGCTGAGTTCATATACCCATTTTTTCTGACTAAGCCTGAATTAAACATACTTAAAGTAGCCACCGATTTAAAACGCTTGTCGGATTGAGCCGCACTCAAAGAATAACCGCCTCCGCCACAAATCCCCAACAAACCAAGCTTTTGGGTATCTACGCCTTTGTATTGTGAAATAAAATCAGCCATCGCATGAATATCTTCAATTCGATTTGCCGGTTTATCTACATTTCTGGGAAAACCACCACTACCACCTTGGTAAGCTGCATCTGCAGTAATTGTGATATAGCCTTCTTCTGCCAATCTTTGTGCATACAAACCTGCAACCTGCTCCTTAACTCCTCCATTTGGATGAGCTACTACAACCGCAGGATATTTATTTGCCGGATTATAATTGGGTGGTGTATATACGTTGGCTGCTATGTTGATTTCATGGATGGTATAAGTAACAGGATGGATATTCACTTTACCCGCTACGTTTTCTGTAATAGCATCATCATATACTAATGTGAAAGGATTTTTTCTAGAAGCTGTTTTTTCATTTTTCATCGCATTTGTTTTAGAAATTATTGTTTTTTGCTGTTCTTTTTTTATCGTTTGAGCATTCGTGGTATGGAAAATTCCCACCAACAGAACTAATGTAATTATTGAAAATTTTACCGTTTTCATATTTCTTTGATCTTATAAATTATTTTGATGTTTGAGTAATTAATACTTGGTTTAAAACTGCCTTAGCAGCTTCTGCTTTTTTCTTGTCCATAGTTGGACTGATGAACGTAATAAACTCTCTTAACTGTTGAGGTAACCAGCCAACATGTAATGAAATACCTAAATGAGCCTGCAACATCGGGTCTGCATCACCAATAGCCGAGATAACAGAAATGGTAACCAATTCTCTTTGAGCATAAGTCAGCACATCTCTTTCAAAAATATCTGCAAACAGATGCTCTTTTAAAAAGCTGTCAATTGCCGGAGCAAAAGCAGAATAACCTGTAGGTTTATCGGGTTGTGGTGTACCTGTCAATTCTTCCAATATTTTTTTACCACGCTCATATTTGCTACTATCATTTATAATTGCTGAAGCCTCTGCACCAAGCAGATCTGTAATACCTTTTTCTTGACGCTCGTTTATTACCTCCATAAAAGTCTGTAAACCTCTTATACTTCTTGGAAAGCCACAATAAGCATAAGAATGTACCATGATTTCTTTTATCTCATTTACTGTTAAACCTGCTTCAAGGCCTTTATTTAATTGCTGTTTTAGTTCCGCCAGCTTGCCTTGTGCGGTAAAAGATGAAATAGTAATAATACTTTTATCTTTTATACTTAATTCTTTATTGGATGTTGCCATTTGTTGTGCTTTTAAAGGATTATTAAACAGTGAAGTGATTGCTATTATAAAAATTAGAAATTTTAATTGTTGTATCATTTTACTTTTAAAATTAAGACTCTGTTTTTCAGTATATAATTCGTATTTCTTTATTTTCATGCAATAGGTGATTTAATTTTTATGTCATTAATTATCCAAACCTTTTTGGTGTAACCATGTATTAAGAATGGTTGCTATTTCCTGATTATTTAGATCAGACATTATGAAATGGGTATTGCCTTTAATTCCTATTTCTGGCAGATGCACAATGGTAACATCGCCTCCATAATGATTTACTACTTTTGCCCATTGCTTAGCCGTAGCCAATACATTACGCCAAAAATTTAAGGAAGCTGCATTGGTTTCTTCTTTAGGAATATAATCTCCAAAATAAACTACAATAGGAATTTTTGTAAGCTTCATAAATCCATGCATTGGAACACCTTTCCCAGCACGATTTCCTTTCGGTACTTCGCCCTCTGGAAAAGTAAAACCTCCTGGTTCAATAGCTACAATTGCTTTTACATGAGTATTTTTTATTGCCGTTTTCCACCCAGGTACACCACCTGCAGAATGTGTAAACAATATCCCCTCTCCTGATTGGTCAAATACAGCAGACAGTGAATTAACAATCGTTTCTTCATCAACATTCCCTGTATTTGGGGTCATCATACGAAAGAAATTATTTAATGATTTTTCATCTTTCGGAAACTGAACCCCCTCATTAAAATTAGGATATAGACCTATACGAAACTGTGTAAACCATGTTTGATCATAAGGAATTGCATCTACCTGAGCAGACTTAATCGTTTGTCCAGCATCACCTCGGCCCGGTTGGTCTACAAGATAAACACTATAGCCTTTTCTTAAAAAAATGTCTGAAAAGCCCTCTCTACCGTCAGCTGTAGTTTGCCAACTGCGACGGGACTGCCCGTAGCCATGCAGAAATATCATTGACTTCTGCTTATGCTTTTCTGGAATCTGATAAAATACATCTGCGTGGTCTCCATGGCGGGTTTGCCCACCTTGTTGTTCATTCCAAGGTTTTAATGCATCGTAAGTACCTTCACTTTTAATGACTGTTCCTCCTGCAGAAAATGCGCCCTGTTTTTCAATTATCAATGGTTTCTGTTTTTTCATATTTTGAGAAGAAATAGTATTTGATGCAAGTGCAAATAATAAGATGGCTAAATATTTCATGATTCTTTTTTACATTTAATAATTTGATATTACAAAGATGAGAAGAAGAAGTTCTTGGGTTTGTATACCAATCACTGTATTACTAACCAATATCACGGATTAGGGCATACGAATATAAAAAGCTATTAATGAATTAAGTAATTTTGTAGTGTTACTGCAAAAAAAACAATGCAATGGAAGATTTAATTGATTTTAAGAATATTAAAGAATATAACGCTTTTAATAACCAGGAAACGCTCCATCCATTGGTTAGTGTGGTAGATTTAGATCTAGCTGCTCCTCGGCAAGGCCGCCGTCTGCGCTATGAGTTTTATACTGTTTTCCTAAAAAAGATTCATTGCGGAGACTTACGTTATGGTTTAAATAATTATGACTACGAAGAAGGCACATTGATATTCTTAGCACCGGGACAGATTATAGGAAGTAATAGCGAAGATTATTATCAGCCACAAGGTATAGCATTGGTATTTCACCCAGATTTAATCATAGGAACTCCTTTAGCCAAAAATATTCACGACTATCATTTTTTTTCTTACGCAGTAAATGAAGCTTTACATTTGTCTGAGCAGGAAAGAATCATCATAATGGACTGCCTGAGTAAAATTGAATACGAACTGAAACATTCTATTGACAAGCACAGCAAACAATTAATTGTATCAAATATCGAGTTATTCTTACATTATTGCACTCGATTTTATGACCGTCAGTTTATTACAAGAGATCATGCCAACAAAGGGATATTAGAAAAATTTGAAGAACTGCTGAATTCTTATTTTTTATCCGACAAACCTTTAAACAAAGGCTTACCTTCTGTTACATCCTGTGCTGAAGAATTACATTTGTCTACCAATTACTTCGGAGACTTAATTAAAAAAGAAACCGGTAAAACAGCCCAAGAATATATACAGGCAAAGGTAATTGAGGTGGCCAAAGAAAGAATTTTTGACGCTGATAAATCTATCAGCGAAATTGCTTACGAATTGGGCTTTAAATATCCACAGCATTTTTCTAGACTCTTCAAACAAAGAACAGGGACAACCCCTAACGAATACCGAAATTTAAATTAATCATTAAAAACTTTTCGCTTTATATATTGTATGAGAATATAAAGGACTTGTCTCTACTCTTTATCGTATTTCCCATTGGTTGCTCTCAAAATCTCCAACTTCTTTTGTTCTGCTTTATCATCCTCTCCTTTCTCTAATATGATATTTAGCTCAAGTATTGAATTGGGTACTGATTCATAATTATAGTTTTGCGTTTTATACCCTTTTGCCTTATAGGCTATACTCACTGCTATAGGAGCTTCCACAGAATCAAACACTAACATAAAATCACCATTTCCCCCTTTTATCCATGATACATTTCTGGTGAATACTTCTACTTGAGCATCTTTAATCAACCTTCCCTTAGCATCTTTAATATGCACGTTGTAATTGATAGATCCTTGAACCTGAGCCATTGATAAACCACAAAAAAAGAAAAAAGACAATAGGAGTACTTTTTGAAAGCTAATCATTCTGATATTTTTATATATGGCAAAGTAATCAATTTATTAATGCCAAATATGTATTTTAGACGTGTGCTTGATTTTAATAAAAATTTATACTCAATCCTTTCGTTTTATCTAAATATTTTCTGGGCAAACTGATAAAGACATCTTCTCCATGTAAGCCATTCATGATAGGTTTGGGAAGATTTATATTGTAAATAAGGATATTTATTTTGATTAAGATAATTAATGATCGTTTCATTAAACTCAAAAAATCTGGCATCTTCTTTTTCTCCAATTCCAATAAAGAAAAAAGGTTTTTGCTGTGATTTCAGTACATTACTAATAGGAAGTTCTTTAAAAGGCTGACTTTCTGTTCCTTCATAAATAACAGGACTGAAAGCTCCAATTGCTGAGAAAAGCTCCGGATGGTTGGCTCCAATAAACATTGCCTGATAACTCCCGCGAGAAAGGCCTGCAATAGCTTTTTTAGCGTTGGTCTTATACTTTTTTTCGATATAAGGAATTAGCTCCTGAACTACAATCTTATCAAGGTTTTTAGTAGAAAGAACCGTTCTTGGGTAATCATCCGGCATTTTTTCTTCTTCAGGATTCAGCGCAACACCATAATCCATTACCACAATCATTTCTTTCGCCTTCTTTTCTGCAAAAAGATTATCAAGAATATTCCTGATATAACCTTGTTTTTCCCAACCTGTAATATCTTCACCAGTCCCATGATAAAGGTACAAGACCGGAAGTTTTTCAGTTCCGTAATTAGGAGGAAGATATACTTTGAAATTACGCTTTCCTTTTATTATTTCTGAATTTAAACTATCATCAATAATTTTCCCGTGCTTTACCTTTTTCTCAAAGAAGAAATCTTCACCGGAAGGGACTTCAATTCCGCTTGTGGGTTGACCATAACCAAAGTACAGTTCTGTATTCGGATCATTGGTACGCTTACCATCCACATTAAACCAGTAATAATGAAAACCTATTTCCATAGGAGAAGTAGATACATTCCAAAAGCCGTCTTTATCTTTAGCTACTGTAGATTTTATATTTTGCATCCCGTCTCCCCCATCCAGCACAACAGATTTTGCATCCGGAAAATAAACTTTAAACTGAGTTTGCCTTTCTTTATCAACTTTGGGAAACTCTTTTCCTTTCAATGCTGTTACGGAAGTTGTATAATGTTGAGAAAATACCATAGCTGAACATAAACCTAGAATGGAAGTTATTATCTTTAATTTTTGCATTTATATTGTTTTAAAATCATGGAAAGTTGTCTAAAGTACGGATTTATACTTAAAAAATTTCACACCTTTTTACTTAGAAATATCGTAATATATTCATATTATCATTCGGTAAATTGAATTCGTAAAATATTGGTTTTAATAAAAAATTGCTTTCCTTACATTTGTTGAATCATAAAAAATAATGAATTGGAAAAAAATATGGATTTAATTAGCAGTTTAGGAAAACTAATTGTTTTTCTTATGTTGCTATTTTCTGTTTTTCTTTTTACGGTAAAAAGCAACAAGAGACTCGCCAATCAACTATTTGCTTTATTTCTTTTGCTTACCGCATTTGATTTTACCGGTTTTTTTATAGGCAATACATTAGATGATTATCCTTTGATTAAAGTCTTGAAAATATCTTCTTCTTTATTGCAAATGCCCGCATTCTATTTGTACGTCTTAGCTACTTGCTATTCTGATTTTAAGCTCAAACCAAAACATCTTTTACACACTCTCCTGTTCCTTTTCTTTTGTATCATTTTCAAAATAGATTCTGCTTCAGATCAAAGTTATTTATCTTTTACAATTGTAGGAGAACTTCAGTATTATATTTATATTATCTTGATATTTTTGAGTTTACAGAAATACAAAACTGTTTATTTGGAAAACTATTCTCATCATGATAATGGAACTTATAAATGGCTGTTTCAGATCACCTTATTTTTTTGCGTTGCCCATCTTTTTGTGCTGATAAAATTGGGACTTTTATATTTCGGAAAAGATCAAAGTCTCTTACAAAATATCTATCTGGTAATTAGTACAATTGCTTTATTCACGATATGTTGGTTCGTATTAAAAGCTTTATATAATCCGCAGCTTTTTACAGGTGTTAAAATTGCACTGGAACCCATTGAATCTAAATCTGAAAAAAACAAAATACACCTCAACAAAAAAGTTGAAAACAATGAATCTTCCTTAGCGCTTACGTCCTATATGGAAAATGAAAAACCTTATCTGGATTTTGATTTAACCCTACAAAAATTAGCGACACAAGTAAACATGCCAGAAAAAGAACTGTCTGTACTCATCAATCAAACCATAGGAAAACATTTTTTCGATTTTATCAATGAATATCGAATTGAAGATGCCAAGATACTTTTGAGAAATCAACCTCAGTTAACCGTCTTGGAAATTCTGTATCAGGTTGGTTTTAATTCTAAATCTTCTTTTTACACAGCTTTTAAAAAAGAAACTGAGCAAACACCTTCAGACTACAGAAAATCAAACACTTAAATAATGTCCGACTTTTAATCGGACTCATTAACTGATACTAATTAGTCCGATTATCGGTGCTCGGACTTCTATATTAAATCAAAGTTTCAACTTTGTTTCAAATTAAATTTTGAATCAAATGAAACATTCATATCAAGCTACCTTCATCCTCGTTTTTATATTATTCTGCAATATATGTCTTGCTCAAAAACAGGATAGAACGAATCAAATCAACAAGGTAGATTCGTTATTACATCATTATTACCAAAAGAATAATCCGGGCGTTGCTTTAGCGATTATTGAACAAGGGAAAACCATTTACAGTGGTCAAAGAGGTATTTCAAATATGGAATATGGCATCCCAATTACAGATTCTACAGCCTTTCATATTGCGTCTGTATCTAAACAATTTACGGCATATCTTGCGGTCTTATTAGAGAAAGAGGGTAAACTTTCGTTACATGATGATATAAGAAAATATTTACCGGAATTAAAAGATTTACCTTACAAAATAACGCTTCGTCAATTGGCTAATCATACACATGGACTTTCCAATTTATACGAACTAGCTCAATTGAAAGGCATAGAACCCGGCGATAAAATGACGCATAAAGAGATTGTAGAAATGTTGCTTCATATCAAACAGGTTAACTTTAAACCTGGTGAACAATACCAATACAACAATACCGGATTTGTCCTGCTTGCCGAAATTATCGAAAGATTAACCGGAAAACCATTTCAGGAAATTTTAAAAGATAAAATTTTCATCCCGTTACAGATGAACAATAGTTCAGCGGTGAATACCTCATCATTAATCATTAAAAATAAAGCCTATTCTTATCGATTAAAAAATGGAAAATACGAAAATTATGCCTTCAATATGATGGCTAACGGTTCTTCAGGAATCAGTACAACCATTAATGATTTAAGTAAATGGGCCATTACCATGCAATATCCGTCTGTAGAAAATAAAGAAATTTTAGATGAAATGCTACAACCTACCATTCTCAATTCCGGAGAAACCATTCGATATGGTTTAGGCTTAGAATCTAAAACATATAAGGGCTTAGAACTTGTTTTTCATGGCGGCGGCGATGCGGGTTATCGTTCTTATATTTTAACTATTCCAAAATATAAATTTTCAGTGGTGATGCTGGGAAATAATAATGATTTTAAACCCTTTCAACTTGTGTATGAAATTGTAGATTTATTTTTAAAAGAATATGAAAAAGAAAATCCATCATTACAAAAAACCAGCTATACAACACAAGAATTGAAAGCATTTGAAGGCACTTATGAAATGTTTCCCGGTTCATTTTTTACCATAATAGCCGAAAACAATTCACTTTATTATCAAGCTTTCGGAACGCAAAACAAGATGGTATTACCGATTATCGGAGATGGAGTTTTTGCCAATCCGAATTTGCCCATCAGCTATTTTTCATTTGATAAAAGCACATGTAATTTTCATATCGCAGACTTTACTTATCCAAGTAAAAGGGTAAATGTAAACCTTCCAAAACCTAATGAAATGAATCTTGCCGAATTTGCAGGCATTTATAGAAACGAAGAGTTTAACACTGAATATGAATTAGTTATCAAGAATAGCGAGTTAATTGCTCAACATAGCTTAAATAATGACATTGCTCTGCACCCACTTACCAAAAATAGTTTTTATTCAAATGAAGGCTTTTTTGGAAAACTCAGTTTTTCGAAAAATAAAGAAGGTAAAATTATTGGATTTTCATTATCTGGACAGAATTTACACAATATCCTCTTTACAAAAATTAAATAAGCCGTTCAAGAATCGGTTAATCTGTAATTCCCTGATTCATATTTTTTGTAAGTTTACGCTGTTAAATTATAAAAGCAAACAGTCAGACAAAACCATGAACGATAATAATACAACCCGACTTTCACGGCTGACTGCCATTTTGATGCAACTGCAAACCAAAAGACTTTTGACCGCTACCAATCTTGCAGATAAATTCAACGTAAGTACAAGAACGATCTACAGAGACATAAGAGCGTTAGAAGAAGCAGGAGTTCCTATTATTACAGATGAAGGTAAAGGATATTTTTTAATGGAAGGTTACAAAATCCCACCTGTAATGTTTACTGAAAAAGAAGCCAATGCCTTAATACTTGCCGAACAACTTGTTTTGAAAAATAAGGATACTTCGTTTATTAAAGACTATACAGAAGCCATTGACAAAATAAAAGCAGTATTACGGCAATCAGAAAAAAACAAAGCTAATTTACTTGCAGACAGAACCCGTTTTGAGCAAAACATAAACAGAGAAAGGAACAGTAACAATATATCTGATCTGCAGAAAGCTTTAACTAATTTCTTCTTAGTAAAAATAGATTACAGCAACGAAAGTAGTGAAACTTCAACCCGAATAATTGAACCCTTTGCCTTAATTAGTACAAAAGAAAACTGGTTACTGATTGCATGGTGCAGATTACGAAAAGAATTCAGGTACTTCAGGTTGGATAGGATTGCAAAAATGCAGGTTTTGGAAGAAAAATTTGAACAACATAAGATGACATTACAAGAATATTTTGATAAATTTTATTAACCCATTTTCACCCCTGACATAAGGCTGTCACAAGTGCCTTTTACATTTGTAGCTCACCATTAAAAAATGAGTACAATGCAAAAAACAACATTCGATCCTTGGGCTTGGGGTAAAAACACAAATTCTGCACAGGCGGTAGAAGTTAAGCAACCAGAAGGAACACTTTACTGTTCCGGACAAGTGGCTATTGACGCCAACGGAATTCCCAGCCAGGCTGATATGAGAAGTCAGTTAATTCAAACCATCGCCAACTTAGAACACCTGATCAACGAATCGGGCTATGAATGCAAGAATATTGTCAGACTCAATGTATATACTACAAGTACTAATGAGTTTTTCACCAATTGTATGGACGTTTATGTACCTTTTATCATGAAACACGGTATTCAACAGGCAACTACTTTGCTTGAAGTAAAAGGCCTTTTCGCAACATTAACCGTGGAGCTTGAAGCAACCGTAGTTAAATAAAATATATAAATATTTTATCCGGCAAGCCTTACAGACTGTTTTGAAAGATGACTTTATTTAACCATTTTCATTACGCTGCAAGGCTTGTCTTTATTTCTTAAAAATTCTATTATCCGGAGTACTTTTCATTAATATTATATTGTGCTTTTACCAGATAAATCTTATCTTTTTTAATTATTCAACTCAATAATGCTTTAAAATTCAACAATATTAAACCAAAAATGATTATTTTTAAAGATACTAAATCAATAATAACAAAATCTCAAATTATGAACATAAAAAACATTCTTGAGAATCGATTTATTTATCCATTCCCAGACAAAATTAGTCCCTTTGGAAAAGCATTACAAGAAATCGCCAACACTCAATGGATAGATGGTGAACTGAAAGATTTGCTGCCATTAGCAACTCGGGAAAAATACAAACATACCAATACAGGAATTATGTCTGCCCGTTGGTGGCCAACAACACCCACTCTTGATCGTATGATACCGCTTAGCAGATTTATGCTATGGGCAATGTATAACGACGATATGTATGAGGTAGCAACACCTAATGAAATACATTTTGCACAAGAGCGCTCCATCGCAGTACTAAAGGGTAAGATATCCCCTGAACAAGCACAAATACCTCTTGCATATCAGCTGGCAGCCATACGCGAAGATTTCTTGAAGTTTATTCCTTCAGAATCAATTAATCGTTTTGCCGATTCATTGAATGAGTATTTTGACGGCCTAGAAATGGAAGTTTTGTACCAGCAGAATGGAACATTTCCATCAGTCGGTAATCTGATTAGTATCAGAGTAAGATCACTAATGGTTTGTGCCTTTGTTGATACTATTGAAATTCAAACCGGTATTACATTACCAGACCGAATTTATAAACATCCTGTTATTAAACGCTTATATCATCTTTCAAGCAGTATTATTATCTATTTTAATGATGTACAGTCTCTGCATAAAGATGAAGTGAGTGGGCGGCTTTATTTTAATTTGTTAGGAGTGCTTCAACATCATTATCAATTATCAAAAGAAGAAGCCTTAGAGGAAACTATACGTATGCATAATGAAGATTTAGAAGAGTTTCTGTTATTAAAGTCAACCCTTCCTGATTTTGGAGAATGGCAAGAAGCTGTTATTGAAATAATAGAATGTATGGGTATGTTTATCAAAGGCTGGCAGACAACTTCACTTTTAGAAACAAAGCGCTACAACAATAATGGTTTTCCTCAAATAGAAGAATTACCCAAAATAGAATAAATTAATGTAAAATACTTATATAAAAAAGTAATATTTTTTTCAAATTGTATGAACATTTATGGACCCTTTATCATGAAACACAGTATTCAACAACTAACCACTTTGCTTGAAGTAAAAGACCTTTTTGCAACATTAACCGTCGAGCTTGAAGCAACCGCATAGTAGATATAGAAATATTTTATCCAACAATCCTTACAACATGGTGAAAATGGTTAAAAAGAATCATGTTTCAAAACAAGCTGTAAGGATTGTTTTTCAATTAGGGCTTTGCACTTTGGTTAGCTCATTAATTTTAGTAATAATCATTGGATAAAACTTCTCAAAAGAAGGAAACTGAGTTCGTGAAGTTTCATATTATATTCAGGATTTCCAGCCAACCTGAAAATAATACTAAACAGTTCAACCCGCGGATCTACTTTGGACTTAACATTATCCTCTGCAAGCACCGGTGAGGAGATAGACAACAGCAATAACAAGACAATCAGTTTCATAAAAAAGGGATATTAGACTGCTGGCAAATGTATATATCCTACACTGATCATACAAGGTATTGTTTTAGCAGCTTCACGATCTATCCAATTAATTATATTCGTATTCTATCTTTTTATCTATTAATAGGTTAATGCTACATATTGATAAAGATGTTGCGGATCTTCAGCTTCAGCAATTAAAAACCGGGCAACATCGGCTCTTGAAACCTTCCCTATTTTCATTCCTTTTTGAAGTCCAGATAATACTTTGTAAGATGAGCTCGCACCTCCATTGGTAAGCATTCCGGGTCTTATAATTTCCCATTTCAATGTACTTTTTGCGATCAACTCTTCCATGATTGTTTTATTAATGTATTGCTCTTTCAGGAATAATGAAATGACCGTTCGCATAAAAAAGCTTAAATATCCTTTACTTTCTCCTGCTCCAAAACCTGTAATAACCAGAACGGGTGAAGAAAAATCTAAATCACAGCTCACCTTTATGAGCACCTGAGCAATGTCAGAAAAAAGAGTCGTTGCTTTTTTATTTTTTGTTCCAACGGTTATAAATACCGCATCAGCACCTTGTATAGCCTTTTTTAAATCAACAGCAGATGTTGCACTTCCATTTATTTTAATTAGTTGAGGATGATTTGGAAGCTGATCTGTATTTCTTGACAATGCCGTTACTGTATGTCCTTTTTGAAGCGCCTGTATCACAGACTGTAATCCAATTCCCGCTCCGGCTCCTATAATTGCTATATTCATTTTATTTGGTAGATTTATTTTCCAGATATTTTTCAGTAATACTCTTTTTAGCCACCAATAGACTTTCGCTTCCCCATTTCCATGGAGTTCCATCTGCTGTCAGTATTTCAGCATCCGATTCTTTAGCAATAAGCAATCCGGCCAGCCAGTTATGTGTATCAATATCTTCCTGAATAAATACATCAATTCTTCCTGCTCCTACATACGCCAGCTGTAACCCATGAGGTCCATAATTTCTAATAATACCAAAAGTATCTATGAGCTTAGTAACTGTGGAACCAATTTTTTCATTTAAATTATTATTCGATTTATCCTGATGTCCATACTCAAAAACAGCCAACATGATTGTTGCATCTGTTTTACCGGTAATTTGTAACGGTTTATCATTCATAAAAGCGCCTTCTTCATCTTTTGCCCAGAACATCTCATTGGCTAAGGGATCATAAATAACAGAAAAGAAAGGCTTTCCATTACTAACAAGAACTAAATTGATGGTCCACCCCGGAATATGCTGAAGGTATTGTATTGCACCATCCATTGCATCACAAAGCCAATATTCATTTTGTCCGGCAGGTTTTCTTTGGGAATCGGTATCAAACTCATCGCCAATAAGCCACTCTGTATTGGGAAACTCCTTTGATAAATCCTGCTTTAAAGAGCTCAGACACAATGTATCGATATCTTTCAATTGTTGTAAGAGCTCATCCATGGTTTGAGGTATGGAATTCTGTTTATAGTCTTTTAAAAAGACGCCACCCACTTTTCGTACTGCATCGAGTATAATCGGGATATTGATTTCATTTTGCATAATATGTATTGTATTAATTACTATGCAAAATTACCTACACACTTTCCCAAAATTGTAGTTTTAATGAAGGGGAAGATAGTCCTGACCACGGAATTTCTTCCGAAATTCAAGGGGCGTAAGATGGGCTACTTTTTTAAAAAGCTTTCCGAAATAAACAGGTTCGTCGTATCCTACTTCATAAGCAATCTCCTTCACCGTTTTATCTGTAAAATATAACAGTCTTTTGGCTTCCATAATAGACACTTTCTGAATATGAGCAGATACCGAACTTCCTGTTAACAATTTTACAGTATCGTTTAAATGAGCAGTTGAAATAGAAAGTACTGAGGCATATTGAGCAGGCTGTTTCCAGGTTTTAAAATTTTCTTTAGCCAACTTTAAAAATGCTTCTTTAATGATAACACCGCGATTTTCTTTCTCTTTATCACTTTGTATATTGGTAAAAAGCTGTCCTGCAATAAGACTTAAAAGACTATTGAGTAACGCATGAATGCTTTTTTGAACATAAGTGTTGGTATTTTGTACCTGCATTTTTTCAATCAAATCCATGAGCACAATAAGCTGCTGGAAAAAAGCAGATCCTTCTTCAAGTAAAAACGGATGAGTTATTTTATTTTCTAAAACCTGCATCACTTCATGATTAACCAATGACGGATCAAAGCTGATCATCCATCCTTTCGGATCTTTTACATCTATAACCTGATGCACTTCTTCAGGAAATACGCAAAGCAGTGCAGGTGAGCTAAACTCAACATTTTCAAAATCAATATTTAATTTAAATTCACCCTGTAAGGCCAACATTAATTGGCAGTGATCATCCCGATGAGGATTTGAAATATCATGATCCCCCGCTTTTGGACCTTCCATATTGACCATAATAATTCCTGCTTTGGCTTGAGGCGAAAGTTCAAATTGCTGAATCATATGATTTTGATTTTTCAAGAGATAAAAATAAAGATTTAATAATTACTGAGCTCAATTAATAAGATAATAAACAGAAGATTATGTTGAGTAATCGTATTTTTTTCATCATAATCAATTAAATCATCTCATTAAAAGTAACTACTTAGTGAATTATTTTATATATTCGTAAAACTAAAACATTATTTAAATATTAATAATTATGAAAACAATTCTTCTATCAGCATTCTATGCTGGTATTTTCTGTGTAGCATTCTCATGTGCAACTGAACGATCAACTTTAGCATCCAATGAAGAGCTAAAGACAACAGAAATGACCTCTTTTGACAAAGCAATGAAGGAAATCATGAAGCCTGAAAACAGATCAACCCCTGAAGAAATAGCTCGGTTAGGTGCACAATTGAATGACAGATCATTGGACATTTTATTCAATGCCTCATTACAATTAGTAGGTAAAAATGGCAATAACAATCTTAGTGAAGCCAGCAGCAGAGTAGAAAAAGAAAAAGTAATTGTACAGGCAACCCATGTCTATTTTTCTAAGCTGAATACGATAAAAGCGAATCAAAAGGCAGAAAACTAAAAGCATTTGACCATGAAAAAAATATTCATGTCACTCTTTATAATGAGTGTATTTAGCCTGCATGCTCAGAAAACGATTAATATATTTAATTATTCCGATTATAATGTAATAAATTATTTGGTAGGAGCAAATCAGACGAACGCTAATTGTTACCCGACCATCAGTGGAACCAATTATCCTGTGCCCGTTCCTCCACTAGGTGCTGTAAGCTACAACGGCTATTATAACAGCCAACTTCAAAGTCCTCCAATTAATTCATGGACTGTACAGCTTGCACTCAATAATAGTACTATTCAGCCCGCTTCATCACCAGTGCTCATGCCTTTAGGATCAACAACAGATT
This sequence comes from Chryseobacterium polytrichastri, assembly GCF_900142445.1. Lineage (GTDB taxonomy): Bacteria > Bacteroidota > Bacteroidia > Flavobacteriales > Weeksellaceae > Chryseobacterium > Chryseobacterium polytrichastri. The sequence continues at coordinate 33,711 of NZ_FRAV01000003.1, read as the reverse complement.
GGATGATGAATAAATTTTATGTAGAAGATCCCAATGGTACCCCACTCAATTACAGCGGTTCATCCATAGGAACTCTTACTTGTAACACTCCTGTAATCAACAGTGTAGAATCAACCCCTACAAGACCGTATGAATTTAATGCCTACTGGTTCGTGTCAGGAGGCGAAACCTTTTTTATAATCCAACCAAAATAACTATGAAAAAAATACTCACACTTTCGCTGATACTTATATTCTCTCTAGCTTTTTCACAGGGAAAATTATTTATTCAGAATTATTCCAACTATGACCTTGTCATGCGTGTTGTAGCTGGCAGCCCTACCAACTGTCATCCAGAAGCAATTGGTAGTTTAACATTTCCTGCCAATACACAATCTTTAATCAATAACTTTAACGATGCAGGAGCATATACAACTGGATTTAGCGTGTTGCTTTCTCCTAATGCAAATTCAACATTCCAGACCATTCCGTCAGGATTATTGACCGCAATTTCACCACTTACCCAGTGGAAGTTTGCTTGGTTCCACACAAGATATCCCGGTACAACCAATATGACCCCAGACATTGATTTCAATATGGGTGATTCTGCATTTCCTAGTTGCCCATGGTCACCAAGTTCACTGTATACTGCTGGAACTTTAACTCAAACTTTCTGGTTCTATGTAGCATCAGAAAATACAACCTATCTAGTTGTTCAGTAATATTTTAAAATTCAATTTATTAAATACATAATCCCTAAGCTTTATTACTTAGGGATTATTTATTGCTTCTTTTGATTATAGCTAATACAATTCTTAATCAGTCAAATTTCTAGTTAAAATCTTATTTTTTGATTTTAATAATGAGCCTGACCGATTTCAAGTTTATTAAATTTTCCTTCAGCATCAAGGTGAAATTTAAAATATGTTTTAAAATCTCCCCAAGTATCGCTATGGAAATGACCATAAACAGATAGCCCATTATCTTCCGCTTTATCAATTGTTGTGAAACGTTCATGCCCAAGAGCTTCTGTAGAGAACTCCTTAAAATCTCTTAGATTTCCATCATCCAGCAATTTTACATCTGTCGTAAAGAAGGAAAGCCATAATTTGGAATTTCCATCCTGCCAAGCTTCGATTGCTGCTTTTACTTTGTAATTATTAATTTTTTGGTATTCCATCCGATTAATGGTTTGATGTTGATGGTTACCAATCTGTCCACAAGCCTGTAAAGAAGCTAACAGTAAGATTGATAAAATATATTTAAATATAGGCAAAACCTTTCTATTATTGATTTGCCCCACCATTCACTAATAAATGTTGGCCATTCACAAAAGAAGATAAATCACTTGCAAAAAATTCTGCGATATTAGCAACATCTTCTACTTCTGCTAATCTTCCCATGGGGCAACTGTCAATCAATGATTTTCTCAATTCGGGATAGCTTCCTTCTTCTGCAAAAATACCGGAATGGTCTACTGCAAACGGAATAATTGTATTCACTGTTACCCCACGATGTCCAATTTCCTTTGATAATACATCCACTAAATATCTTGGTGTCATTTTACTCCCACCATATACCGCCATTCCTTGCACCGGAAATGCTGTAGTACTTGAGGCTACATAAATAATACACCCCTTATCTTCCACTTGCAGAGCAGCCTGTTGCATGGTAAAATAAGCACCTTTTGTGTTGATGGAAAACAATCGATCAAACTGTTCTTCAGTAAATTCGGTAACTGGTGTTTCCACCATTTCGATACCGGCATTTGCAACCACAATATCTATTTTGCCAAATGCTTTCTTTGCTTCATCAAATAGATATTTGATATCGGCTACCTTACTTACATCTGCTTTTACAGAAATAACCTTAGCTCCCATAGCCTTGATGTTGCTTTCCACCTCGTCTGCTGAAGCTTTATCTCGTGAATAATTCAACACGATATCAGCGCCCAGAGCGGCATAACGTTCTGCAATGGCTTTTCCCAAACCTCTTCCTGAGCCCGTAATAATGGCTACTTTATTTTGTAATGAATTCATTGTTTTTGAATTTTTAAATTAATAATGATTGTATAAAATGATATTATTGAACCGATGATTGTGACATTTGTCGGGTATGGATTTTTTCAACCACCCAATTGTTCATCCAGGCAAATACAAATCCTGAAATGATGGGTATCAACAGTTTCAATATCGGCAGTGGTTCCAAAGGCGGATGAATACCAAACAAAATAATAAGCCCTAGAAACCACGCCGGTATGTTGTTCAGTTTTTTTGTTTTTGCAAAGTATGCTAATGAACCAATATACAGGAATACAGAAAGCGGGAAACCAAACTGGCCGATCAGCTGGCTTAATAATCCGGCTGTTACCTGTATCAGAACTGCCATACAAATACCCAGTACAATTTGTAAAAATGCCCACAGAGAACTTTGCCACTTTTTACCGAAAATGTAAAAACTCACCCAGGCAATAAACATGACCCATGTAGGCCACTGCTGTGAAAAAGAAACAGTTACTGCAATCGCCCCGAACAGGCCAAAAGCTATTGCAATTGGTAAAGTCTTCATGTTTAAATTTTTAAGATTAATAAGAAATATTATTAGGCCATAGCGCCATTAACTCCAATGGTTTGCCCGCTGATCCATTTCGCATCATCACTGGCAAGAAAGGCTACGATTTTGGCAATATCAGCAGGTTCTCCCAAACGGTTGAAAGCATTAAGCGAAGCCAAACGATCTATTACTTCCTGAGGCTTACCTTTGGTAAATAATTCGGTGTTGGTTGGTCCGGGAAGGATTGCATTTACATTGATGCCTCTAGAGCCTATTTCTTTCGCAAAAACACGAGTTAGTTGTTCCACTGCACCTTTAGTAGCGACATAGGTTCCATAGGTTGGCATCATCAATCGTGTTGTAGTAGAAGAGAAATTAATAATACTGCCATTATCTGCAAGCTTGATAGCCGCCTCTCTTAAAGTATTAAACGTGCCTCTTACGTTAATGTCAAACTGGCGTGAAAAGTCTTCGTCTGTAGTGTCTTTAATCAGTTTGGTAATCATGATACCTGCATTATTAACCAATACATCAATTTTTCCATAATGACTGATAGCATTGTCAAATAGTTGTTCTACGGCATCTGAATTACTGATATCCGCCTGTAGAGCAATAGCATCACCTCCGTTATTCTTAATAGAAGTTACGACTTGCTCTGCAGCATCTTTTCCGCTAGCATAATTTACAATAACTTTTGCGCCGGCTGTAGCCAACTGTTGTGCAATTTCAGCACCAATACCTCTTGACGCTCCGGTCACAAGGATTACTTTGTTGTTTAGATTACTCATAATACTTTGTTTTTATAAACGTTAATTTTATAGTACAAAGTTGACACATGATTGATCCTGAAAACGTACAAAGATTATAGCAAATGTTGTAAATTTCTAAGGTAGCTTACCGAAATACTGTTTCCTATATTCGACAGGGCTGATTGAAGTATATTTTTTGAAGTAATTGCTAAAATGAGGTGTTTCTAGGAAACCTAAACGAGCAGCAATTTCTTTGATACTGAGCCCATTGTCTTGAAGCAAAACTTTAGCTTCAGTCGCTGTTTTATCTGCAATCCATGAACTGATTGTTTTCCCCGTTTTACTGCTGATAACACTTGAAAGATAGTTAACATGCAAACTTTGTAAATCTGCATAATCCTGAACTCTTAATTGTGTATTTGTTTTTCCACTCATCAGATCCCGAAAATGTTGTTCAATATTCAACTTAAAATTTTTCACAATCTGTGAGCTTCTATTTCCTTCATAAATGGGATTATAATCCTGAAAAAAATATTCTTTTATTTTTAGTAAAAGTGCAATAACAAGTGCTCCAATGATTTTATTCTTGTATAGAGAATGTCCTTTATACTCTCTGTTTATTAATGTATACAATTCTTCAATCTGAGCAAATTGATCCTTTGTTAAAACACGTGGAGCAATGGTTTCCGACAACAGAAAAGAGAAATCACGATAAACATCATCGTGTACATATTCCTTTAAAAATCCTTCTCCGAAGGTTATCAGACAGGTATGCTCAAGTTTTTCCCACTCAAAAATCCGGTAATTTCCAGGGTTGGTAAAGTAGACCGTATCTGAAGTTACTTCAAATCGCTGGTCATCAATGGTATAATATCCCAATGCGCTTTTTATAAACAGAAAACTAAAATAATTGGGACGAAACGGTTCCGAACGAAACGGTAAGTCTTTAAAAGTTTGCTCAAGATAATGAATCGTAAACCCGGATTCTTCTTCTAAATAATCTATAGAAAGTCCGAGTTGCTGATACAGTTTGCGCAATGTTCGAACATTTATATTACTATTTGCCATTGCATAAATTTGGTATAAACTTAATCATTTAATCGTTAAAAATAGCATAATGTAGAACGGACAAAAGAAAATTTTGATACTTGTAATCTTTCAGAAAAAGTAATAATGCAAATTAATAATATAACAACTGGGCACATAACAATTAATTGGTAAAAACCAGATTGCAAGGTTTTATTCTGGTTCTTTGGATTTAGAATTAAAACAAAAAACCACCTCATCGTAACAAGGTGGTTTGTGATTTAACCAAAAGATTGGCTATAAAATTTAAGGTTTAACAACTGCCCAACCTTCATATTCTCTAAGAATTATTTCTCCGTTGGCACTGGGGGTATAATTTACAAAATCGAAAAGTTCGCTCTTGGCAATTTTCTTTTCTTTCAGTGTATTTTCACACATTACCATCACGACTCCTTTATTTTTCAGTGCAGTGAGTGCCAATTCATAGGAGTTATCTTTTTTAAACATCTCTACACCTCCTCCAAATGCAAGTAACTCAACTTCAAGTTTCCCTTTTAATCGAGGATCTTCCAAAGCATTCCCTACATTTTTAATAATCGCTTTTATTTTATTTTCATCGGATTCATTGATGATATATAGAGCATTATAGTGTTTTTTACTTGCTTTTGCAATAGGATATGTTGAAGTAGTTTGCTGAGCTAAATGTTTTACAGCAATAAAAGCTGTCGCCAGAAATAGTATTTTCTTTATATTTTTCATTTTTATTCTTTTAAAAGTTGATCAATTTCTTGGTAAAAAGAATCTTTGCTGTAATCTGCCATTCCTGAATGATGCAGCCTTATTTTGCCATTTTTATCCAATACTACCGTTGTAGGAAGTGATCCGCTGAAATATTCTGAGGGGATATTATCTTTGGGAACTAAAAAAGGCACTGTAAATTTTTCTTTGTCGAGATACGCTTTTCCCGAAGAAGCTTCATCATCAAGATTTATCGTAAGAAAAACAACATCAGCATTGGATTGATATTTTGTATAAAATTCCTGTATTGAAGGAAACTCTGCTCTACAAGGCGGACACCAAGAAGCCCAGAAATTAATAAATACAACTTTATCTTTCAATTCGGAAGTATTGATGATTTTGCCTTTTTCGTCTCGCACACTAAAGTTGACAGAAGGTGAATTTTTATTCTCTCCTTGCTGTTTTCCGCTCGATTTTTCTTCTATTTTAGAATTAAATAATCCCGTCGAAATTGCCTGCCTCATCAACCAGGCTTTAGCATTTGGACTGACTAATAATACCACAAATAGTACTCCCAAGATTGCGGTGCTCCAGTTTTTTTTGAACCATTGTTTAAGCTTATCCATTTTTTGCACTCAATTATTTCTCTGTTAATTTTTTTAAAAACTCATACACTTCAGGTCGGTCGAAGTCTGTTCCGCCTTTTATATTGGCTTCCAATTCTCCACTTTTATTAAATATTAAAGTGGTAGGAATCGCTCCCTGAAAATATTCAGAAGGAATCTTTTTTCCTGCAATATAAACAGGCAAATCATAATTTTTACCCTTCATAAATTTTTTAGATTTCGCTATATTTCCTTCCACATCCAAGAGTACAAAAACAATGTTGCTATTGTCACTAAATTTATTTTTAAGATTATTAATGGTAGGCATTTCTTCTACACATGGTCCGCACCAAGTTGCCCAAAGGTTGACGAAAACTACTTTTCCTTTCAGTTCTTTCAACGATACCTTTTTTCCATTTTCACCTATAAAAACTAGATCTTCATTGGTAAATCTCTCTACTTTCTGAGAATGATTTGGACTTTGAAAATCGTTGATTGAAGGTTGATTGGCTTTTATTCCGAAAGAGATTAAAGCGATACACAAGATAAAAATATTTCTTTTTTGTATTATAAATTTGTTCATTTTATTATTTTTTGAAGTTCTGTTTTTCCTCCTTTTGAAGACTTTTTAAAAATTTTATGATAAAGAGAAAATGCCCCGACAACTTTGGCTATCGTATAAGAAGCAACTTTTTTAGAAAAGTTACTGATGGGATTGATGGATTTCTCTTATCATTTTTGATGTATTAATCATTACAGACCTCTAGAGCCGATAAAGATTAAAGAAATTAAAATCACTGTAATCTACTTATTAAAGCAGATTGGATTGGTTTTAAAATCAAATGATAAGTTTGCGGTATTGTAAAAATATGGGGACTTTATTTCCTCTTTTGGAAGAATCATAAACAGGATGTTTCTGAGAATTAAGAAGCAGAAAAGCACCTCCTAAAAAGATGAATGCAAAGGCTATAAATCCATGAAGGTCTGAAACCGAAAATGGAACGTCACCATTCGATATAATGTCTTTTTCTTTACAAAAATTACATTGCCATGCAGAAGTACTGCCAGTAAATTTTTCTTTAGGAATTGATGAATTATTTTTCGAATTGGTCTGTATCTTCAGAAGATTTTTAATTCCAAACTTTACAGCACATGAAAAAATCAGAATGCACAAAATGAAAACTATTCCTAAAACAGATCTCATTTTACTATTTTGATATAACTTCTGAACGCTCATTCCTACAAAAGTATATTTTTAAAAAGTTCTTTCAAAAATATTAACAATTTTTATTGTTTTATCGTTGTGCATTTTGGGTCATTACTTTTCAAAAACAGATAGAACCAATATTCAAGAGGCGACATCGCCTGACAGAATTCTAACCTCTTTACAAACCCTCTTCGTGGTAAGAAAACCAAAGAATATAAATGGGTGCATTGACTGAAGACCCGGAACGTATGGGTGTGAATTGCCCCTGAAGATCTGCAATTTGTTATCCATTTCTATTTAGTTTTATCGAATATATAAAATTTTAAATCTCCTTTATTCATCACCTCCCTTCAATTCTTAAATATTTCACAATTTTTCAATACATTTGCCCTCATTCTCATATTAAAATGAGTTTTCGAAATTATTAGTTTTTATATCCTCAACTGCTGTTGGGGATTTTTATTTGGAAACCATCAAATCTTTCCTAATAAAGTAAACATTAAAGATTTAACCTGGATAAAGCTATTTCTTTAAATTTTAGGAATTAAACAGTATCTTGCTGTAAACAATAACTGAACATGTACAAAATATGAAAAAGAAAAAAGAGAAGTCTGTAAAATGCCCATGCTGCTCTATGGAAAAATACAAAGCCGAAATTTCGGTCTGCCTATCCATTCTTGAAAATATTATAAAAATACATTTTAAACAATACAAAGATCTAAATATTGATGCCTATGAAGATTTTACCAACAACAATTTTGAATGGGCCTGTGATTTATGTCTGAAAAACAAAAAGGCTATCATCGCAATTCCTCCATTACAAAATCATGTTTGGAATCCCAAAGTGGCATATTATGATACCTATTTAATTTGCAGGACTTGTGGTAAAGACTTTACGTTTACTAAAGAAGAAAAAAAGATTTGGTATGAGACGTTACAATTCTGGATACAATCTAGTCCCGTAAATTGTTTACAATGCAGACAACAAATCCGTTTACTGAAAATTCAATCCAGTACTCTTTCCAGCATCCTCAAAAAAGATAAAAAAGAGATGTCTATTGAGGAATTAACTACAGTCGTAGAAATTTATCAAAAATGGAATAAACCGGAAAAAGTAAAACATTACGAATCACTTCTGAAGAAAAAACAGATGTCATCTTAAAAAAATAATTCCTTAGAAGTTGGAAAATGCGATGTAATCATCAATTACTTATGAATACGAAACGGAACAAATTGTTCCACTTTTTTATTGACTTGTTCTCTTGTTAAAATACGTCACAGCTTGTCGCTTTTAAATTAAGTTGAAACACAAGATGAATTTCCTTAATAACAATTCTACCAAATTACATATATTTGAGACTTAATCCGTCGAACGAACCTTTATTACACCAAATAAAAAAAGCTACACAAAATTTTAAACGACCTGTCTATGGACAAAAAAGCTAAAAATATATTATTTAAAACCTATTGGAAAAGCGGCTGGATTGATGAACAGCACAGACAAACAAATATCGCTGACTTTGAGTATGCCAAATCAAAAAGCTTAATGTTTGATCCTTTAACAATTTCGCACGATCAATGTTTAGAGACAATTTTTGAGATTCTTCCTACAATTTCAATGGATAAAGTGGCAACCGCATTTTTAAGTAGCCTTTCAAGCAGACGGTTAGATTGGCGTTCAAGTTTGGCTTCTTATTTCATTGCGAAACAATTGGTACCTCATCCCTATACCCAAGCCGTAAGTGGACAAAGCTTTGGAGAAAATGGAGAGGAAACACACATAAGCTATACTTGTGGAGTTTGCAGAGATTTAAAATATAGTATTATCGGCGAAAAGGAGTATCAAAATGAAGACCTAAATGTTTTAAATTTTGAAAGAATAAAATGGGGCGGAGTCAGACACGGACAACTTATTTATACCTTGTTAGACCTTCAACAGCTTCAGATAGCCGAAATCCCTGAACCTACGACAGAAGATATTGAAATCTTCAAAAATATTTTGAACATCATAAATACTTCTCAACCCAACGACTATCCAGGGACGTTAGAAAAAAACCTTTCAACAGCTATTAAATCAACGAAAGACGAAAGGAAAATATTAATTGAAATTTTAGCATGCATTGATATTCTAAAACCATCGTCTTATGAAAGACCAAGCAGAGGAAAAAGTGACTGGACTTTTGTAGAATATTGGCGTGGAGAAGATAAATACAATGAAGAAGCTTTGAATACTTATTTTGGAAAATATATGAAGTAACAGACCATCACAGATGATCTGTTATAATTAAGTTCTAATTTACAATGGTAAAAAAATAGACATAGCAAAACCTATTAACTCTACATACAAAAAGTATCATCTTGCACTAAACTCATGCTTAGATTCCCTAAAATTCAAGTACCATATCATGCCAGATTTCGCCTCCATGAACAGATTTTGAAATACCTAAATCTACAAAGCCAAATTTGTTATAATAAGAAATCAAATATTCTTTACAAGTGAGTGTGATTCCTTTTCTATTTTGCTCTTTAGATTTTTCAATTAAATGATTTATAAGTTGAGCTGCATGGCCACTGTTTCTATATTCAGGAGACACGGCTAAACTAAAAACAGATTGCCAACTTGCATGCTCATCATGTAATTCTACATTTGAAAACATTTCATCATGAATGGTTTTATTGTTCGTAACCATCCCATTAATATATCCAATCATCTTGTTATCGTTTTCCAGGATCCAAAAATGATTGGGAAACACCTTTAATCTCTTTGATAAAGATTCAAAAGTAGCTGCTTCGTTAGGAGGAAAACAACTGTTTTCTATAGTATGGATTTCTTCTAAATCTTTTATTGTGGCATTTCTAAAATTCATATCAGCAAAATTGGTAATTATTTCAAATGTAATGAAAATCTATAGCTGTTAAAGAATTTATTTGGAAGTTGGTTTTAATGTTTTCTCATTAAAGAAGGCTGCTACTCTATCCATTCAAAACTAAAATCTGGAAAGTTATCCGTTTTAAAATGATAGCTGATATTTTTTGAACTTAAGAATTCCTTAATAGTCAATATCAAATTTTGTATAACCCAAATACACATTGAATTGTTTTGATTTTTAAAAAGATCTATATGATTCCAAACTTTAAAAAAAGTAAGCTTAACAATTTCCTCTGCATATTCCTGTGAATGACCTGCCCTAATAGCTAAACCATACAGAGTACAACCATAGCACTCGTATAATTTGTCTAAACCGGCTTTTTTATTATCTTTTATTAATAAAAATAAATCCGTGTCTAATTCTATATTAGAAATCTTTTTTATCATTGGGCATGGTTATAATGGATATTATTGTATACCCATGTGTTTTTCACATTTTAATAATTATTCATTCGGAAATTGAACAACATAAGAGGAAAATTGAAAAACCAACCCATTATCTATAATCGCTCCTGATATTCACATTTCTTTGAATTATTATAATTTATAAAGCAAATCTTATGCTATCAATCTTAAAAATGAAGTAATGAGGTATCATTGTGGTATGCTTTAAAATGAAGTCGCTAAAACCGCAGTTGAAACGTAAATTTCCAAGGATAGAGCAAAAAATTCTTAATTATTCATTCTTTAAACTACAATGCAAAACCATACTTAATTAAAACAATTATAAGTATTAAAAAATCTAAAATTTAAAATAATAACAAAAAACATATCGATAATTCAAAAAGATATTTATCTTTATTGTCTCAATTTGAGAATTAAACTAAATCATGATATGAATTCAAGAAAATGTAAACGTATGAGCATGCATACTCTGTTTTATTTCAATCCAATAAAAAGAAATAAATACATTAGTAAAAGGTTATTATTAACCCCTGCATTATTCTTTTTGGCAAGCTGTTCTTCTGACAGCATTGGTGATGGAAACGGAATTACTCAACCACCTGTAGATGCAACATTTACAGTAACTAAAACTGCTGAAAATAAATACCATTTAAAAAGGACCTATAACAATTATATTCTTTCAAAATGGAATATAGATAACAACGGCTATAATACAGGAAAAAGTGATGAGGATATTTCTTTCCCTGATGCAGGAACCTATGTTATTCAGCACCAAGCTATAGGAATTGGTGGTGAGGTTGGTGGAACTTCTAGCCAAACTATTGTTGTGCCCACTTCAGATCCTGTTTCAGGAAATATCATTCAGGGAGGCAGATTTGATACTCCCGAAGAAATCTCAAAATGGTCTAAACACATCATCAGCTCTACACAAGCAGAATGGGTTTTTGCAAATGGAGCCGTTACAATGGTTGCTAATGAAGGCAGACAACAAGGCATTTATCAGGCTGTTAATGTAGAAGCAGGACAAAAATATGTTATAGACATGGTGGCTTCTTCAGAAACAGCTTTAGTAGATACCTGGTTTGAAGTCTATGTTTTGAACAGCATTCCTGCTTCTGGTACAGATGTTAGTGGTACCGTTTACAGAAATATTAATACTTGGGATGGCTGTGGCAAAAGTCCGTTTAAAGGGAAAGTTTCTTCCATAGGCTGTAATTCATCCAAAAACGGCGGGGTTTATACAGCCAGTACAACCGGAAAAGTTTACTTATTTATTAAATGCGGAGGAAAGACCGTGAATGGATTAAGCATTGATAAAGTTGAATTCCGTAAAATATAACACCAATTAACCATAAAATTTTAATATGAAAACAAAACACTCATCCCGTTTCGTGCTTAGAAATGCTGCACTTTGCAGTGTCGCACTTCTTTCTTTTTTCACTACTAGCTGTAGCAATAACAGCACAGATATTTCTAATAATGACAATCAAGGAAAAGAAAATATTTCCGCAAGTTCTATAGAAGTATGGCTGACCAAAGGAGATCAATCAGTAAAACTTCAACAGCAAAATAGTGTCAACTTTTCTACGGCTCCAAGCACGGGAACTACCATCGAAGTTGATGCCTCAAAGATTTTCCAGACCGTGGATGGTTTTGGATATACTTTAACAGGAGGAAGCGTTGAGGTAATTAATCAGCTAAATCCTGCTAAAAAACAGGAGTTACTAAATGACCTGTTTAGCAACTCTGGAATAGCTGTTAGCTATTTAAGAATTAGTATTGGAGCCTCAGATCTTAGCAGTGAGGTTTTTACATATAACGATATCCCTTCCGGCCAGACAGACCCTACCCTTTCTCAATTTAGTTTAAACAAAGATTTGGCACTTATTCGGATGTTAAAAGATATTTTGATCATCAATCCAAATATTAAAATTTTAGCGACTCCATGGACAGCACCTGTTTGGATGAAAACGAATGGAAGTGCTATCGGAGGAAACTTAAAAACTGAATATTATACTACATATGCGCAATATTTCGTAAAATATATTCAGGCAATGAAAGCGCAGGGAATTAAAATTGATGCCATAACTCCTCAAAATGAGCCACTACACCCAGGAAATAATCCAAGTATGTATATGTCTTCTACGGAACAGGCGGCGTTTATTAAAAATGGGTTAGGACCTGCTTTCAAAGCTGCTAATATGAATACAAAGATCATTGCATATGATCATAATTGTGATAATCCGGCGTATCCTTTGGCTATTCTAAATGATCCTGCTGCTAATCCTTATGTTGACGGATCAGCTTTCCACCTTTACGCAGGAGATATTTCGGCTTTAAGCAATGTTCATAATCTATTCCCGAATAAAAATCTTTATTTCACAGAACAATGGACAAGTTCTTTAGGCGGTTTTTCCGGAGATTTAGACTGGCATATGAAAAACGTTATTATTGGATCTATGAGAAATTGGAGTAAAACCGCATTGGAATGGAATGTTGCCAATAATACTTCATTTGGACCTCATACCCCAGGCGGCTGTACACAATGCAAAGGTGCCATTACTGTAACAAATAATTCTGGTTATGATAAAAATGTTGCTTATTATATTATCGCTCATGCTTCAAAATTTGTTCCTGTAAACTCTCAGAGAATAGCTTCTACACAAGCCACTAATCTTTCAACTGTAGCGTTTACAACTCCGGAAGGAAAATCCGTTTTAGTTGTTCAGAACAGCAGCTCAACCAACCAGACATTTACTATTAAATATAATCAACAAACGGCTCCCGTTACCATTTCAGGAAGCTCAACAGTTACCTATGTTTTTTAAAATTTAAATCGATACAATATATTGCTGCCAAGCATTATGTCTATTGTGAAATTGGCTATATTTGAAGTATGATTAATTCCCTATAGATAGGCGCTATTTATAGAACAGAAAGCGACTGACAAACCGAAACAATTATGAAAACTTTTAAGATTTATCAAATAGATGCTTTTACAAAAGAGAAATTTAGCGGAAATCCCGCAGGAGTAGTTGTAAATGCCGATGGATTGAATGCTACTCAAATGCAGCAAATAGCAAGAGAACTCAACAATTCTGAAACTGCTTTCCTTTTTTCTCCTGACGACAGTAGTTGTGATGGGATAATAAGATATTTTACTCCACAATCAGAAGTCCCGATTTGCGGACATGCTACTATTTCCGCAATGTATGCAAAAGCTATTGAAGATAATTTAGACTCTTGCATTTTAAGATTTAAAACGCAGGTTGGTATCCTTCCTTTCGAAATAATAAAGGAAAAAGAAGATTACCAAGTAATAATGACGCAGGGTAAATTTGAACTCAGTCCAACATTTGATACCATAACATCTCAAAACATACTATCTGCACTAGGATTAGACTATTCTGATAAAGATGAAAGATGTCCTATTCAAATTGCTTCTACAGGACATTCAAAAGTTATGATTGGTATAAAAAGCAGGGAAAAACTCAATAACCTGAATCCTGATTACAATAGTTTAATCCAGCTAAGTAAAGAGATCAACTGCAACGGATATTTTGTTTTTACATTTGATTCGAACGATAGCGAGGTACTGACCTATGGAAGGATGTTTGCTCCGGCAATTGGAATCAATGAAGATCCGGTTACAGGTAATGCAAACGGACCATTGGGAGGATATTTAATACAGAATAAAATTATTGATTGTAAAGATAATGTATACGAATTCAAAGGTAAACAGGGCGAAAAAATAGGCAGACTTGGGGTTGTAAACGTAAGTGTTACCATTGAAGATGATTTGCCTTCATTGATTACAATAAAAGGTGATGCTACCGTAGTATTTACAACAGAGATTCAAATCTGATGATTAATTTACTAAAAGACCGACATGATTTATAGCAGAATGGGTGAATAATTTTCATCTTAATTATTGATTATAGTTCTTTTTCAACTATTTTTACCTCATAATACATTAATAAAATATGAGAAAAATCGTATTTGCAGGAATATTAGCTTTAGGAGGATTTCTAACAGCAAATGCACAGTGTAAAACTGTAACCAATCTTACAGAAAATTTTGATACCTGGAAAGAGATCAACAAATGCTGGACTGCCCAGCAAGGAAAAGCCATGCTTTATGCCAGTGAAAAAAAAATCATATTTTATTCTATGAATAGCCCTGGAGAAAATATGTATCTCATTACTCCAAAAATTAAGGCAGGAAAATATACACTTACCCTTGATATTTCAGACAACGGTGGAGAAACAACCTTAGAATTGTTTTCAATAAATAATACTTCCGATGCAAAATCGTATGTTTCAATAGCTAAAGCCTCTAAAATAGCAGGAGGCAAAAAGACATTTGATATTTCTTTAAAAAAAGATTCAAATTTGGGACTGAAAGTTTTATTGAACGGAATCCATCAAGCAGTTTACGTGGATAATTTTTCTTTGAATCCAAAAAAATAAAATAGTCAAGATTAATCTGTAAGGAATAACCTTAAATTTTATACTTCATTAAAAACTAAAACCCTGTATCTAATGCAGGGTTTCAGTTTTCTAATCATTATTAAACTCTACCAAGGCAAAGGGGCCTTATCTCCATTTTTGTTCTCTGCATAATAAAGAGAAGAAAGGAAATGGGATAAATACGTAAATTCTGTATAACAATGCTCCATCAATCCAAAACCAATATCCTCAGACAGAGGAGTATCAGTATCTGCAGCTAAAGCACCCAGGTAAAAATGACTTCTCAATGAGCAGCCAAAAGGAGTATCTCTGGCTACATGAAACATAAAACCATCTTCCGGATCTCCATTGCTATCCAGTAATGTATCTTTTCCAAAGCCAATTCTAGCATAAATAACGGCACCTACATTCCCCTCAGCATACGCTTTCTCTAACAAGCCCGGAGTAAAGACTTCCTCAGGAGCATGAAATTTTATCGTAGCAGGTACAGGCGGAATTTCTCCCAATGCTTCAGTCGCATGAATAGTTGCACCAATATAGCTTTCGTTTTTCACCCATTTGCTATCCCATCCGCCATGCAAGATATGGTCATGCGGATGCCACCATTTTAAATGGGCAGTGGTTTCAAAATAGGTAAACCACCACTCCAGCATTTTGCTTTTACAGCCATGCAAATCTGTTCTCATAGAAACCTGAAGCATTCCGTTTTCAAGTCTTTTTAACCCTGCTTCCAATCTTAAAGGTTTAGGGGATAGCAGGGAGTCTATATCCGAAAGTAGGATATTCTGCTCTTCTTTAGTCAGTCTCATATTCACTTTAATTACTTATTATTCACCAAAGGTAGCTGGAGATTGCTATTGAAAAACTTAACCTTTGTTAAGCTTTTCTAAGAAGATTTATGGTGACTTTGCTTCAATATTCGGCTGTACGCTTCCGGAGTAATTCCTAAAAACTGAGCAATGTATTTATAGGGAACTTTTTTGGCAATATCAGGATAATACATTCGGATGAATTCAATCATTTCATCCTTTCCATATAATAGCTTCATATCAGTAATAAGAATATCTTCGGCAATAATCTCAAGAACCGTATTTCTAATGATCTTACCAAGACTCATCCCATTATTATAATACTCCATAAAATCAGATGCAGGTATTGAAATGACTGTACATGGAGTGATACTTACAATCTGATATCTGGATACCGTTTGGTGAAGTAGACTGTCAAAGTTGGTACATAAATTTCCGGGCTGAAAAAATCTGCCAATCACTGTTTTTTCACCAAGTGTAAATTCAGAAGCCAGTATCCCTTCTACAACAAAAAGCACATCACCATAACGGAAGTTTCTTTTTAGAATGATCTCATTTTTTCTGAAAGACTTTACATCAGAATTCCTCAACAAACCATTCCACTCTTCATCATCAGGAAGCTCTTTAAGATTGAATATTGTTCTAAGATGATCTTCTAAATTTTTGTTTTTCATTAGAATAAAGATATAAAAAGATTGATAGCAGCTGATATAATAGATGGTCGGTTTCGTGTACAAGTCTTGATTTTAAGAATCAAGACTTTTTCATCACATAATTAGTACATTTTGGCTGTACATAAATTCAAATTACATTATATTTGTTATAAATGAGTAAAGTGTAATTATGTTAATTGGCTATGCAAGAGTAAGCAAGTTTGAACAAAATTTAGATTTACAAACTGATGCTTTTAAAAATATAGGAATAGAAAAAATTTTTGTTGACAAAGTAAGCGGTGTAAAAACCGAAAAACCACAGCTAAATCAACTTATTAATTTTATACGGAAAGGAGACACTTTAACGGTGTGGAGATTAGACAGAATTGGACGAAATACGGTTGGCTTAATTCAGTTTGTTAATGAACTGAACGAAAAAGGAGTACATTTCAAATCACTTTCTGAAAATATTGATACAAGTTCCGCCAGTGGAAAACTAATTTTTCAAATATTTTGTGTTTTGGCTGAGCATGAAAGAAATGTATTAATTGAGCGAACTAATGCGGGGCTAAAGTCAGCGAGAGCAAGAGGAAAAAAAGGTGGTAGACCAAAAGGATTGACAGAAAAACATAAGGAGATTGCACCTTTAGTAAAAGAATCATATAATAGTAAAAAGGTTCCAATTGAAAAAATAATGAAAGCATTTGATATTGGAAGTAAAACAACTTTTTATAAAATAATTAGATCTTAAAAATGATATAATGATAAATAATAGTTCGTTAAAAACAAAGCTGTAGGAGCTGAACGCTTCCAGTTCCGGAACTAATTAACGAACTAAAAAATAATTAAATCTTACAAAACGATCTATTTTTCAAACTTTTCCTCTTTTGACCCCGTGGCAAGCCTCAAGGTATTCTCTTCGAATAAATTAAAACGCTCATTAGCAGCAAGTGAATCTAATTTTAGTCAAATATGTATATAAACATTTAGTTAGGCTCTAACTCCCAATTACAATCCATGAAAATAAAAGTGTATTCCCCTTCAAATCCTTTACTTAAAAAATACATCGAGAGTATTTATATACTCACCCATACCTCTGAAGAAAAACCCGCCAAATACATCACCTTCCCAACTATTTTTACCATTGTATCAATCAGCGAAAAATCAAAATCGATTACTAAAGGAAATAAATTAATAATTCAGCAATGCGATAACAATGAGGTTGAAACAAATTTGGTGTCTAATTTCAATAAGCCCGTCTATGTCGAATACGAGGGGAAAATAAACGAAGTTACAATCTATTTTAAACCGCTAGCTATTAATTCATTTTTGGAACACGACTTAAACCATTACAACAGTTCAAACTTTTCTGAATTTTCACCTTTTGAAGATTATAGAAAATCTATGATTAAAATTCTTTCTTTGCAAAATGACACAGAAAAAATTCAAGCTGTTGAAGGCTATTGGTTATCCAAATTAATAGGATTTGAGCATAATTTCCTTGAAACTATTTTGTCTGAAATGATGTATGAAGAAAATAATGCTTTAACAATTACAGAACTATGCGAAAAAAATGCTATTTCACGTACAACTTTAAACAAACACTTTGGCAGACATATCTGCAAAACACCATCTCAATTCAAAAAGATACTAAGATTTAGAAATGCGGTTAATAAATACTCATCTAATAATGCAAGAAACAACTTAACAGATATTGCATATAGTGTTGATTATTTTGACCAGTCTCATATGACAAGGGAGTTCAAATCAGTGACCGGATTTTCTCCTAAGGTTTTTTTTGAAAAAACGACTGCGCTAGAAAGAAAACAAATTCGCTGGCTATTTTTATAGTTGGGTTTACGTTTGTACAATTTTTTCTTTTATGATTAAAGTACTTTTGTCACTTCATCATAAAAAGATACCCATATGACAACCCGTCAAATATATTTTATTACAACTATCTTCTTCACAGCTATTTTGCAACCTATTGTGGTCCAGTCACAAAATTTAGGAAGTATAGTTAATCCAATAAGCTTGCACTTAAAAAAGCTTGAAAAAGAAAATAACTTAAGTGGTGTCGTTCTTATTGCAAAAAATGGCAAACCGATATATAGAGAAGCATTTGGTTTTGCCAATTTGCCGGACCGTATTAAAAATAAACAGGACACAAAATTTAATTTAGCTTCTATCAACAAGATGTTCACAGCAATGGCTATTATGCAATTGGTGGAATCTGGTAAAATTTCGCTTCAAGATAAAGTAGGCCAATATCTTTTGGATTATCCTAATAAAACCATTGCTGACTCTGTAACAATCCATCAATTATTAACGCACACTTCAGGAATGTCCAGCTTTTGGGAGGAATACGACAAGCTTGCAAAAGTAAACTTCAAAACAGTTTCTGACTACCTTCCATTGTTTGTTAATAAAAAACCGGCCTTTACTCCGGGTAGCGACTTCTTGTATAGCAATTCCGGATATATCGTTTTAGGATTAATTATTGAAAAGGTGTCGGGTCAAAATTATTTTGATTTCGTAAAAGACCATATCTATAAACCTGCAAAAATGATTAATACTGATGCTTACGAATTGGATAATGCTATTCCCAATTTAGCGACTGGCTATACAATGTCATTGGAAGAACCAGGGCAATGGAAAAATAATATTTTCTCAAATTTAGCAAAAGGAACTCCTGCCGGTGGTGGCTATTCAACAGTTGATGATTTGTTGAGTTTTGCCAATGCTTTACAAAACAATATTTTACTTAGCAAAGAGAGTGCAACTCTTTGTACATCAGGCAAAGTGAAGTATAGAGAAGGAATGTATGGCTATGGGTTTGAAGAAAACACTATAAACGGGCACCGCATTATCGGACATACCGGTGGACACGATGGTATTGCATGTGAACTAATGATTTATCCTGATTTGGGCTACACTGTTGTTATTCTAACAAATAGTGAAGTAGAAAATTATTGGGAAGTGAGTAATCTAATTAAAAAACAATTAGTGGGTTCAGCACCATCAATTGACAATTTTTTTTACACTAAAGATATAATTAAGACCATATACAACAAAGGGTATGAAGCCGGCATTAAGACAATAGAACAAAATTCAAAGAAATATTCATTAAGAGAAAATCTTATTGAAAGATATGGTTATAAGCTATTGTTCGAAAAAAAGACCAATCAGGCAATAGATTTATTTAAAGTAAATATTCAATTTTTTCCAAACTCAACTTATGCCTATTATTATATAAGTGAAGCATATCGGGTTTCAGGTCAAAAAAAACAAGCGATTGAATATCTAAAGTTATATCTTGAAAAAGAGCCAGAAGACAATGATGCTAAATTAAAATATAAATTACTAATGAAATAACTACCGCTGAGAGACATTTGGATAGATTGGGTAAAAGGCTAAATTTAGGATTTTTGTACATCAGCAAACTAATTCTGTCAACAGATAAAAACTCCAATAATGACCCCATAACAAATTTTGGACAAACTCCCTACAAAATCCTCTATCCAATCTCTTGATGAAGATCTATCGAGAATACCTGTTATCTGCATCTTTGAGATATGTTATAAATTGAGTAAATTGCAGGTCTCTAAGTTACTTTTACAATGTCCAATTTTGAAATGTTTTTCGATTACATTCAAGAAATATCAGGCAAAATACTGTCAGAAGATGATAAGCTTTTGCTGACAGCGCATTTTAAACCTAGAAAACTTCGAAAACGGCAATATTTTTTACAGGAAGGTGATGTGTGCAAATTTATTGCGTTTATTGTAAAAGGATCTGCCAAGACCTACACAGTAGACGAAAAAGGGCATGAAAATATATTGAGATTGTCTGTAGAAAATTGGTGGCTCACAGATTTTGAAAGCTTTTACCGATTGACACCGAGCCACTATCATATTGAAGCGCTGGAGGAACTGGAGATTCTGCAAACAACAAACGCGGAAATTGAGGAATTCCTCAAACATATCCCTGCCTTTTCAGCGATGTCGAGCATCATCAATCAAAACAACACAATTGCAGCACAGAAAAGAATGCAGGCTATAAATCATTCGGCTGAAGAGCGTTATGAAGAGCTGCTTAGGGTTTATCCTTATTTTCTACAGCGGTTTCCACAAAATATGATCGCTTCTTATCTGGGATTAACATCTGAAACTTTGAGTAGAATCAAGAAAAACGCTTTAAAATAAATTCCTTTTCGTAAAGCTTCGTTAACCTATTACAACTTTTAAGATGAGCCAACGAAGATCTTCATTTCATGTAACGTAAACATCGTATTAATGAATATCTGAATCTGCAGAACCTGTTCTCCCTAATATCTCAATTCTATTTGTTCCAACTTACATCTTTTAACTAATTAAAAAATATTTAATAACAGAGATTACCCTTTTTCTATTCTACACCATTCTAAATTTCCGACTTTTACATTTTCCATAAACTCCTATTTTACAGCGATTTAATTTGTTTATTTGATTTACATCATCGGTTTTAATTGACATTTGTCACCTGTCATCAATGATTAATATCAACTTTCAGTTCGTTTTGATGCACCAACTTTGCATGTACTTCAGAACTAAAAAAATCTGAGGAATTTCAAAACAATTAATAGTAGAAATCATGAGTAAATTAGAAAACAAGGTAGCCATTGTTACCGGTGCTTCAAAAGGAATAGGTGCAGCGATTGCAAAATACTTCGCCCACGAAGGTGCAAAGGTTGTAGTAAATTATGCTTCAAGCAAAGAAACTGCAGATAACGTAGTAAAGATAATTACCAATAATGGTGGTGTAGCAATAGCTGTGCAGGCTGATGTATCCAATGAAGCAGATGTAAGCCGATTGTTTGAAGAAACCAAAAAAGCTTTCGGAACACTGGACATTTTAGTAAATAATGCGGTATCTCAGGGATATGCAGCTATTGAACAAATTTCGGTAGAGGATTTCCACAAAAGTTTTAATGTTAATGTATTGGGAACTATATTAACCATCCAGTCGGCTCTGAAACTTTTTGGTGAAAAAGGTGGAAACATTATCAATATCAGTTCGGGCGCAAGTAAATCTCCGCTTCCCAATGCATCTCTATATTCTTCAACCAAGGCTGCAATAGATGCTTTTACCGTTGCATTGTCGAAAGAATTGGGTGCTAAAAATATACGCATCAATTCTATTTTGCCAGGCGCTACCGATACAGAAGGTGCATCCAGTGCGGGCGTTACTGCGGGAAGTGATTATGAAAAGATGTTTATCGAGAAAACACCGCTTGGCCGTAGAGGAAAGCCTGCAGATATTGCGAAAGCAGCAGTATTCCTAGCTTCCGATGATGCAGCTTGGATTACGGGTGAACAGATTTCCGTTTCGGGTGGTATGTATGGTTTTTAGAAACTGAAAGGGAATAAAATACATATTCTGAGAACAATAAAAAAGAGGGAAAAAGCATTTAAAAAATGCTTTTTCCCTCTTGTGACCTCAGCGGTTCATTTTCCGAAAAATTTTGTGGAAGATTTAGACAAAATTGCGCAACTCTCATCAATTAATACATATTAAAAAACAAATTCTATCAGATACTCTATTTGAAAACTAGTATCTAAATATAGCTCAATACAAAATCGTGGAATTGATTTTATACGAAAAAATGTAATTTAATACTTTATTCAATAATTAATTATTTTGTTAATTTTATTGTTTAAAACTAAAACTACTATTAACCATGTCTAAAATTGCAATCTGTATTAGGGTTAAAACAAATGATATATTTGATTTTATACAGAAGAGTTTATCCACAAATATCTTCGATTTAGCTTATAAAAAAACTCATTTAAGTGCAATTGAAGATATTTTCTTTTAATTTTATCATAGTTCCCAAGAAATTCCTTTTTGCATTACTAATGTGAATTATCAAAGTAAATGCTAAAATTTTTCAAATAAAATATGGGTAGCATTTATAGCTCCCCATATTTCATATTTTTTAACAAAAATATCTTGTTTCTGCTATACTGTTAATTTAGAATTATCGATAACAAAAATACTATTAACAAATGTTCCGTCTGTTAATAGTGCAGGATCAGCCGAGTTAATCGGATTTCCATTCAGGTCAGTTAGTGTACACCAGCTTCCTGTTCTATCAACAACTCCTTTTACTAAAAATCTCTGAGATTGTTTTAAGATAGTTGCATCACATACAGTCTGTGTATCAGAAGTAGTTCCATTTACTTTGAAAGTTATCGGATATCCATCAAAAGATGTTAAAGATCCTATCCTTAATTCGGCATTAACGGTAAGGTGATTACTTGATGAGCTAATATTGCTTTTTAAACTACCATTTTCAAGAGATAAGCCTGTTAATGACATGTTATGGTAAGGAAAGCTAAAATCACCTGAAATAACTGCTCGATTATTATTATCGGAGTAAAACGATTTAATGTTGCTCACCATCAGGTCAAGTACCTTTCCATTTTGAGAAGTTTCATTTCCGTAACATTTGATATCAAAACCTATATTATTTTTATATTCAAATGAATTATTTAAGATATGGATTTTTCCAAAATCCATATCTTTCCCCCAATAAAACACACATCCCATATCCAGATTAGCCCCTGAATTATTATTTACAAAGATATTACTCAAGCTACTATACTGTTCCTTTACATAGACTGTTGAAAAGAAAGAGCATGGCTTTACATAAGATTCATTAATAAGTGTATTGTTTTCAATAAAAACATTGGATGGTGCTTTTTTAGCATTAATCCTTACAAATTGTTTTACTTCATCATTCACCTTAGCATTTGTTATTGTTCCAACATTAGATTTTATAAAAACATTCTCTATATCTACCGGATAAGATGAATCTTTTTCTAAATTACCGTTATAGAAGTCAACAAATACACAACCTAATTTGAATGTATTATCATGTATATAAATTTGTTTAATTGTATTCTCGGAATTGTTAATACTTACCCAAATCCCCTGATAATAGTTTTCAATAGTATTATTAAAGAAATTCTGATTGCTTCCGTGGACTTCATAGGCAACCTGACCTCCTACAGGATGTTCTGAATCAGGCATTACATCATTGTAAAAAGTATTATTATAACAATTTACGCCTTTTGCCCACCCAAAAATAGAAGAATGGTCTATTGAATCTAATCCGTTATTTTTAAATAGGTTATTTATGATAATCCAGTTTTCTCCTAATAGTACATCCTGTGCATTCGACTGACACATTGAAATACAGGTTACCCCTGAAGTATTAATAAAACTACAATTTTCTATCAGAACGTTATCTGCCCCAGATGCTATTCCATTCTTTGTTCCCGAAAAACCAAAATGAAATTGAGTAGCCTGGCTATACTTTTTTACAAGTCTACAATTTATCAATATTACATTTCCTTTTTCATCTTTAGTTTCATCACATTTTTCAACCCATGGGCTGATTAAATTATTCAGTCCATTCATATCAAGAACAAGTCCCGACATAGTGATGTTACGTAAAAAATCATTGGAAAAAAACATTCTTATAGCCTTAAACGAGGTTTCACTAGATATTCCATCTTTTAATTTTAAAACAGCTCCATCCGAAAAAACATTCATATTGCTTTGAATAAGCATTCCAACATATACAGTAGGTTGCATATGGGATGCCTCATCACCTGTTAATATTTGAGGATCTATTAAATAAAAATCATCCGTTTTAGGAATAAACAATCTCATCTTTAAACGTGATGTTGTTTCTATCGCATGGTTGATTATGGAAGCATCATTGCTTATCCCATCCCCTTTAGCTCCGAACTGCTTGACATTTACTGGCTCCCCAGAGATATAACTGCTTAAAACATAAAAAATATTTCCTTTGGCTCTGAAAACGACGCCATCATCGGTTACAGGTAGAGTCCCTATATACTTTACATAATTAACATTCTCCTTAGAATAGCTATTTACTAGTTGCACCAGATTATCAGCAGGATAGCTGCTTCCCGGTGAGAAAAAATCTTCAGTGTAAATCATCATAATAAATTGTTAAATTTTAGTAATTATTCGATTGGTCTTATTTCCTCAATCGATCTCTGATTACAAATTTAAACTGCCGCTACGACAAAAGTCGTCGCATAAAAGATCTTCTTTAAAGTATCTTAATTTTATTCTTACAATTTTCAGCTAATGATAGTAACTATTTCTTGAGTTCGGTTTAAGCTAAGTTTAAAAATAGTTGACCGTCATTTACTTTATTCAAGTTTAATGACAGTTTTTTTGGAAAGAAACAATACGCAGAAAGACTTCCCAACAAGAAACACACTAGCATATTCTTTGATAAATTTATATCTTACCCGTCTCTCTTGGAGAAGATGCCTACCACCTTTTTTAAGATGTCAGGTTTAAGCTTTGCTTCTTCTAGTTCCTTTCGAAGCCTCAGTAATTCTTCCCTTATAGGATCTGAGGATATTTGTTTTTCCTTGCTAAGTTTACCTTCTTTGTAAAGTTTTCTCAAATTGACTAGACTTTCTTTACAGATCCCCAATTCTTCAGCTACCGAGGATATATTGCCTCGATGCTCACTTAAAGATACTGCTTGGATCTTAATCTCTAAACTGTAATTTTTTCCTGATCTTTTTCATACTCTTAAAGTTAAAGAGTATAAGAATTGTGTCCTAACAAAGTTAGCAACTCCATAAATGGAAATTTTTATAATAATATTTAACTCCCAAATTCTAAATTTATGAAATTTACTTACCCTACCCTACTTGCTTTATATTGCTGAGATCTAAATAATAAATTAAAACACTGTTTAAATACTATAATACACAAAGTCATCAATCCCAACCATATAAAACTGTCAAATAAAAATTCATTAATGAATCTAAAATAAACAAAACACGTCAAGTTTTGGCGTTAGTGAGAGTTAGTTTTGATTTAGAAACATTTAATTAAAATATTAACAACTAAAGCACAGCTTATGAAAAAATTATTTGATGACGAATGGAGGGATGACCTCTCAGAGTTTAATATCATTTCCATAGAAGATTTAAGCAAAGAAATATTAGGGAAAGGAAAAGACTCCTTTGAAGGCATAAGAACCAACAAAACATTTGATGAAATCTCCAATAAGTATGCATTAAGAACACCTTTTGGAAAGAAAAGTGCTTTTTATAAACCTACTACGGAAGATTACGATGCATTATCTGAAGATTTTTATACAGGTGGGATTAATTATGAACTTCTTGCAGAGCATTTAAAAGGAAAACTAGGTCTAATAGAAGCATTTTTATTTAATCCAGAAATTTATTTTTTAGGAGACAAAACCATTTATTCAGGATCTTCTACATTTAATACCCCTGTATACAGTACTATTAAAAATAATAACCCTTTTGTATATAAAAAAGCAGAGAAAGAAGTTCAGGCAACTTTTGACTTAGCCAAATTAAATACTAGAAAGAATTTATTAAGCAATTCTTACACTTTTGGAATCTATTTTGACAATTACAAGGTAATTTATAATCTTAACTTTATCTATAAAGACGGAGAAGATAAAAAATTTCAAGATACAGAAACTAAACAAACATCTGATCCTACAGACTTTAAGTTGAATGATGAATATGTAGCCATTAAACTATTCACATCAAATGTTGACACATTTGTAGAATTTTTACGAATTGTTAAGGGATATTCTAATGCGGAATCAATGAAGAAATCGATTACTCGCTATTATCTAGATTTCTTTGCTACAGCAAAAGGTAATCCTGATATTATTGATGGCTTATATGAAAATATTCCTGATTTTGTCTTAGAAACTCTTACAGATGAAACGCTTTGGAAAGATTTCGTCTCCCTTTCTGAAAAAAGTATTAATACATCTGGTACTAATGAAAATATTTCGATTATTAACTTGCTGAAAGGAGTAAAAAATCCAAACTGGTGGTACAATCAAATCAATAAAAATCCTGATCCTATTCGCAAAATATTTGAAAAATTCAGCAATAAATATATTGAAGAATTAATTACATCTTTTTCAAGAATTGGCTTAAAGAACTGGACAAACAAAGAGCTTGAACAAGCTTGGAAGTTTGACCTTGACTATGAAGAGTATAGAACTCCTAACCAACAAAACGATTCATACATAAAGTATACTGGCTTTGCTTATTATTTAGAAAAAGAAAAAAAATACAAGATTGGTACTGCATTGTTTTTATTTGACCAGTATAATATTGGAACTGACGAAAAAGAGATTGGAAATGAGATTAAACTACCATTTGCCCCTATGAAAACGGTTTTAGAAAATGGTAAAGAATTGTATATCCCTTGTTTTGTTGCTGAATATTTTACCAATAAAAAGATAGATGAAGAATTTTGGCAAATTCTCAATAATATTGCTTCGGGATTGCTACCAGAAGTAGGGGCAGGAATTGCAAGAGGAGCAGCTATCCTATCAAGAATTCTTAGTGGTAGAAAAATAAAAACGGTAGAAGAACTTATAGTATTTTTAGAAAAAGTAGATCAGAATGTAATGGCTGAGGATTTGGAGAAAGTAGGGATACAAGTACTTTTCAGAGGAACAACAAAAAGTATAAATGGAGAAATCTTTATAGGAAACCTTAACTCAATAGAATACGGGGCTTCAACTTCAACAGATCCGATAAGAGCTATTATTTTTGGAATAGAATCCTCATCTAAGCCTGGAACAAAAGGAGTTTTACAAGTGTATCTACCAAAGAATTTAAAAGGACTAAACTTAAGTCCCCCTAATTATAGAGTAGCTAAAGAATTAGAAGTCATTGTTAATACATCTCCTGAAAATTTATCTAATTTTGTTGTAAAAGAAATTTTAATTGAGGATGCCAGAAAATTAATAAATGAAATGTATGGATTAGATATTCCAAAAACAATTACCAGCAACTCAATTCCTAGTAGTAATATGTTATTAGAAGAAACTATAAAATTAACACCTAAGGAAGCACAAGAATTTTATACAAAAGTTATTAAATTAAAAAAATAAATCATGAATATACTAACAAATGAGATTATTGAAAATCTTAACGAACAAAAGACAGTTTTTAATCCTTTTCTCTTTTCACATAGATGTTATGAAGAATCAGCTATTAAAAATCATAGCTTACCTGAAATAGATAAGGAAAACCAACTCTATTTGGAAAATAACAATAGCGATTTTGATTTTATAGTTGGAACAAAATTTAATGTAGTATTTAGAAGAAAAGATGTCAAGGGGTATAAAAAAATAGATGCAGAAATGGATTTTGTTTCTTTAAAGAAAGGGGATAATATTGGTGTTATACCTAGAGGATATGGAGGAATTATTCGTTTGAAATTTAAAGATAAAACTCCAGAAATAACCAAATTTCTTGTTCAAAATGATAATGAAAAATATGATGATTCAAAAAACGACATTGTATATTTTACTATCCAAGAAATTATGGATAAAATATTAGAAGAATTGGAAAAAGCATAAATTAACTAATATTAAAAACCGTTCAATAATGAGCGGTTTTTTTATTTCAATGTCTCGTCCTGAAAAAGGTTGACTACTAACTCTTAAAAACCAGTCATACTAATGAAATTAGCCCCTGTTCATCAATACAGTGAGGCTTTTAAAAGGCAAGTTGTCTCCGAATATGAACGGGGATTATATACAAAATCACAATTACAGACCCTCTATAATATTCGAGGTCATTCCTGCATTCCCAGATGGTTAGTTAAATATGGTAACTTTACTTATGAAAGACAATTAAGTAAAGGCAGACCTATGAAAGATCCACAGAAACAAAAGATTAAGGAGCTCGAAGCCGCTTTAGCTAAAAAGGAAGAAGAACTCAAAGTATTCAGAAAATTTATAGAAATCGCAGAACGAGAGCTTAAGATTGGGATTGTAAAAAAGTCTGGTTCCAATCAATCCAGGGAATAAGGTTGGATACGACTCTTTCAACGGAGAATATCTGCCGATTGTTTGGCTACAGTAAGCAAGCTTATTATAAAAGACAAAAACTGAACTTGCAACTATTTTTGAGACAAAATTTATATACTCTTTACGCTACATTTTTAATAGGTAATATCAGATACCCAGACCTCTTTACTGCTTTTAACCTGAAAATTCTGATTTAAATAATTCTCTACAACGGGGTATCGGTGAGAAGAATTAGTCGTTTTCTTAAATTTCTTCTTTACAATACTTCTTAAACCTCTTTCTTTCATCAGTTTTGCTACAAAAGGGCGAGAAGCTTTTATTCCTTTTGATTCCAGTTCCCTGACAATCCGGGGGCTACCATATCTGCCACGGCTCCAATGATAAATACTGAAGATCTCCGCAAATAAAACAGCTCTTCTTTCTGATTGCATAGTAGGTTTTATCTTCTTCCAATGATAGAAACTGCTCCTACTTACCTTTAAGACTTCGCACATCTTCCCGACAGGAAACATTCTAGCGTGTTCTTTGATAAATTTATATCTTACCCGTCTCTCTTGGAGAAGATGCCTACCACCTTTTTTAAGATGTCAGGTTTAAGCTTTGCTTCTTCTAGTTCCCTTTCGAAGCCTCAGTAATTCTTCCCTTATAGGATTTGAGGATATTTGTTTTTCCTTGCTAAGTTTACCTTCATTGTAAAGTTTTCTCCAATTGACTAGACTTTCTTTGCAAATCCCCAATTCTTCAGCTACCGAGGATACATTGCCTCGCTGCTCACTTAAAGATACAGCTTGGATTTTAAACTCTAAACTGTAATTTTTTCTGACCTTTTTCATACTCTTAAAGATAAAGAGTATAAGAATTGTGTCCTAACAAAGTTAGCAACTCCGTTTTTAGAATAACATTAATTACTAAATTTTACTGGCATAATAATTGTTTTTTGGAGCAAGAGAATAAATTATTTGAATCTAAATAACAGTAACTAATAATTTATTCTAAAAACACAGAATGATTAAAAATAAATTAAATACTACATGTTATCAGCTTTTTATATTTTTTATTGTTGGATTGGCTGTAGGATGAGGGCCAAGTTAATTTTATTGATGGCTTTTAGCTTTTTTTCGTGCAATAAAGTATATTCACAAAAGACAACAAAAGAGATTGATAGTTTAAATTCTTTAATTGATAGAAGCTATACAGAGGGAACAATTGAGCAAAAAAATATTCTAGCTCAAACAACGAAGTTATATTATTTATCTCGTGATATTAAATTTATAAGAGGACAGATTACTTCTCTTTTTGAGGAAGCTAAAATCTATTATTTGAATGGTGATTTTAATACTGCTCTTAGTAAAATAAGTGAAGGAATAGACTTAGCCCAATCCATTCGGGATTATAATATGCTATGCCGCATCTCGTTAGTTTATCAAAAACTCCTCTTGCAATTAGATTATCTTGAAGATTCAAAAAACATTTTGCTTAGTTGTAAAGAATATAATGAATTGGTGGATAATGATGAAAATAAAAGAGTTAATGATATTTATATTTTACTGGCAGAAGCAGATTTACTATCAGAAAATATTGTTAAAAATAAAAATTTGATTCTGTCTGTGAAAAAGAAAGCCTATGAGGCATCTTTAAAAATCGATGAATCCAATAAGAGAAAAAAAGGATTGAGAATCTATGCGTTGGAGTCATTGACAATGTCAATGATTATTTCTGGAGATTCTGTAGGAGCTAGGACAAATATTACAGAAATTGACAGACTTTTGGTTTCCTATCAAAATATAAGTTTTATTATTCAAGGACTATTAATAAAGAGTCATATGGAATATATGGCTGGGAATTATCAAGAAGCTATTCATTATTTCTCTGAATCTATAATAAAAACCAATGGTAATATTTATATATTGGAGGATATCTATCCGATGATTTCTTTAGCTTATGGTAAGATACAGGATTTTGAAAATGCAGCAAAGTATTCTTGGAAATATAAAAAGTTAGTAGATAGAATTAACCAGACTAAAAAAAAATCGGGGAATGTTAGTACTATACATAAAATAAATCTCAAAATATTTGGGAAAACAAAAAAGAGCACCACATGGAATGCAGTGAATATTGGCATTCTAATAATTGCTGGTATATTGTGCCTTACCCTATTTTTATTTCGGCGAAATATTTTTAGAATTAAAACAAAAACTGATAGTCTTTCCGAAGAAAGAGTGGTCACTATTAATAAGAGTACAAGCTCTACCCATAATGAGTTAGAAGCTTTAAAAAAATTAACATCTTTAGTAAAGGAAGATATTAATATTTTTTATTTAGAATTCCAAAAAGTTTACCCGTCTTTTCATGAATCACTTAAAAATAACTATTCGGAGCTCAATATATCTGATATTAATTTTTGTTCGCTTATAAAAATGAATTTAGAAATCAAAGAAATATCTATTCATACAAATTCAAGTATTAGGTCTGTAGAAAGCAGGCGATATAGGGTAATAAAAAAAATGAAACTTAAAAGTCAAAAAGAATTATATTTTACAGTTTCAACTTTTTAAATAATGTAGATCTATGTAGCCAACTCATTACTAGATTAGTAATTTATAGAATGTTAGAATCTACTTAAATTTATAAATTTAATTTTTTGTATAGTATATTTAAACTCTCTCAAAATGTATATTTTGGTATTAATGGATGATTTTATGATTGAATTATTAGAATCCCCAAAACATGCAAGTTATGGATAATTACACTTATGAGAAATATTCGAATAAAATTTCAAATTATACTTTTTCTTATTTTCCATAAATATTACTTATTTTCTTTCCTTTTGAAAAAGAAGATAATAATGATATTTTCCAATCTTTTTATAATGTAACAGTAAAACATATTAAAAGTTTCTATCCTATTCGTAACAAATTACAACTTCACTTTCTTGATTCTTTTTTCATCTAAGTCATTTTCAGTAATGGATTCCTTAGTTCCTTTAATTACCGAGATGTGGACTCAATTCCGTCTTGAGTATTTTTTAGTGCAATTCTTTGAAGAAGGTGGCTGAGGCCACTCCGCACTTGAAGAATTTCTATAATATTTATTGTTTGGTAAATTCTAAGGTGATAATAACTCGGTGATTTTACAAAATAACATTTCAACTTCCCTAGTTTACTTTTTTGAAAAATATCATTACATCATTTTTCTAGAAAACAAGTGAAATACCATGTACTATGCACTATTACGTACTATTGCGTACTATTGCGTACTATTGATAGGTCGTTTTATCTGTAGTTTTGCCATGTAATATAAAGTTAGTAGTATAGTGTTTTACCTAAACAAAATATCATTTAATGGATTATTAAATTACATACTTATGAAAAAGACATTTCCCTTTTCAAAAAAAACTATCGTAGGTTTTTTGCTTGCAGGAGCAAGTTTTTATTTACAACCTAGTGTTATTTATGCTCAAGACAGGAAAAATACTGAGCAGACATCAAATATTGTTCTTCCAAAATTATCGATACAATCTTCAATGGGAAACTTCTATGCTAATCCTGTTGGATTACATTTGAAAAAAGATTATTTATTGAAAAATTTGAATCAATGGTTAGGAGCGGACCCTCATCATACATTTAAACTTATTAAAGAAGACACCGATACATTAGGAATAAAACATTCTGTTTATCAACACTATTATAAAAATATAAAAGTAATGGATGAGTTTATTATTTTCCATGAGAATAATGGATATCTAACATATATTAATGGTGAATTTACTGCCAATATTAATACACAAATAGGAAATCCTCTAAATGAAGATAATATTAAATCTATTATCTCAAAAGATTTAGGAAGTAATGACATCAAGTTTTCTGATTTTGAAACAGTAATTACAAAAGTGGATAACGAAAGAGTTGTCAACACTTATTACTCATCTAAAATAGGAGCCTTATCTGTGAAGTCATTAAAAGCTTTTACATATTATATTGATAATTCTAATAGTAAGGTCCTGAAAAAAAATTCAAAGGTATATCACACAGATACACCTTCTGTAAGTTCTACTCTTAATAAAGGAAATCAGCAGATTACAGTAGATTCTTATAATAATGCATACCGTCTAAAAGATAATGCCAGAAAAGTACATACAAGAGATGCAACCAACCTTGATGGAGGGTATGATCCGGTAGCAGATTTATTAACGGGAAGTGCCGAGTATATAAACACAACAGCCAGTTTTATGACCAATGCCACTAAACCTCCGGTAGAAGTGCATTGGGGAATGGAAAAATCTTTTGATTATTATCTATTAAGGCATAATAGAAATAGTTACGATGGAAACGGTGCTCCTATTACAAATTATTATAACGTTAACTTCAATCTGTTTGGAGATGATCCTTCTCTTCCTCCTAATGGTACAAATGCTGCTGCAATAGATGAGGGAGGAGTCGTTTTTATGGCCTTTGGCAATGGCGAGTTAGGAGGTAATCCTTCCATGAAGCCATTAGTTAACCTTGATATTGCCGGACATGAGTATTCACATCTTGTTATTGGAAGAAACGGCCTAGGAGGACTAAACTATGAAAAAGAATCGGGAGCATTAAATGAATCTATTGCTGATATTATGGGAACTGCCATCGAATTTTACTCTGGAATTAATCCTAACTGGACTCTTGGAGAGGGATTAATGCCTTCTTATTCTCCAAGCTATCTTAGAAATATGGCAGATCCAAATTCATCAAATAGTCAAAATCCTAAACAACCGGATACTTATCATGGCACCTATTGGGCAAATACCAATGTTGTTCCTGATAGTTCTAACGACTATGGCGGGGTTCATATCAATAGTGGTGTGGGGAATTTTTGGTTCTATCTATTATCAGAAGGAGGTTCTGGAACAAATGACATTGGAAATGCTTACAACGTCAATGGTATAGGAATTCAAAAAGCAGAGAAAGTTATCTACAGAGCATTGATGAACTATCTTACTCCAAACAGTACCTATATTGATGCTTACAATGCAACAAGGCAGGCAGCCGTAGATTTATATGGCTTTAATAGTAATGAATTGATACAGAATATAAATGCATGGTATGCAGTTGGCATTGGTAGCGGACAATTAGCCACTGATGAAACAAAGCTTTCTGAAAATAAATTAAAAGTATATCCTAACCCTGTAAGTCAAGGGTATTTTAACATTGATTCAAAACTTACACGAAATTCCACTTATGAATTATATGACATTTCAGGAGGGCTACTGATTCCGTCTCAAAAATTGGAATTGGGCATAAATAAAGTATCAGTTCATAGTTTTTCCACAGGAATATATTTATTGAAAATCACACAAGACGGAGATACAATAACAAAAAAAATTATGGTGAAATAAGTGTAAATTACACTTATTCAAAATTCTATTTAATTAACCTGCCTATATTAGATAAAGAAATCAAAAAACCTAAAAAAAAATAAGGGTTAATAATTGGATTAAAAATATCAATTACAACCTTAAAACAAAAAGCATAAATTATGAACACAATGAAAAAATTATTTTATCTGTTGACAGTTTTCACACTAACTGCAACTGCATTATCTTGTTCGAACGACGATGATCATTTAACCGTTGAAGAACAACTGACCCCATCACAGACTTTATCTTCTACTCCATGGCAAACGACAGGTGCA
>NZ_FRAV01000080.1 GCF_900142445.1 Chryseobacterium polytrichastri | reverse complement strand
GATACCACAGTAACAAGCTGGATAGGATTTAATTATCTTGCTTTTATCGTTATTGCGATTAGAAAATTTGAAAAAAGAAAGTCGAGATGACTTCAACATTATGGAAAACAGTAACCAAAAACAAGAATGGTCAATTGAAAATTTAACAAAACATTGCAAAAATTTTATGGACTCAATAAGTCTGGATAATATCGATGAAATCTTAAATATAAAGAAAAATTGTTATAGTGCTGCAAAAGCTGACTTTAAATATGGAGAGTCTTTTAATTTCAATAAAGACCTTGAATTGAACCGTGTTTGGCACATTGTTTCGTCAACACCTGTAAACGATTACGACGACGGTTCTGTAAGTACCTTAGATTAATTTTCACGAGCAAGATAATTATAATTTAACTAAATAAGATGATTGGTTTTACCACTAATATCATGACGGTAAAGCCAATCTTTTTTTATCATATATCTTTCCTAATTAAGCTCTGTCATTTTTGGCGTTCTCATTACTATTTTAAGGCCAACAAAAGCAGTAATTAGAATTCTTTTAATCTAAAGAATTCCTCGAGGCTCTGCCCCGTGGTCAAAAGAGGAAAATTTTGAAAAACAGATGGTTTTTCATAAAACTAAAAATAGGATATCTTCCATTGAATACCTCAGGGTTCTACCCTGCGGATTATTTATTATAAAATTCTTGAATTAGGAAATGTGGCATTTATTGCAGAAAATTTGTATCAGTATAGACAGCATCATAAAGGTATTTCTCAACAAAGCTCGAAAGAAAATGCAAAATATTCATTTACTAAAGCAATTCATGAGACCATGAAACGGAGAGGAATAAAAATAATCGATAATAAAGATGTTCCAGATCAATTCACAAATGCAGAAGAAATCTATCAGCTGCTACAGTATCAAACAGAACCACTATTTCGGATAAGAAATAAAATTAAATTTTATGTAACATCTGAAATTCTGATTGTTTTTCTGCTTCGTGTTCCTTAAATACATTTATCCCACCGAAAATATTCTTCTTCTTAAAAAAATCACGAAAGATATTTAGTATATTAAATTTGTTTAAGAGTTTTTGCTTTGGATATTTTTAGTGAAAGAGTATTGATTTTAGACCAGTTACTAGAAGTTTATTAGAAAGTGTAAATAATTGATAATTATTTAGGTATGATTAATTTGGTGAAATTTAAATGGATTCTTATGCCATTTCTACTTTAAAATGCATTTAAATATCTATGATTTGAAGTAATTGATTTAATGATATCCGGTGTCATTTCATTTACGGTTTTATGCAACCACTCTTTAAGGTCTTGGATGGTTTCAAAAAATTTATTTTTAAAACGCTTTTTTTTATATTGCCAAACCTGTTCGCAAGGATTAAGCTCTGGAGAATAGGGAGGAATATTGAGCAGAAAAATATTTCCCAGTCTTTGGTGCTGTGGAAAGCGGCATTATCTATTATTACAATTTTATATTCTTCGGATTTAAATTTTGAAAATTCCTCCAAATACTCTTTAAATATATTTCTATTCACCCCATTAATCTCCCAAACAAACTGATCTCCTGTAATGGGAGAATAGCTTCCCCGTAAATAGGTGTTTTCAAATTTGTGCTGATAATCAATCAAGGGTCTTACTCCTTTACCGATAAACATTTTCCAACCAATGTCTTTAAACCAACTCTGCTCTCATCCTGATAGTAAAGATTAACACTTTTATATTGATCTTTATTCAGACTAATTCTAATCTTATCAAAAGTTTGAGGTAGTTTTAAAAAAGGATTCTTCTGCTTGAGGATCTTTCTTTACGTTGGTCTTTCTTGGAACTTTCAACTTAGAATTCATCTTCGTGGTTATTTCCATAACCATTGGTATTCTATTTCAACGCCGTGTTCCTTCAACAGCCATTGCTGTACTTCTACATAGCCTGAAAAAGGATTTCTTGAGCTTTTCAGACGGTCCTCTATTTCCTGGTGAATACTAGGAGTAATCAACTTTAAAGGTTTGCTTCGGTTGATACCGCCCAAAAATTTTTCTATGCCTTTGGTTTGGTAAGATTTTATCCAGTGTTCCAACGTGGTAAAATGGCTGTCTAATGATAGAGAGATCTCAACAAGAGTCCTTTCTTCTTGTTTCAAAAGAAGCAGTGACTTTAACAGTTGAGAGCTACGGTAATCTTTAACCTTCAATTTATAGTTTTCTAACTCACTCAGATCTTCTGTAATCTCGAAATTTCTTCTTCTTCCCATACAATAAAAATACGAAATATTTATAGTAATTCAAAGTTTAATTGGTATTAGTATCCTGGATATTGGAAGCCTAGAGCACGTAATAGGTAATTTTATTTATACGAATGATAGGAATTACCTCAAATATTACAAAATGTGCTAACATTTTTTTACCTTTAATTTCACATCGAATTCTGCTCCATGAAGTCCTCACGAACCACTACAGGAAAGGATCTGCTGCTTAGGCTGCGGGATAGAGATCAGCAGGCTTTTGGAGAGCTTTACCGAATGTATAACAAGCGTATCTTTATTACTAACCTGAGTTCGATTAAAAAAACATCGCTAATTGATTTGATTTTACGGTTTCATATTTAAGTGATGGTTTTTTAGGTAAGAAATTATATGCATTGATTCCTACCACAAAATTCGTCATAAAGTTTACCACAGATCGATGTCTGGAGTGTTCTACTTGGCAAATATTCTTCAACTCATCATTAACGGTCTCAATGATAGAGCGATTTCTAAGCAGGATCTTATCACTCATTTCCATCAAGCTATTTTTCATATTATTGCGTATACTGGTAATTAATTGAATTCCATCTACAAATAATAATTGGGTTAGTTTTTCACTGATATAACCCTTGTCACCGAATAACTTACCAAATATAGCCTTTAAAAAGGTTTCATTTTTCAGCGGTTCTCTATTATCGATATTTGCCTGTGTTATACAAAAGCTTAGAAGCTCACCCTTATCATTGATGATGATATGAAGTTTGAAGCCGTGAAACCAACCCATTGTAGATTTTCCCGTGGTGGCAATGTCTTTGAAAACTTTATTTCGCTTTATTCTTTTATTTTTACAAACTCTGATTGGTGTGCTATCTACAAAAGATATTCCTGTACAAGTTCCTAAACAACATGTTTTTGCGAATAAGGTAATGGGCATCAATGCAGCCTGCATTAATTCTACAAATCGATTATAGGAAACAGTTTGGAGGAAATCTTGTGTCATATGTTTTTGGACATAGTAGAGGTAAAAATGTTTAAAAGTCCTAAAACCACTCAAGTGAAAAAGCAGCATAATGGTAATCACTTCAGAGCTACTCATTCTGGGTTTATTTTTGGGCTTCTTACCAAGAAGGAAAGGTTCTGAGAATTTTTCAAAATCTTTACAAAACTCGTCAAGAACTGAATAAATATCTGTAATTTTATCAAAACAAATCATAAGGCAAATTTTAGGTAAATGTTTAAATGTCAGAAATTTAAATATCCTAATTTTTGCCTTTTATTGCAAGGTTTTTATACTAAATTAACAATCGAACTCAGGTTTCTAATGCCCGAATGGGCAGCTTAGTGATCCAAAGACTTACGGTGTTTTTATTGAGTCCATACTTTTTGCACGCTCCCAGCATGCTGATCAATCCCTGATCTATTTCACCAAGTATTTTGATGATCTCCGATTCTTCTCGTCACTTGTAGGGATCTCTACTAAGAGGACTCGAGACTGATTTTTGTTTAAGTTTTTTTGTCATTTTAAATTAGCTTGTTGTAAAGCTATTTCAGGACAAGACAATCCTTTTTTCTAAAAATTAACTCACTAAAATCGATTGATTAAAGCAACTTTTATCTTGAATTATAATCAGTGAGAACCTGAGTTGTTACTATTTTTTAAATTAAAGTTTGTTTTTAGTTTGAATAATTCATATAAAAATGGAAATTATATAATTATTAATTAAAATTACATAACGATATATTGATGCAATGTTACCAATTTTATGTGAGTAAAACAATACGAAATAAATTTGCGTATAAAAAGCAGAGGAAGGTATAGAATAAATTATTTCATTTAGAAATC
>NZ_FRAV01000002.1 GCF_900142445.1 Chryseobacterium polytrichastri | reverse complement strand
ATGTAGAATTTGGTTTTCTTCTTCAAATTTTACAATCTCAAAATATTCAATCAACAGTTCAGGTAAAAATAATTTAAGCAGTTCGGCATCATTTAGCATTATACAAAAATAGCATTTTTTATTTTCTCCCCAACTTTTGAGACTGATCCACGATAAGTAGGTGCATAATTTGGAATAATTGATCTAGAATCCCCAAACTGTGTATTCTTCATTCCTACCCTATTGAATTGGTTTTGGGTAACGAAATTAACAAACGAATCTCCACTTACTTTTTCAATGATTTTTCCTAATAAATAATAATTGGTTTGATTGTAACTCAACCGTTCTCCTGTTTTAAAATTCAAAGGTGCTAGTTTAATTTTCTCCCACATCACATTCTCAGTTCTCATTGCTCCAAGACTTCCTGTTGCGGGATCAAGAACACTTAGAATATCAGGAAGTCCAGAAATATGAGTCATTAACTGCTCTACGGTAATTTTTTGCCATTCGGAAGGCAAGTTTTCTAAATACTTTGAAATTGGTTCACTTAAACCAATCTTCCCTTGCTCTACCAATTGCATCACCGCCACCGCCGTAAAGACTTTTGTCGTAGAATTGATAGGGAAAATCGAAGTGTTTTTTACCGGAAGATCATTCTGGATACTGGCCACACCATATGATTTATTTAAAACAATTTTTCCATTTTGAACAACTGCAATCTGCATTCCGGGAATTTTCCTTTCTTTCATTTCGGTATTGACAATAGCATCAACATTTGACACTATATTCTGAGATAAACAATACACAGAAAAAAGTATTGCGATGAATGGTAACCTGAATTTCATGCTTAATTTTATTATAAGACAATTGAAACAGCTACTTTCTTACATGGTTTTCTTTTTAAAGTAATTAGAATCTATTTAAATTTCTAAATTTAAACAGGCTCCAAGATTATGATATAAAAAAAGCGCTACTATAAAGCGCTTTTTTATAATTTAGTTAATACTAAGTTCAATTGGATTAAATGATTTTTCAGCTTCTTCAGAGTTTCTCCTTATCATTTCAATATCGTTTTTATCTTCAAGATATTGCTCATGTATTCTCATTCTATTTGCAACCCTATTTTTAAAAACATCAATTACTTTTTCCTTAGTTGTTTTTTTTGAATTAACTGCTATATTAGCTGATTTACAAGTATATTTTCTTTTTCTAAATGTATAAAGAGTATAATGATAATCATCTTTAGTATCGTATAGCTCAGTAATTAAACCTGGTAAGCCGTTAAACTTATATGGGCCGTATTGAAATGGAATATCAGTTGCAAACCAAGCTATCCAAGTTCTACCATATTTAATTGTTTCAGCTTTTTGAGATTTATAACCTAAAACTGTTTTAAATTCATTTTTAATTTTCCAACTAATACTGTTAGCTTCTTCATAATCATAGGAAACATAGTTAATTTCAGTAGTTACAAATAGCCTCGCATCTGTTGTACCAATTGTTTCGTTAAAATCTGTAACATATTGCATAGCTTGCTTAACATCTTTCATTTTTTTTTCTGCTTCAAGCGAGTCTCCAATGTACTTATTCATATTTTTAAAATATGATGAAGATTTATTCATAAGAAGAGCAAAAGTTGTTTCTTTTTTAAAATTACTATTATTATAAAGTTTGTAATTTAATTTATAATCCGCTTCATAAAGAACATCAAACTTTTTTTGAGAAAATATTGTTGTTACAATTAATAAATTAATAAATATTATAAATTTCTTCATTAAATAAATTTATACGTTAAATGTAAAAAGACCGCCACTATTAATGACGGTCTAAAATTATTCTTTTAATCTTAGTGAGAATAAATAGTAGTGATAACTGTAGAACCTGCATGTTGAGGGCATGCTCCGCTATTTACATCTGTTAGATAACCTGCTAATTGCGAATTATTCATATGATCAGCTATCGATTGGCTAATTTGAAGAACTTTTCCACAAGAAGTTCTGAAAGGGAAAGCGCTAACTACTCCAGCTACTAATAAAGCTCCTACTAATAATGTTTTTTTCATAATTGTTGTTTTAATGATTATTTATTAATTTAAAAACTGACTTCAAAAATATAAAATAAATCCTTTTGTGTGGGAATTATTTTTTTATGTTAAATACCTATATTACTTATGTTTGCATAAGTATAAAAAGATTTCTAAAAAACCATAGTTGTCTTTAATGTCAAAAAAAAAAAAATTATATAAGAGAATAAATTCTAAATTTATCATCTTAAATATTTAAAATGATAGATTATAACAATCAGGAATTATCGAAATCATTATCCGCTGAAATTGAACAGGCTATAACACAACTTGAACATAAAATTGAAGAACTCAAAACTATGCGCATAGAGCCTGACTTGAGTTATTTAAATTCTTTCTATAAAGAAAAAACAGAAGAAAATATAAATCGTCTAAATTCGAGATTAAAAATACCAAAATTAAGTTTATATGTTTGGCTATCTTCTTTTGTAATGCTTGTACTAAGTTTTTCTGTATTCTTTTTTGTTTATTCCAAAACTGCAGAAACTAAGACAGAAATAAAAAAGGAATATAAACAACAACTTCTTAAAGATAATGTGATCGTATCCAAGGAAAACGCAGAACTTTTAAAGGATATGGATCTTTGGTTTAAAAGCGATCCGGAATCAACCAGTAAGTTTATTCATTGGCGACACAATAAAAGGTAAATACTATTAAAAAATAATCTGCCAATGAAGCCTTTTACCTTATTTGGATATAAAGAAGTAAAAGGAATCAAGAGGCACGTTGTGAGGTAAAATGATTTTGTTGACAGCCATGGTAAGTGTAGCCAATATTAATAAAAATAAGATTGCATTTTTACTGATGATTACTCAATAGAGTTAAACAAGCTCTAAATGTTTTATATTCTAAAATTTAGCTCATAAAAAATCCTCTCCGCTATAATCGCAAGAAAGGATAAGTATTTTAATATTGATTATTTAAATTTAGATTTTGTTCATTTGATCTATTTTGTAATATAATGAACACTTACACGCAAGCCATTCACTTTCAAGAATTGAAAAAACTACCGTATCACGCAAAGAACCATCCGGCATGATTTGGTGGTTTCGAAGAACTCCGTCCTGCTTTGCCCCCAACCTCGCAATAGCATTCCTCGATTGGAAATTGTACCAATTTGTTCTGAATTCTACCGCAACAGCTTTTAGGACTTCAAATGCGTGGGTAAGTAACAATAATTTGCATTCTGTATTCACATACGTTTTCTGATAAGATTTTGCGTACCAGGTAAATCCTATTTCCAATCTTCTGTGTTCCGGGGTAGCATTGATATATCTTGTCGTCCCGATAATCTTATTATTTTTTTTATCAATCACCACAAACGCCAGTCCTTTATCCTGCTTAAAATCATCAATTGCCTTGGCTATATAGCTGTCAAAATTATCTTTTTGAGGGATTGAAGTAAACCAAAGGTCTGATAAATCTCCGTCTTCCGAAGCTGCAATAAGATCATTTTTATGAGTTTCACTAATCGGAACAAGTTTTACACGATCCGTCTCTAAAATCACTTCTTTAAACCACATTTTTATTTATATTTTAATTTTCAGAGAACGAAATTATTTAAAACTTGAAAAAAAACAGGGCTACACTTTAAAAAATAATTAGGGTTACACTTTTAAGAACTCTTATTTTAATGGTCTATATATTCTTAGTAATCTTGGAGAAAAATTTCTCTTTACGTAATCCATAAGTTCAATCCTCTTACGATTACCCACTCGCCATTAATTTTTTCCAAAATATATGCCATCCCATCACCATAAATTCCAGCAGAATAATACTCTACTTCAATATATGCTTTTTGATGGTCTTTTGAAAAGTAAGGTTTTGTAAATTGGTAATATTCATACCGTTTCTCTTTCTCTCTGTCACCCAAAACGTTTTCTAGCAAATCAAAATTATATTTCTTTTTTAAAGCATCACTAATTTCTGTTGGATCAGTATTCTGAGATTGCAATAAAAAATATTCATAATCGTCTTTTGTAATTATTTTCTTTAATTTAAAATTTGGCATCCCATCAACTCCCATGGAAACGAACAAGCCCTCAAATTCATTTGGAGTTGTATTGGTGGTTAAAGACCTCTCAATTTTTTTGAATTGTTGCACAATTTTATTAGCATCATTTTTTTGAACTTTGGCTCTATTACTTTCAATAATTTTGGTAATAATCAAATCTGTATCAATATTATGAATATCAGCTATAGATTGACTTGAGCATGTTATAAAAATGAATATAAAAAATAGTAATAATTTGGGTTTCATATAGTTTTTCATAAAAAAGAAGTGTTAAAAAGCATAAATAATATGTAAACCTTTATTGATCCTCATAAATGATCAACAATTAAGTTCAGAAAATTATTACTATTTTCTTTTTGGCATTATTCTTTTACTACTTGGTTCAATATTCTGGCTTACAATTTCAATGATATCATTTCTAAGTTTCTTGTAATCAATTTCTTTTTGATAAGTATATTGATAATAAGAACCACTTACCGTTGCGTCATCGGTTTCAATCTGTCTTTCTAAAATATAATCAAACTTTGCATTTTTAGGATCTTGATGATACATCAATACATGAAATCTGTATAGTTGATCTTTATCAGAACCATCTGAATTTGTATTGTAAATATAATATACCACTTTTGTAAAACTCGAGGAAGATCTGTTTTCAGGTAATTCAGGGTACCATTCATACCCCCAAATATTTTTGTCTCCAAGTTTGAAAAAATCAAAATTAAAATATTCATCAATTCCTTCTGGAAGTTTATTCTCTTTATAAAGTTTATATAAAACTGACTTATATTCTTTTGCTTTTGTCAAATTATTTAATCCTGAGTATGATAGAATAACGTTTTTAATCATCCAAGGTTCTCTTTGTGCAAATTTTTCATCAAAATATTTCTTGTTTTCTTGTATAAGCTTCAAACTTTCCAAACTATAATCTAATGATTTATCAAACTTTTGATTCATCCCATTCTCTTTTTCTAAGGCAGTAGAAGTATTTAAATAATACCAAGTTACATAGCTTTTCAACGTATCCTTTTCACTGACTTTAGAATATAGCTCTTTATAAAGTTTGTAAGCATCTTCTACTTTATCTTTTTGGAGTAAAGTGTTTGCTTCCTGATAAATTTCAATATTACTTTTAGTTTGTGAAAATAAAGTCATACTTCCAAATACACTGAAAGCAATACAATAGAAAAATAGATGTTTCATTAGGTTATAGTTTTTATTAGTGTTAGAACTAATGTTCAAATATAATATATTCAGGTTTATTATTTTTCTTAAAGTCTATAAATTTCTATACACCTTCAAACAAAAAATCCTCGCAAGAAAACTTACGAGGATTAAACTTATATTTTAGTTCGAAATTACATCGTTTCCATTTTGAAACTCATACTTTCAATTACTTTTAGAATTGCTTCAACCGTATCCATTGATGTTAAACAAGGAACACCGTTTTCAACACTCATTCTTCTGATTTGGAAACCGTCTCTTTCAACTTGTTTTCCTTTTGTCATGGTGTTAACAACATATTGTACTTTTCCTTTCTGGATTAAATCGATCAGATTTACACTTTCTTCTCCGATTTTGTATCCTATTTTACAAGGAATTCCTTGTTCAGCAAAGAATTTAGCTGTTCCTTCAGTTGCCCAAATTCTGAAACCAACTTCATGGAACCTTGCTGCTAAATCAGCTGCTTCCTGCTTGTGTTTATCAGCTACCGTAAACAAGATTGAACCGTGCATCGGAACTTTTCTTCCTGCAGCAATCAACCCTTTGTAAAGTGCTTTTTCCAAAGTCGTATCTTTCCCCATAACCTCTCCTGTAGACTTCATTTCTGGTCCTAGAGAGATATCAACTTTCGTTAGTTTAGAGAAAGAGAACACAGGAACTTTTACAAAGACTCCTTCTTTGTTCGGAACCAGTCCGTTTTTGTAACCTAAATCTTTCAGTTTTTGACCCAAAATAGCTTTTGTCGCTAGATTTGCCATCGGAACTTCCGTAATTTTAGATAAGAAAGGAACCGTTCTTGATGAACGTGGATTTACTTCGATCACATAAACATTCCCATCAAGTAAAACATATTGAATATTCATCAATCCAATCACATTCAACCCTTTAGCTAATCTTTCAGTGTAATCTACTAAAATATCCAGTTCCTCCTGAGTAACATTTTGTGGTGGATATACTGCAATTGAGTCTCCTGAGTGAACCCCGGCTCTTTCGATATGCTCCATAATTCCTGGAATCACTACCGTTTCACCGTCGCAGATTGCGTCTACTTCAACTTCTTTACCTGTGATATAGCGGTCTACTAAAACCGGCTGATCAGGACTTGCGTCTACCGCAAACTCCATATAATGTGCCAATTCGCTTTCCGTATACACAATTTCCATTGCTCTACCTCCTAGCACGTAGCTTGGACGAACTAATACCGGATATCCGATTTCGTTAGCAATTTTTATCGCTTCTTCTTTTGAAGTTGATGTTTTTCCTAAAGGCTGAGGAATCCCCATTTCCTGAAGTGCTTTTTCAAACTTATCTCTGTTTTCAGCTCTGTCAAGATCTTCCAGTGAAGTTCCTAAGATTTTCACTCCGTAGCTTGCCAATTTATCCGCCAAGTTAATTGCTGTCTGACCTCCGAACTGAACCACTACTCCCATTGGTTTTTCAAGATCAATGATGCTCATTACATCTTCTTCCGTCAATGGTTCGAAGTATAATTTATCTGAGATCGAGAAGTCTGTAGAAACTGTTTCCGGGTTATTATTGATGATAATTGCTTCGTAACCCAATTCTTTGATTGCCCAAACCGAATGTACCGTAGCATAATCAAACTCAACACCCTGACCAATTCTGATAGGTCCTGAACCTAAAACAATTACTTTTTGTTTATCCGAAACTACACTCTCATTTTCTTCTTCATAAGTTCCGTAGAAATATGGTGTTTCACTTTCAAACTCAGCAGCACACGTGTCTACCATTTTGTAAACCGGTATTACACCATTCTCTTTTCTGAAGTTATATACTTCTCTTTGAGTAGATTCCCATAAGTGAGCAATATTCTGATCTGAGAAACCTAATTTTTTAGCT
Organism: Chryseobacterium polytrichastri; assembly: GCF_900142445.1. GTDB lineage: Bacteria > Bacteroidota > Bacteroidia > Flavobacteriales > Weeksellaceae > Chryseobacterium > Chryseobacterium polytrichastri. The sequence continues at coordinate 220,891 of NZ_FRAV01000002.1, read as the reverse complement.
TGAATTAAAATTTCTTTGTCGAATTTATGAGCAGCAATTACTTTTTCGAAATCAACTAATTTCTTTAATTTCCAGATGAAGAATTTATCAATCTTACTCCATTCTACGATTTGTTCCCAGTCGTACCCTCTTCTTAAAGCATCACAGATGATAAACAATCTTTCGTCATCACAAACTCTGATTCTTCTTTCGATATCTTCGTCTGTCAATGCTGCTGCCTGTTTTGTTTTTAAACCTAAATGTCTCAATCCTGTTTCCAAAGAACGAACTGCTTTCTGTAAAGACTCTTCGAAATTTCTTCCGATGGCCATTACTTCTCCAGTAGCTTTCATCTGAGTAGACAATCTTCTGTCTGCTGTTTCGAATTTATCGAATGGAAATCTTGGGAACTTCGTTACCACATAATCCAAAGCTGGTTCAAAACAAGCGTATGTTTTACCTGTAACAGGATTCATGATCTCGTCTAACGTTAATCCAACTGCAATTTTAGCTGCAATTTTAGCGATCGGATATCCTGTCGCTTTTGATGCTAAAGCTGAAGAACGAGAAACTCTTGGGTTAACTTCGATGATATAATATTCGAATGAATGCGGATCTAAAGCCAACTGTACGTTACATCCTCCTTCAATTCCCAGTGCTCTGATGATCTTAAGAGAAGCATTTCTCAATAACTGGTATTCTCTGTCTGAAAGCGTCTGAGAAGGCGCCACAACAATAGAATCTCCTGTGTGAACTCCAACAGGATCTATATTTTCCATGTTACAAACTACAATCGCGTTGTCGTTTGCATCACGCATTACTTCGTATTCAATTTCCTTGAAACCTGCAATTGATCTTTCGATAAGACACTGCGTAACCGGGCTGTATTTTAGTCCTAGTTCTGCAATTTCCTTCAATTCAGCTTCAGTAGAAGCAATTCCACCTCCTGTTCCACCCATCGTGAAGGCAGGACGAACAATTACCGGATAACCAATTTCATTAGCAAAATCAATAGCTCCTTCCACTGTCGTTACGATATCAGATTCAGGAACCGGTTCGTTCAATTCTCTCATCAATTCACGGAACAAATCTCTGTCTTCCGCTCTGTTGATTGCAGAAAGCGTCGTTCCCAAAACCTCAACTTTACATTCTTCAAGAATTCCTGATTTCTCCAATTCTACCGCCATGTTCAACCCTGTTTGTCCACCAAGAGTTGGTAAAAGTGCATCTGGACGCTCTTTTCTGATGATGTGACTTACAAACTGAAGAGAGATCGGCTCGATATATACTTTATCAGCAATCTCCACATCCGTCATAATCGTTGCAGGGTTTGAGTTGATCAAAATAACCTTGTAGCCTTCTTCTCTCAAAGACAAACAAGCCTGCGTTCCTGCGTAATCAAATTCTGCTGCCTGACCAATGATGATAGGTCCTGAACCGATTACTAAAATTGTTTTTATATCGTTTCTTTTCATTTTTTTCTTTTTTTATTATTCCATGGATTTCATCCGTGGCTATTATTATTGAACCATTTCATGGTTCTGATTCATTTTTTTGTTGGGCAGCCACGAAGTGGCTGAATTTTAATAGCGTTAGGTGAAACCTATCGTCTGAATTTCAATAGCCGTAGGTGAAACCTATGGATTTGATAGTTAAATCATATTTCACACAACCCATGAAATGGGTTGAATCGTATTTACCACAGATATTTTTCATCAAATTCAACTCCATTAGATTTCAGCAAATTTTTATATTCAACCTCAAAAGATTCATTTTCATGATGTTCTTTTTGGTTTTTAATATAATTAATGATCATATCTTTTTCTCTTTCCGAATAAGTAAATGCACCATAACCACTTTGCCATTCTTCAAAATCAGGAAATAATCCGCTTTGCTTTATCCATAAGTTACTTGAAACCTTTATGTCTTTTACAAAACTGCTTAAGGAAACCGATGGATGTAAATCTGTAAATAAATGAATATGATCCGGCATTCCATTAATCCTATAAAGTGTACACTTCTTATTTTTAACAATTCCCCAAATGTATTTATATAATTGATCTTCATTCTCCATATTTAGCACAGGATTTCTGTGCTTCGTACTAAATACAATCTGATAATATATCTGGCGAAAAGTTGACATTTTTATTTAAACAATCTTGTAATTTATTGATTCTTCTTATTCTTAAAATCTTCCATTAAGTGAATGAAATCATCAAATAAATAATTTGCATCTTCAGGACCTGGGCTTGCTTCCGGGTGATATTGAACTGAGAAACAAGGGTGAATTTTGTGTTTCAATCCTTCGTTGGTTCGGTCATTTAATGCAATATGTGTTTCGATTAGGTCTGTTCCTTTTAAACTTTCCTGATCTACTGCATATCCATGATTTTGAGAAGTGATAGCCACTTTATTTTTCTCTAAATCTAACACTGGGTGATTTCCTCCTCTGTGACCGAATTTTAACTTGAACGTTTTTGCACCACAAGCCAAACCTATTAGTTGGTGTCCTAAACAAATTCCGAAAATTGGAACTTTTCCTAGTAATCCACGGATCATTTCTAATGCATGCTGATTGTCTTCCGGGTCACCAGGACCGTTTGAAAGCATAATCCCATCCGGATCCATTAATAAAATTTCTTCTGCTGTTGTATCTTGCGAAACTACGATGATGTCACAGTTTCTTTGAGACAGCTCTCTGATAATTCCTAATTTAGAACCAAAATCTACCAAAACAACCTTGAAACCTCTTCCCGGGTTTGCATAAGGTGTTTTTGTAGAAACCATTTCTACTTGATTGGTTGGGAAAGTTGTTGATTTCAATTCGCTAACTACTGAATTTTCATCCGTATCATCATTAACGATTTTTCCTTTCACCACTCCATAATTACGAAGAATTCTTGTCAATCTTCTTGTATCAATTCCTGAAATTCCTGAAAGGTTTTTCTTTTTGAATAACTCATCCAACGTCATTTGCGTACGGAAATTAGACGGTAAATCGCAAACTTCCTTTACAATAAGACCTTTAATGGCAGGCTCGATACTTTCATAGTCATCTCTATTAATCCCATAGTTTCCGATAAGCGGATATGTCATGCAAACAATCTGACCGCAGTATGAAGGATCAGAAATCAATTCCTGATAACCTGTCATTCCTGTATTGAAAACCACCTCTCCTGCAGTTTCCAATTCTGCTCCGAAACCTTCTCCATGAAATACTTCACCGGACTCCAGTATTAATTTTTTCTTCATTTTTTTATTTAGATTTTCTTTTTATACTTTCTTTACCATGGATTTCATCCATCGCTATTAATATTTCGCCCCTTAGAGGCTTATATAACTTTTAACTTTGTTCTTTTTATTTAAATGTATATCCTTGTGCCTCCAAAGATTCTTTAAGGATTGCCATTCTTGCAAAAACTCCATTCTGCATCTGCTTGAATATCCTTGAACGTTCACATTCTACCAAATCTGTATCAATCTCCACTCCTCTGTTGATTGGCGCAGGATGCATGATGATCGCTTCTTTTTTCATCGCTTGTTCTCTTTCTTTCGTCAAACCATATTTTCTATGGTAATCTGATGCAGAGAAACTCATTTTCGCATCATGTCTTTCATGTTGAATTCTTAATAACATTAAAACGTCAACATCCTTAATCATTTCATCTACAGATAAGTATGTTCCATTAATTAAAGCTCCTTCATCAAACCAATCTTCCGGTCCTGAAAAATATACTTTAGCCCCTAGCCTTCTTAATGCCTCTGCATTTGAATTCGCCACTCGGCTGTGTTTTACATCTCCAACGATTCCTACTTTCAATCCTTCAAACTTTCCGAATTCCTGATAAATCGTCATTAGATCCAGCATACATTGTGAAGGGTGATTTCCCGTTCCGTCTCCTCCATTAATTACGGGAATCTTAATCTCTTTTAATTCTTCAAAATAGCGGTCTTTCTTATCTCTGACAACTACTAAATTTACACCAATACTTTCAATTGTTTTTATGGTATCGTATAAACTTTCACCTTTATTTACAGAACTGTGAGAAGCATCGAAAGGAACGACCTGTAAACCCAATTTTCTTTCAGCAATGTCAAAGCTCGTTTTTGTTCTTGTACTGTCTTCGAAAAAGAGATTTGAGCAAAAAACTTCTCCTTCAATTTTAGCAGTTTTCCCATTGGCAAAAGCAAGCGCTTCTGTAAGTATACTGCTGATTCTCTCCGTACTTAGTTCTGTAATTGTAAACATAATATCTTAATTTTTTACATAAAAAAAGCGAAGACAAAAATCTTCGCTTAATAACAATAAATATCGTAAAGGGCGTTGTCGCCCGGTAATTCTAATGATATAAATACTTTTTTATTCATTAGGTGCAAAGATATAGTATTTTGACGAATTGACAAAACTAAAAGTCTAAAAAAATTAAAAACCTTAAGTATTATTTATTTCCATTTTTTCTTAATATTTTTGTTACCTCTCAAATTGATTCTATGGATGCTAAAGACAAAATGATTCTCAGTATTATTCAGGAAGACTCTACTTTTTCTGTGAAAGAAATTTCCGAAAAAATCGGTCTTACCTTTACTCCTACGTATGAACGAATCAAACAGCTGGAAAAACAAGGGATTATTGAGAAATATGTCGGTCTTTTGAACCGTGAAAAACTAGGCTTAAATATTGTTGTGTATTGCAATGTCCGCCTCAAGGAACAGTCACAGAAAGTGCTTGAAACCTTTGAGAAAAACATTGAAAAACATGATGAAGTTCAAGAAATCATCAGTCTTTCAGGTGAATACGACTATATGCTAAAAATCATTGCTAAGGATATTAATTCTTATAATGAATTTGCAGTCAATATTATTTCAAACATTCCCAATATCGGACAATATCACAGCTCAATCGTTCTTCACGAGGTTAAAAAATCAACCAAGTTTAAGATTGATTTAGGGTAAAATATTTAAAATTGAACCATTAAGTTGATTGAAGAAGTTAAGTTTAATTAAGAAAATCTAACTATTCTTAATTCCTTCCATTAGCTTAATGGTTTAAATCAAACAATCAACCCAATAATTTGTTTTTCAATTTATTAAATTGATATTCTATTTTATCCAAACAAAGATTCCCAATACTTCCCTGATGGGTATGGTTTAGGTTTCCTATTTCAAAATCAAACTCATTATTTTCAATCTCCTGCCCCACTTTTACATAAGCATCACGGAATGAACTTCCATTTTTAACCTCTTCATTAATCTTCTCTACACTGAAAAGATACTTATACTTTTCATCTTCCAAAATACCATCTCTCACCTCAATATTAGGCAATGTATAGCTCAAGATTTCAAGGCATTCTTTTAGAGAATCAATTGCAGGGAAGAGAATTTCTTTCGTCAACTGTACATCTCGGTGATAGCCAGACGGAAGATTATTCGTTAACAAAATCAATTCATTCGGTAATGACTGAATTCGATTACATCGAGCTCTTACCAATTCAAAAATATCAGGATTTTTCTTGTGGGGCATAATACTGCTTCCTGTAGTAAATTCCTTTGGAAAACTTATAAAATTAAAATTCTGACTTAGATATAAACAAACATCATAGGCAAATTTCCCCAACGTTCCCGCTAAGGTCGCCATCGCCATCGACAACATTTTCTCAGACTTTCCACGCGTCATTTGAGCATACACCGAATTATAATTCATCGATTGAAAACCTAAATGATACGTCGTACTCTCACGATCAATCGGAAAAGAAGAACCATATCCCGCAGCTGAACCTAAAGGATTTTTATTAATGATATTCTTCACCGAAAATAACATTTCAACATCATCTAACAAGGCTTCTGCATAAGCTCCAAGCCATAATCCAAACGATGAAGGCATCGCAATTTGCAAATGCGTATATCCGGGAAGTAAAACATTTTTATGCTGATCTGCCAGCTTGATTAAAATCTGGAAAAACTCATCTGTTAAAGCCGTTATCTCACGGATCTCATCCAATAAGTATAATTTAATATCCAATAAAACCTGATCATTTCTTGATCTTGCCGTATGAATTTTCTTTCCTGTATCGCCTAACTTTTCAATCAAAATAGACTCTACCTGAGAATGAATATCCTCTGCCTGCTTATCTATTTCAAAAGTTCCGTTCTCGATATCTTCTAAAATCTCTTCCAAAACAGATAGCATCTGCTTTGATTCTTCGTTGGAAATAATTCCAACTTCTGCCAACATTTTACAATGCGCCATGGAACCTTTAACATCGTATTTTGCTAAACGCTCATCAAAATCAAGATCTTTCCCGACTGTAAATTTGTTGACTAATATATTGGTGGCAAGGTTATCCTTCTGCCATATCTTTTTCATATTTTTTTCTTTAAAAATTGAGTTTGTTTTAACCACCCAGCAGGACACCCTTATTATTTTGTACAAGCTTTAAACATTTCCACATGTTAAAGTCTTTCATTTTTAATTCAATTTTTGCATAAATCTTTATTAAAAATATTCAAACTTCATTGCCTGCTGAGTGTAATTAAAACAGTAAAAACTAACTGAAATTATTTTTATTTATATCTAATTTTCTTTTGTCTTGAAATCGAAGATTCGACTTAGTCAAACAAAAGAAACAAAAATTCAAGACTGGAAACTTCTGCTAAAAAATATTTTTATTCTCTAAAAATCCCAAAACTCGTGCGAATTGAATATTGGTTCTTCGATTCTATTATACCTCCATCATCTCCCTTACAGCCCTAACTTATAAAACCTTTTCTAAAATTTGGATGTAAACATCAATTCCTTCTTTTATTTCATCAATATAGATATATTCATCCGCAGTGTGAGAGCGCCTACTGTCTCCAGGACCCATTTTCACAGATGTACACGGAATAATTGCCTGATCAGACGAAGTTGGCGAACCGTATGTTGTCCTTCCGATTTCAAGCCCCGCCTGTACAAACGGATGTTCCATTTCTATTTTGGAAGAATTCAATCTAAATGACCTTGCTGTTAAAGTTGATTTCATCTGAGATTGAATGATTTCAAACACTTCTTCATTAGAATACTCATCTGTAACCCTAACATCTAACGTGAAAGCACATGATTCAGGAACTACGTTATGTTGAACACCGGCATGAATTCCAGACAACGTAACTTTAACTTCACCCAAATAGTCCGAAACCTTTGGAAATTTAAAGTTCAAAATTTGTTGTAAATCTTCCATACATTTCACGATCGAATTATCATTATTCGGGTGAGCGGCGTGAGAAGGAGTACCTTTCATTTCCCCATCAATAACTAAAAGTCCTTTTTCCGCGATCGCCAGATTCATCTGCGTTGGTTCTCCTACAATGGCAAACTCGATGTTGGGTAGTTGGGGAAATAAAGCTTCAATTCCGTCAAAACCTGAAATCTCCTCCTCAGCCGTTAAGGCAATAACTAAATTATACTGTAAATCTTCTTTATCATAAAAATGTAAAAAAACCTGCGCCATAGAAACTAAAGAAGCTCCGGCATCATTACTTCCCAATCCAAAAAGTTTCCCGTCTTTTTCAATCGGTAAAAACGGATCTAAAGTGTATGCTTTATTGGGTTTTACCGTATCATGATGTGTATTTAGTAAAACTGAAGGTTTGAAAACATCGAAATTTTTGTTCACCGCCCAAATGTTATTTTTAAAACGTTTGGTAGGAATGTGATGTTTTTTGAAAAAATTCTCAATCTCTACAGACGTATTATATTCATCCTTGCTGAATGAAGGAATCTCAATCAGTTTCTTTAATAATTCAACCGCATTGCTTAGCAATTCTTCTTTACTATAAACAAATTTCAGTTCCTGCATGATGATTTTCTATATGGTTTTTTAGTTGGGTTTCCTTAATTAAGAATACCTTATTTACATTATTCTTTACTGCTCCAAGAGCATTTTCTAATTTCGGCAAAATTCCTTTGTGAAGTTTTCCTTCATTTTTCAATGTAGAAAACTCTTCCTCAGAAATGTTTTTTATGACAGATTCAGGATCATCTACATTTTCCAAAACACCTTCTTTATCAAAGCAATATAACAATTCAACATCATATTTTGAAGACAAGGCCTGCGCAATCACCGAAGCAATTGTATCTGCATTGGTATTGAAAAGATTTCCTTTTTTGTCGTGGGTAATTGCCGAAAATACTGGAACAAGTTTAAGTTTAATCAATTTTGAAATTAATTTCTTATTCACACTTTTCTTTTCAATATCTCCTACAAATCCGAAATCTATTTCTGCGTGTTCTCTTTTTTTAGCTTTAATTAAATTAGCATCAGCTCCCGAAAAACCTATTGCTTTGCATTTTCTCTGCTGAAGTTTTGCCACAATATTTTTATTGATACTTCCCGCATAAACCATCGCTACAATATCTAACGTATCTTTATCCGTGATTCTTCGTCCGTTAATCATTTTTTGTTCAACACCTAATTTATCAGCCAATGTAGTTGCTAATTTTCCGCCTCCATGAACTAAAATTTTCTTTTCCTTAATTTCAGAAAACTGCTCCAGAAATTCGTTCAATAATTCCTCATCATCAATTAAAGCACCGCCGATTTTTATGACGTATAATTTTTCTTTCATTTTTTAACCATTTAATAAGATTGCATCCTATTCTGATTTGAATCGTCCCTCTGAGACTGTATTGATTCAGCGTGAATCCTTGTCAAGGTTTAAAACCTTGACAAGGATAGGTTCTCATTATTTTGAATTGATTTCATCCAAAATTTCACTGAATACTGCTTGCGCAGAGAAAATTCGGTTTTTTGCCTGTTGATAAATGATAGAGTTTCCACCATCCATTACCTCATCACTCAATTCTACATTACGACGAACCGGAAGACAGTGCATCACTTTTCCGTGATTGGTATTGGCTAATTTTTCATTCGTCAACATCCAGTTTTCTTTTACTTCAGGCATTGCAGCATAATCATCAAAAGATGACCAGTTTTTAACATACACAAAATCTGCATCTTTCAATGCTTCATCTTGGTTATGAATTACTTTTACATCCTTCGTGAATTTCTTATCTAAATCATACCCTTCAGGATTAGCGATTACCAATTCAACATCCATCTCCTGCATCCATTCTGCGAAAGAATTTCCTACCGCATGGGCAATCGGTTTGATGTGAGGAGCCCAAGTAAGCACCACTTTGGGTTTGCGTTCTTCCTTCCAGTTTTCGGTAATCGTAATACAATCTGCCAAACTTTGCAAAGGATGACGCGTTGCAGATTCCAGAGAAATAACCGGAACTTTTGCATGCTGCTCAAACTGACTTAAGATACTTTCATTAACATCATCCTCCTTGCTTTTCATTCCTGCAAAACAACGAACTGCGATGATATCACAATATTGATTTAGTACTTCAATAGCATCTTTAATATGCTCAACCGTATCACCATTCATTACTGCTCCATCTGCGAATTCCAGATTCCAAGCTTCTTGCGCAGCATTTAACGTTAAAACATTTAATCCTAAATTTTGCGCAGCGATCTGACTGCTTAAACGAGTTCTCAAACTTGAATTTAAAAAGACAAGTCCAATGGTTTTTCCTTTTCCTTTCTCGGTTTCCGAAAGAGGATTTTCTTTAATTTCTAAAGCTTTTTTTATAATTTCCTGTAAGTTTTCAATATCACTTACAGAGGTGAATTTTTTCATTTTGAATTGATTTTTTTACCACAAAAGTCACAAAAGATTATTATCTATTTTAAAGTTTAATACTTTGAAAATATAAGTTCACATAAGCTAAAATCTTTGATTACCAGCAGTTCTTTTTTGCTCTTATCACAGATTTACATTTTCTTTAATTATAATATTAAAAACTTTTGTGACTTTTGTGGTTAATTAAAATTTAGAGATTTTCTAAAACAGTTTTCAGAGCACCGATGAATAGATCGGTTTCTTCTTTTCTAATGTTTAATGCCGGAAGAATTCTCAACACAGCTTTATCATTAGAATTTCCTGTGAAAATATGATGATTGTATAACAGGTTGCTCCTTACTTCTGAGCAATCCCTATCAAGTTCAATCCCAATCATCAAACCTTTCCTTCGGATAGATTTAATATGTGGAAAATCTTTAATTTCATTTTCAATATACTCGCCCATTTTCTGAGCATTTTCAATAAGATTTTCATTTTTCATCACATCCAGAACCGCAATTGCCGCCACACAAGCTAAATGATTTCCTCCAAAAGTTGTTCCTAGCAAACCATTGCTTGCCTGAAATTTTGGATGAATTAAAACACCGCCAACAGGAAAACCATTTCCCATTCCTTTTGCTGTTGTAACAATATCTGCTTCAATACCAAATTCCTGGTACGCAAAGAAATATCCGCTTCTTCCGTATCCTGATTGAACCTCATCTAAAATCAAAACTGTATTATGCTTTTCACACAATTCTTTAATTTTAGTCAAAAATTCAACCGTTGGAATCATAATCCCACCAACACCTTGAATTCCTTCAATAATTACAGATGAAATATCATTTCCCTGTGCTTCAAAAATTGCCTCCAATTGTTCAATATCATTCCATTCAGATTTAATAAATCTTTCAGAATAATTAACAGGAGCTACAATTTTAGGATTATCGGTTACAGAAACTGCCGCGGAAGTTCTTCCGTGAAATGAACCAGAAAAATACAACACTTTACTTTTTCCATTATGGAAAGAAGCAAGTTTTAAGGCATTTTCATTCGCTTCCGCTCCTGAATTGCATAGAAACAAATTATAATTTTCCAAACCTGAAAGCTTTCCTAATTTATCTGCTAATTCAGTTTGCAATTCGTTTTGAACAGAATTTGAATAAAAAGATATTTTATCTAACTGCTCTTTTAGTTGAGTTTGATAATGCGGATGATTGTGCCCAATAGAAATTACTGCATGACCTCCGTAAAAATCAAGATATTTTTCTCCTTTATCGTCCCAAAGAAATGAACCTTGAGCTTTTACCGGATTGATGTTAAATAATGGATATACGTTGAATAAATTCATCTTCTTGTTGATTGTTATTGGTTGATAGTTGCTGGTTTTGCAACTTCATCTTTATTATATTTTCTTTTGTTTTGAAAACAAATAAACAAAAGTTCAAGACTGGAAACTTTCGCTAAAAAATGTTTTTGTGTTCTAAAACTTGCGCGAAATAGATTTTGCTTAACGTTCACAAAACTATTTTTCTTAACGCTCCATTTTCCTAGGTCGATTTTATTTTGAGTTTAAAAATTCACTATTGACTTATTGACAATTGACATTAAAACGCTACAGGCTTCAAGTTCAATCCTAAATTTTCTTCCCAACCCATTGCAATATTCATATTCTGAACCGCCTGTCCGGAAGCTCCTTTTAGCAAATTGTCAATCGCTGAATGAATAACCGCAACATTTCCACTCTTTTCTATATGAATCACACAGCGATTCGTATTGACAACTTGTTTTAAATCAATTGCTTTCTCGCTTACCTTTACAAAAGGTTCATCTGCATAAAAATCCTGATACAATTGATTAATATCTGAAAGTTCTAAATCTGTTTTCACCGTGGAACTCGTAAAAATCCCTCTTGCAAAATCTCCTCTCCATGGAACAAAATTCAGACTGATTTCATTACTATTAAAAGAAACTAACTGCTGTAGAATCTCATCTACATGCTGATGGGTTAAAGTTTTATAGGCTGAAATATTATCATTCCTCCAGGTAAAATGCGTTGTCGCCTGTAAAGACTGCCCCGCACCCGTTGAACCTGTGATTCCTGTAGTATACACTTCATTCAACAACCCTTTTTCAGCTAATGGAAGCAAAGCCAATTGAATCGCTGTTGCGAAACATCCCGGATTTGCAATACTTTTTGCTCCTAAAAGATTTTTTTTATTGATTTCCGGTAAACCATAGATAAAATTTCTATTTTCAAAATTTCCATCTAAACGAAAATCATTTCCTAAATCAATTACCAATGTTTCTGCTTTTGCAGCATTTTGAGTCAGCCAATTTTGGCTTTCTTTATGAGGAAGACATAGAAAAAGAATATCTACTTCTTCTGGTTTATCGGTTAAAACCATATCACAAACCGTCGCTAAATCCGGGTACAAATCTGAAATCTTTGTCCCCGAATTCGAACGACTATATAAAAAACTCAAAGTCACATTGGGATGAAAAGCCAGCAGACGTACCAATTCGCTTCCTGTATAACCGTTGGCTCCGATGATTCCTGCTGTTTTCATTTCTTTTTGATTAATCTCAATCATTTTTCTTTTTTCCACAGGTTGCACCCATGGCTATTATTATTGAACCCTTCGGGTTTATTCTTCGTCCAATTTATCTCTCCCCTCCATAGGTTTCACCTATGGCTATTATTATTGAACCCCTTCGGGTTCATTGATTCATCCAATATTTCGCAGCCCGACTTGAGCGGAAATCCTTTTGTGAGAAGGAACGACGAACAAAAGATTGGGAGCGGAAGGCGGATAAAGCTGCCCAAATCTTATTTATTTATCTGATGATATATATTTAATGAATTACTCAAGATCTTCGTATATCCTTTCACATCTTCTCCTGTCCATGCTCTGTTTGCTTCGCCGTAACTTCCGAATTTATCAGACATTAAATCATGCTTAGATTCAATTCCATTTAAAATAAATCTGTATGGATGAAGGGTTACAAATACTTTTCCGCTTACTGTTTTCTGAGAATCAATTAAGAAAGACTCAATATTTCTCATTACAGGATCTAAGAAAAGTGCTTCATGAAGCCAGTTTCCGTACCAGTCTGATAGCTGAGATTTCATCATCTGCTGATATTTTGAAAGCGTATGTTTTTCTAATAAATGATGCGCCTTAATAATCACCGATGCCGCAGCAGCTTCAAATCCTACTCTACCTTTAATACCAACAATGGTATCTCCAACATGAATATCACGACCGATTCCATAAGCAGAAGCTAATTCTTCAATTTTCTGAATGGCATATACCGAATGTTCAAAACTTTCTCCATTTACCGCTACAACTTCACCCTTTTTAAATTCAATTTCCAATTCTGAAGGCTGCGTTACTTTAATTTGTGAAGGGAAAGCTTCTTCAGGTAAATAATTTCTTGAAGTCAGCGTTTCTTTTCCTCCTACTGAAGTTCCCCAAAGTCCTTTATTCACCGAATATTGTGCTTTATGGAATTCCATTTCATAACCGTGATTTTTCAAAAACTCAATTTCTTCTTCACGAGAGAGTGCCATATCACGAATTGGAGTAATGATTTCCACATTCGGACACATCACCTGAAAAATTAAATCAAAACGAACCTGATCGTTTCCAGCACCAGTGCTTCCGTGAGCAATGGCATCCGCACCCATTTCAATGGCATATTTTGCAATCTCCTGCGCTTGGATTGTACGTTCAGCACTTACAGATAAAGGATAGGTGTTATTTTTCAACACATTCCCAAAGATCAAATACTTTACGCAAGAATTATAATAATCTTCCTGAGCATCAACGCACCTGTATTCTTTAACTCCAAGATTAAAGGCTTTTTTCTCCAATTCATTTTCCTCTTCTTTAGAAAAGCCACCGGTATTTACAGTTACTGCATACACTTCATACCCTAGTGTTTCACTAAGATATTTAGCACAGTAAGAGGTGTCTAGACCTCCGCTAAACGCTAAGATTACTTTCTTACTCATTATTATATTTATTTTCAGGTTGTTTATTTCCAACCTCATTTACTTTATCATTTCCGGGAACAAAAAGCATTGCTGTACAAAGACAGTTCTTACGTTCCTTTTTCATTAAAATTTCATAATTCACACAATTCTTGCAACCACTCCAAAATTCTTCATCTTGTGTTAATTCAGAATATATAACAGGCTTATATCCCAAGTCACTGTTAATTTTCATTACCGCAAGACCTGTTGTAAGACCAAATATTTTTGCACTTGGATATTTTTCTCTGGATAATTCAAAAACTTTATTCTTTATTAAAGTCGCCACTCCTCTATTTCTAAAATTGGGAGAAACAATCAACCCTGAGTTAGCCACAAACTGACCATGTGACCAAGTCTCTATATAGCAGAAACCCACCCATTCACCGTTTTCAGTAGCTATTACAGCATTACCATCTGAAATCTTTTTACTTAAATATTCTATGGAACGTTTTGCGATGCCCGTCCCTCTTCGCTGCGCAGAATCATACATTTCCTGCTGTATTTCACTCACATACATTAAATGTTCGCATGAGGAAATTTGTATTTCCATTTATTTATCTGAATTTTTTGACAAATTTAAAACATTATAACTTTAAAAAGCAAATAAAAAAGATATTATTTTTGTTTAAACAAAATAAACAGGTAATATTATCTTTATTGAAAAATATAATTTTGCTAAATTATTATACTTTTACTAAAATACTGGACATGGAAAACACTTATCTAAAATGCAGCAATACGAAGATGAAAAATCATTACATCCGATATAGCGACCCTCAACACCAAAACACACAACACATACATTTACAACAACTTAAATACAACTCAACAAGATAGAAAAATTGAAACATATCAAGTTTTTTTCTCAGTGTGAGAACAATCTATATCATTACAGCTGACCTTTTCTTCGTTGAAATAATAAAACACATAGAAACGAAACCCAAAATACTCCCAAACACAAAAAATTAATATGAATACAGATAATTTATCTAAAAGAAGCATAGAAGACAAAGAAAATTTCTGGAAGGAACAGGCTCAGGAAATCGATTGGCTTGAGTTTCCTACCCAAATTCTTTCCAAAGATCAAAATGATTACACCCAATGGTACTCCGATGGCAAACTGAATATGTGCTATTTATGTATCGATAAACATATTGAAGACGGTTTCGGAGAGCAAATCGCCATTGTTTACGATTCTCCGGTTACCAATCAAAAAATACAGTACACCTTCAATCAGGCGAAAGAAGAAATTTCAAAACTGGCAGGAGGCTTGGTTTCTTTAGGATTAAAAAAAGGAGACACAGCCGTTATTTATATGCCGATGATTCCACAGACGCTTTTTACGATGTTGGCCTGTGCAAGAATCGGGGTCATTCACAATGTTGTTTTTGGTGGTTTTGCCCCTAACGAATTGGTGATTAGAATTGATGACTGCAAACCTAAAGCATTAATTACAGCAACAGCCGGAGTAGAAATAGCCAAAAGGATTCCTTATTTACCATTGGTTAAAAAAGCGATTGAACTCGCTCAGGACAAAGTTGAAAACATTATCGTTTATAACAGAAAATTAGTTGATAATCAAGATGAAATGTTTGACGGATTAATTGATTATGAAGAATTGGTTCAACAATCAGAACCTGCTGACTGTATTTCTGTTGAATCTACCCACCCACTTTATTTGCTGTACACCTCAGGAACGACAGGAAAACCCAAAGGGATTACCCGCGACACAGGAGGCTATGCCACCGCTTTGAAATTTTCCATGAAATATATTTATGGAATTGAACAAGGGGACACTTTTTGGGCAGCTTCAGATTTTGGCTGGGCAGTCGGTCACAGCTTTTCGGTGTACGGACCTTTAATTAACAGAAATACCACCATTATTTTTGAAGGAAAACCCATCATGACGCCCGATGCAGGAACATTTTGGAGAATCATTTCAGAATATAAAGTTTCTGCAATGTTTACAGCTCCAACAGCCATTCGAGCGATAAAAAAGGAAGATCCAAACGGAGAATTGGTTAAAAAATATGATTTAAGCCATTTCAAAAAACAGTTTTTAGCAGGCGAAAGATGTGATGTTGCCACGTTGGATTGGTTTGAAAAACATATCGGAGTTCCCGCAATCGATCATTGGTGGCAGACAGAATCCGGTTGGCCAATGTTGGGTTTAATGACCTTTGACGATAATTATAAAATCAAAAGAGCGGCTGCCGGAAAACCAATTCCGGGATATGACATTAAAATTTTCGATGAAAACGGATACGAATTGGATGCGCATCAGGAAGGCTATTTAATTATAAAACTTCCACTTCCGCCAGGTTCATTATTGGGAATATGGAATGATTATGAGCGGTTTCAAAGCAGCTATCTATCACAATATAAAGGCTATTATTTCTCCGGAGACGGAGCAATAAAAGACGAAGACGGTTATGTTTTTATCACAGGAAGAGTGGATGACGTCATTAATGTTGCAGGACATCGCCTTTCAACGTCAGAGATGGAAGAAATCGTTTCATCCCATCCCGATGTTGCAGAGTGTGCTGTGGTGGGAATTGATGATGAATTAAAAGGACAGATTCCTTTTGCTACCATGGTTTTAAAAAATGGAGCAACGATTTCTGAGGAAGATTTAGAAAAAAATGTCATTCAGATGGTTCGAGAGAAAATTGGCGCAGTCGCATTTTTGAAGAACGCGATGGTTGTCAAACGTTTGCCTAAAACACGGTCAGGAAAAACTCTAAGAAAGTTGATCAGAACCTTACTAGATGGAAAGGAATTTCAGATTCCATCAACAATTGATGATGAAAAAATCATTGAAGAAATTCAGCAAAAAATTAATGATTATAGGCTATAAACCATAAATTAAACATAAATTTAAATTATAAATAAATTCAAATTTCAAAAACGAAAGGGATATGAGAAATTACTTAATAGAAGATTTACCACATTATTTTGAAGAGTATAAAAAATCTATTAAAAATCCTAAAAAATTCTGGGACAAAATAGCAGATCAGAACTTCGTGTGGTACCAAAGATGGAGCAAGGTTGTTAAGTACGATATGAATGAAGCAAGAATCACTTGGTTTAAAAATGCTAAATTAAATATCACTAAAAATTGTATCGACAGGCACTTAAATGAAAGAGGCGAAAAAACCGCCATCATCTGGGAACCTAACGATCCAAAGGAAGCAGCACAACACATTTCTTACAACGAATTATACACTCGCGTCAACAAAACAGCCAATATCCTAAGAGAGATGGGCATCGAAAAAGGTGACAGAGTGTGCATCTATCTTCCCATGATTCCTGAATTGGCAGTTACGATGTTGGCTTGTGCAAAATTAGGTGCAGTACATTCCGTAATTTTCGCAGGTTTCTCGGCCTCTGCTGTGGCATCAAGAATTAATGATTGTGAAGCCAAAATGATCATTACATCAGACGGAAGTTACAGAGGCAGCAAAGTGTTAGATCTAAAAAGCATTGTGGATGAAGCACTAGAAAAAACGCCTACCATTGAATCTGTTCTAGTAGTAAAAAGAACGAAAAACGAGATCAAAATGAAAGAAGGCAGAGATCATTGGATGGCTGACCTGTATGAAAAAGCTTCTGCTGATTTCGTAACCGTAATCATGGATGCAGAAGATCCACTTTTTATTTTATACACATCTGGATCTACCGGAAAACCGAAAGGAATGCTACATACTTGCGCCGGATATATGGTTTACACCGCCTATACTTTTAAAAACATTTTTAATTATCAGGAAAATGATATTTATTGGTGTACTGCAGATATTGGCTGGATCACCGGACACTCCTATATTCTTTACGGACCGCTTTGTAACGGAGCCACTACCGTAATTTTTGAAGGCGTTCCCACTTATCCTGAACCGGATCGTTTTTGGGAAGTTATTGAAAAACATAAAATCACACAATTCTATACGGCCCCAACCGCTATTCGTTCATTAGCGAAAGAAAGTGCAGAATGGGTTGATAAGCATGATCTGAGTTCATTAAAAGTAATAGGCTCCGTTGGAGAACCTATCAATGATGAAGCTTGGCATTGGTTTAATGATCATGTTGGAAGAAAAAAATGTCCCATCGTAGATACTTGGTGGCAAACAGAGACAGGCGGAATTATGATCTCACCGCTTCCTTTTATTACCCCAACAAAACCTACTTACGCTACTCTACCGCTTCCGGGAATACAACCTGTTTTAATGGATGATAAACGCAATGAAATTACAGGAAATCAGGTAACAGGCAATCTATGCATCCGTTTTCCGTGGCCGGGAATTGCAAGAACAATTTGGGGCGATCATCAGAGATATAAAGAAACTTATTTTACCGCTTTTCCAGGGAAATATTTCACTGGGGACGGCGCTTTGAGAGATGAAGTTGGGTATTACAGAATTACAGGCCGTGTAGATGATGTTATCATTGTTTCAGGACACAACTTGGGAACTGCTCCCATTGAAGACAGCATTAACCAACACCCTGCCGTTGCCGAATCCGCCATTGTTGGCTATCCTCATGACATCAAAGGAAATGCCTTGTATGGATATGTTGTTTTAAAAGAAACAGGAGAAAGTCGCCAGCGAGAAAATCTTAAAAAAGAGATCAATCAGCTTATTTCAGATCAAATCGGTCCGATTGCTAAGTTGGATAAAGTACAGTTTGTTTCAGGGCTTCCAAAGACTCGTTCAGGAAAGATTATGCGTAGAATTTTGAGAAAAATTGCTGAAGGGGATTTTAATAGCTTTGGAGATATTTCAACATTGTTAAATCCTGAAATTGTGGAAGAAATTAAAAATGAAAGACTATAAATTAAAGTTAATCTTTGAGTTTTTTTTAAGTTAATATTAATTAAAACCTAGAATTATCATTACATATACATTGGGAACGGGCTTTTAGTCCGTTCTCCTTTTTAACAGCCAATTGATTAACTATTACTTAATATAAATCAGCATAAACTTAAACGCTCATTTAACAAAAATCCTTAATCATTTTAACATTTACATATAGATAAAATAAAAATCACACAATTTCATTGAAATAATTACAACTTATTTAAAATTTATTTACTATCTTTAAGTACAAATTTAAAACACATTATTATGTCAAAAATATTAGCAGGATTATTTAATTCTCAAAATAATTACAAAAAACTTGAAAAAGATTTAGAAACTTCAGGTTTTGGAAATTCAGAATACATTGTCTATGTTGATGATTCCCACAATACCCCTCAATATCTAGCCAGCGTTGCTATAAAAGATAGCGAACAAGCAAGCAATGCCCAAAATGTATTCAGCCAAAACTCTGTTTTAAAGACATACTCATTTGATAACATGAGCATAGAGCAAGCTGATTATCAAAATATTAAAAAACTAATTGATGCCCGAAGTAAAGCTGAGATTCACAACAGCCCGGATGTCAAAATAAAGGGGTCAACCAATGGTATGGACTCCGAAGTAAAATTTTAGTAATTACAAATTCTAATAACCAAGAATCCGTGGAATTATCTGCGGATTTTTTGTAGTTTGAAAGTGGAAAAATTTTCGTATTTTCGTTTAAATATAGGCTTTTACACAAATGAGTTACGACTTAGAACAGGAAAACAAAGAGATCCTTGCAAGATATAAGGATCTGATTTCGAATACCTACAGAACTTTGGATGAGGAAAATAATAAACTTATCCGAAAGGCATTCGATATTGCATTAGATGCTCACAAAGATCAAAGAAGAAAATCTGGCGAACCATACATTTACCATCCTATTGCTGTGGCCAAAATTGTAGCAACAGAGATTGGCTTGGGAGCAACTTCTATTGCCTGTGCGTTGTTACACGATGTTATTGAAGATTCAGATTATACTTATGAAGATCTTAAAAAGATTTTTGGAGAAAAGATAGCCAATATCGTGAATGGATTAACCAAAATATCCATCATGAATCATCAAAATATCTCCGTACAGTCTGAAAACTACAGGAAACTTTTGTTGACATTATCTGAAGATTTCAGGGTTATTTTGATCAAAATTGCAGACCGACTTCACAATATGCGAACGTTGGAAAGTATGGTGCCTGATAAGCAGAAAAAAATTGCTTCTGAAACGGTCTATATTTACGCTCCAATGGCACACCGTTTAGGCTTGTATAACATTAAATCTGAACTTGAAGATCTATCTTTAAAATATAACAATCCTGAAGTTTTTAATGAAATTACGGAAAAATTAGAGCTCGCAAAAGAGAACCGTGAAAGATATATTGAAGAATTCAAAAAAGAAGCTTCCGAAAAATTAAAGGAAGAAGGATTACATTTCACCATAAAAGGCCGTGCAAAAGCAGTTTCTTCTATCTACAGAAAAATGCTGAAACAGGGCGTTTCTTTCGAAGAAGTATTTGATAATTATGCGATTAGAATTATTTATAAATCAGATGCTAAAAATGAGAAATTCTTAGCCTGGAAAATTTATTCTATTGTAACCGACGTTTATCACAGTAATCCATCAAGAATGCGTGACTGGATCACCCAACCTCGTTCTACAGGATATGAAAGTTTACATTTGACTGTTCTTGGTCCGGATAAGAAATGGATCGAAGTGCAGATCCGTTCCGAAAGAATGGATGAAATTGCAGAAAAAGGGGTCGCTGCCCATTACAAATACAAAGAAGGCTACAAACAAAGTTCTGATGATAAGAATTTTGAAAGATGGGTAACGGAAATCCGCGATGTTCTTGAACAACAGCAAGATCTTTCAACCTCTGAGCTTTTAGATAATATTAAACTTAATTTATATTCAAAAGAGGTATTCGTGTTCACTCCAAAAGGAGAGATTAAAATTTTGCCTACGAATGCCACTGCTTTAGACTTTGCATTTTCTGTTCACTCTGATTTGGGGATGAAATGTTTGGGAGCAAAGATTAATGGAAAATTAGTTCCTATTTCATATGTTCTTCAAAATGGAGATCAGGTTGATATTCTTTCTTCTCAAAATCAGAAACCAAAATTCGACTGGCTAGAATTTGTTGTTACTTCCAAAGCCAAATCAAAAATCAAAGGGTATCTGAATTCTCAGAAAAACCAATTGGTAGAAGAAGGAAGAGAGATTTTACAAAGAAAACTTCGTCATGCAAAAATCAATTTTAATGATGAGGAGATTAATAAACTTCAAAAATTCTTTAACCTAAAAACATCTCAAGAATTATTCCTTAAGTTCCAAAGCAACGAACTAGACGTTAGCAGCTTAAGAAAATATATAGAAAGTAAAAATGTATTTAATAATTTACTTTCCAGATTCAGAAAATCTCCGACAAAAAATACGGCTTACATAGAACCGAAAGAGCTGAATCTTGACATGATTGTCTTTGGAAAAGATGAAGAAAAACTGAATTATAGTTATGCAAAATGCTGTACGGTAATTCCAGGAGATAAAATCTTTGGATTCATCACTATTTCAGACGGTATTAAAGTTCATAGCGACAATTGTCCTAATGCAATCAACCTTAGAGCTCAATACGATTATCGAGTAATTCCTGCCAAATGGGTAAATGCCGAAAGCTTCCAAAACAGAGTGAAGATCGAGATTGAAGGTCTTGACAGAATGGGAATGATCAACGATATTACGACCGTTATCAGTAGTTCTATGGAAATGGATATGAAAAGTATGT
This sequence comes from Chryseobacterium polytrichastri, assembly GCF_900142445.1. Taxonomy (GTDB): domain Bacteria; phylum Bacteroidota; class Bacteroidia; order Flavobacteriales; family Weeksellaceae; genus Chryseobacterium; species Chryseobacterium polytrichastri. The sequence goes on along the minus strand of NZ_FRAV01000002.1, from coordinate 199,541 downwards.
CTATTGAATCCAATAACGGAATTTTTACAGGAAACATCAATCTTGAGGTTAAAAACAAGAGCCAACTTGAAGAAACATTTAAAAAACTAAAAGATATTAACGGAGTTTCAAAAGTGAGACGTTTACAATCATAGCATGAATTTATCTGTATATTTTAAAAAATTTTTCAACAACAATCAATCATCGGGAATACTGCTTATTTTTTGTGTATTAGTCTCTTTATTGATTGCTAATTCATCTGCAGGCGAAAGCTTTCAACATTTTTTGGATCATGAAATAGGTGTTAACCTTTTTCATTTAAAATACCCTATCAGCATTTGGATCAATGATGGGCTAATGGCAATATTTTTCCTTTTGGTTGGTCTTGAAATAAAAAGAGAAATGGTAGAAGGTGAACTTTCATCTTTTAAAAATGCATCACTTCCTATTTTCGCCGCTATTGGAGGAATGGCTATTCCTGCTATTATTTACAGTGCATTCAATGCAGGAACTCCTTATGCCAATGGCTGGGGAATTCCTATGGCGACAGATATTGCTTTCTCTTTAGCTATTATTTCAATGTTGGGAAGTAAGATCCCGAATTCTATTAAAATATTTCTTGCTGCCTTAGCTATTGTTGATGACTTAGGAGCTATTTTAGTAATTGCTATTTTTTATACCGAACAAATCCACTGGACGTATTTATTGTTGTCTTTTGGAGTAACGGCTTTGTTATTTTTATTGAATTATTTAAAGGTGACAAAGATTATTTTCTATATCATTCCGGGTTTATTTTTATGGTATTTCTTACACCATTCAGGAATTCATGCTACCATTGCAGGGGTCTTATTGGCGTTTTCAATTCCAACAAATGCTTCCCATGTAGAAATTTCACCTTTAGAAAAATTAGAACATACCCTCCATTTTCCGGTAAGCTTCTTAATCATGCCGATATTTGCCTTAACCAATACCAATATTGCTTTTAATAAAGGAATGGTTGAAGGTCTTACCAGTACTTTAGGCTTAGGTATCATTGGTGGTTTGATTATAGGTAAATTAATAGGAATTAATTTATTCTCTTTTATTGCAATAAAATTAAAGCTAAGTACTCTTCCTCAAAACAGTTCTTGGACGCAAATGATTGGCGTTGGATTTCTAGCAGGAATTGGTTTTACGATGTCTATTTTCATCGCACTTCTTTCCTTCAAAGGAGAAATTGAGATTCAGGATCAAGCTAAATTTGCAATCTTAATTGCTTCTTTCTTAGCTGCCTTTTTAGGATATATGATATTAAATATAGGATCTAAAAAGAAGGAGGTTATAGAGAATTAGTTTTTGGTAACAGACCACGTTCCATTTAGGCTGCCCATTTTCCATGTCCCGGATTTACTTTGTAAGTTCCCATATAAAATGAATCCTGAACCAGATGTTGCTGCGCTATTGATAGAAGAACCAATAAGCCCCGAATAAAAAGTCTCCTGCTGACCTTGGGAAGTTTTTATTCCTTCTATGGTTCCGCTTTTACCTACATTTAAAATTAAAGTTCCGCTTTGATCTCCTGAGTAACTTCCACTCCATTTCCCCATGTAAGGTGAGGTAATATTTTCCTGTTGTTTATTTCGTTCTATTTCATCAAGATGCTCGCATGAAAAGACCAATAATAATGGGAATATAAGGAGTAGATGTTTAATTCGTAGTTTCATAAGTTATCGTTTTTTCATTTATTTTATTATTCAGTATCAAGATTCATTGCCATTAGAATAGCAACGTAACTCTTCTTTTTTAAGTTCATCAGATAATAATTTTTCCATTCTTATTTTTCTGATTGCCATATTCAATTCATTTCCGAATAAGAGAAGATATACATTTACATTCACCCAAACCATTAATAAGATCATACTTCCGATGGATCCGTACAATACGTTGTATCTCGCTATATTCTTTACATAAAGCGCAAAGAAGTAAGTGGTAACCACAAATAAAACAGTGGTTAAAATAGCGCCAGGAACTGCTTGTCTGAACCTCGCAATTTTCACTGTTCCCAACCAGTAAAATAACGCCAAAAGAATAAAATAGAATAACGGAAAAGAAACAAACCCAATAATACTTGAAAGGTTTTTCACCAACCATGAAATATCATAAGCCGGTGTATACAGTTTCATTACAACTTCCACATAATACACTCCGAAAAGAGCCAGAAAAACAATAGTAATAAAGCCGATGGTGATAAAAAACGAAAGGATAAATTCTTTTACATCAGATAATTTTTCCTCAGAATTTTCATTAAATCCATTGATTAAAGAAAAAGTTCCGTTGGTGGCAAAAACCAATGCCAACACAATTGTTAAATTACTAATTCCCTTCATATTAGGTATGATATTATTCTCAATATACCCCCTCACATCATTTTCCATATTGGAAGGAAAAACATTATGAATCAATACCTCAAAAATATAAAACTGAAGCTTGTCATAATGCGGCATATAAGGTAAAACAGACAATAAGAAAAGTAAAAACGGAAACAAACTGATGGTAAAACTCCAAGAAATTGCTGCTGCTTTTCTTCCTATCTTTCCTTTAAAAATCCCCGTAATATAGATTTGAAACATCTCCCAAAGCGAAATTCCCAACACAGGAATATGTATATCATCAAAGAATTTTTGAATTTTTAAGAGGAATCTGGGAATTTTAAAATTCATAAAGTATATTTGCGCCTAACAAAGATAAGAAATGCGTATCAATTTACTCTGCATTGGCAAAACGGATGACAAAGAAATAACTTCTTTAATCAATTATTACCTTATTCGTCTTCCAAAACACTGGAATTTTGACATCATAGAAATTCCGGATGTAAAAAATGCCAAAAACCTTTCTCCAGATTTATTAAAAAAAGAAGAAGCCAAGTTATTTTCTAATCATATCGACAAAAATGATCTGGTTGTGATTTTAGACGAAAAAGGAAAACAATTTACAAGCAGAGAATTTTCTCAAAAAATAGACATATGGATGAATTCTTCAGTGAAAAAAATTCATATTTTGATTGGAGGAGCTTATGGTTTTTCAGATGAAATATACAGTAGAACAAACGAAAAAATGTCATTATCTAAAATGACATTTACGCACCAGATGATCCGGTTATTTATTGTTGAACAGTTGTATCGTGCAGATCAGATCTTACAAGGGAAGCCTTATCATAACGATTAAAACTATATTTAAACTATTTTATTTCAAAACCGCAAAAGAAACAAAAGATTAACACTTGAGCTATTTTAAGTTTATTATTGAATAGCAAATAAGAACATATAAGGTTTTAAAAATCAAAGATTTTTATTCTTTTGTAAATCTTTACTTTCTCAGTAACTAAGCTTTATCCATCAAATAAGAACTTTTGTCTCTTTTGTGGTTGAAACTTTATATTTTACCTTTTAAACCAATCTGTCTTTTCCCTTCGCCAACCACAAAAGCTACGGAATTTGCGATATTAAAACTTCGGATTAAATTGGACATTGGGATCGTTAAATGATTCTCAAAACGAGATAAAACATCTTTACTCAATCCAACACTTTCTTTACCAAAAACCAGCCAGTCTCCATCTTGAAAATCAGTTTCTAAATACGATTTTTCGGCATGTGAACTCATTAAAAAGACACGGGATGTATCATGAATCTGTTGAATCCATTCATCAACATTCGCATATTCTGTAACATCAAGATGTACCCAATAATCTAAACCGGAACGTTTCAGGTTTTTATCATTAATTATAAATCCAAAGGGATGAATTAAGTGTAATCTACTTTCTGTACCTACACATAACCGTCCGATGTTACCTGTGTTATTCGGTATTTCGGGTTCTACGAGAACAATGTTTAACATATCTATTCTTTATGGTTTTACAGAGAAAACCTTATTTATTTTGCTGTACATTTAGCATAATAATCTGCCAATACAGCTTTTTCGTATCCTACACTTACTGCTTTATCCAAAGTAGTACACGCTTCTTTTGTTTTAGCAGTATCAAAAAGTATTAAAGCTTTTGTAACGTAGGATTGGGAAAATTTTGGATCAATAGAGATTGCTTTATTAATATCAACAAGGGCTTCTTTATATTTTTTCATTTTGAAATAAACATCAGCTCTTCCATTGTATAACAAAGATTCAGGTTTCTCTGAAATCAGTTGATTATAATCTTTTAAAGCCCCTTCTAAATCGCCGTTATTTTTCTTCAGCGTTGCCAATCCCGTTTTTGCATAAATGTTATCGGGCGCAAAGGTTAGGATTTGATTTAAATCTTTTAGAGCTAAATCTTTTTTACCCTGACTGTCGTAAATTTTGGAGCGGGTTAAATACAAGTCGGGATTTTCGGCATCTACCTGAAGTCCTCTTGCAATATACTCCAATGCCTTTGCTTTATTACCTTTCTGACTATGTAGAGAAGCCAGATTAGCATATACAGAAACTGATAGAGGATTAGCCTTTAAAGCCGATTCATACGATTTAAAAGCTAAAGCAGTCTTCCCTAGCCTCCTTTGAGCGGTTCCTAGGTTATCGTAATATTCTGCCTGAAATTTTTGGATCTGCTCTTTCTCTGCTAACTTCGAATATTGCTCTTCAGCACATTTGTAATCTGCTTTCTTAAAGCATTCTTCTGCAGTTTTTTTGTCCTGAGCGTAAAATTGGAGTGAGGTAAAAGCTAATGCTACAAGTAATAAATGTTTTTTCATGAGGTTATATTTTGTTTATTGATCACTTTTTTGGCAAGTGCACCAAATATCACTCCCAATAAAAGTCCAACAAACGCCCCCACCAAAATATCTATCGGGAAATGCACTCCTAAATAAATTCGACTATATGCTACTACTACAGCCCATACAAATATAGCATAAGGAAACCAACTGAGCTTCTTTCTTAATAAAATGCTTAAATAAGTGGCTAAGAAAAAGGTGTTAGAAGCATGTGCGGAATAAAATCCGAACTGTCCGCCACATTTCACAATTCTCATGTGATGTTCCAGTGTGGGATCATGACAGGGTCTTAGCCTCGCCACACCATACTTGAACACACTTGCTAACTGATCTGAAACCGTAACTCCAATGGCTATAAATATGAGAATAAAAACTAAAGATCTTAGTTTGTAATTTTTATATAAAAAATAAAGAAATATAATGTAAAGGGGAACCCAAATCCAAGTACTGGAGATCAACATCCAAAACTGATCAAAAGAAGAATCTCCCAAATTATTGAGAAACAAAAAGACCTTCTTATCTTCCTGAATAATTTCTTCCATGGATTATCTGCTTACCGGCCCTTCGTGAGTTTCGTCATCGGCAGGCTTTGGCTTAGGTGGTTCATTAGATGCAGTTGGATTTGGTAAGAAATCTTTGTGCATATCATTCATCGGGTTGAACTCTTTTGCGGCATCTTTCACCTTCTCTATCTCACGCTTTATTTCAGAAACAGGATTATCTGTTTCCTTCATTATTTCCGTTTTAATATCTTCCACTGCTCCACGCATTTTTCTTACGCCTGCCCCTAGGTCACGCGCTATCGAAGGAAGTTTATCCGGTCCGAATAATACAACAATCGCCACTGCGATCAATGCCATTTCTCCAAAGCTTAATTCCATAATACAAAATTACGAAAGATTATACATATGTAAATACAGTTATGGTATATTTTAAACAAATTTTAAGTTTTGTATTTTCTCACAGACCATAATTTGAGATTATGGTTAATTTATAATTCATGAACTGAGCTAATTCTAAACCTATCTTTTTCTCTTATTATTCAAACGAAACAGGGAACCAACTATTGATTCCCTGCTCTATTTATCTAAATTGTTTTACTTTTTAATTTTATTTTTTTGAAAAGCATAATACGTAGCCACAACACTGGCTGTCATCAATAGAAATGCCAAGAAAAATGGTGCTCCTGAGAATTTAAACGGGGCTTCATCGTGTGTAAAATAATAAAATAGATTCGTCATCATGGGAGGACCTACAATTGAAGTCGCACTCATTAAACTCGTTAATGCACCCTGAAGTTCACCCTGCTCATTTGCCGGAACACTTTTCGTAATCACTGACTGAAGAGCCGGACCACAAATTCCTCCTAAACAATAAGGTATTAAGAAAGCAAACATCATCCAGCCTTCTGTAGCAAATGCAAATAACAACATTCCGAGTGCGTATAATGCCAATCCGTAATAGATACTTTTATGTTCTCCCAATCTTGGGGTTGTCCATCGTATTAAAACTCCCTGAACCAATCCGACCAATAACCCGACTACCCCGAGAGAAATCCCCACCATTCTTTCTGTCCAGCTGAATTTGTACATTGTAAAGAAGCTCCAATTGCTCTGTACTGCGTGTCCGGCAATATAAATTAAAATTAAAGCAACGATCAATCCTGAAATCTCCGGATGCTTCCCTAAAAATTTAAATGAACCTACAGGATTTGCGCGTTTCCAATCAAACTCTCTACGCTTATCTTTATCCAAACTTTCCGGAAGAATGAAATATCCATAAAGGAAATTAAGCAAACATAAACCTGCCGCCGCATAGAAAGGAACTCTCGCTCCATAATGTCCTAAAACACCACCAAGAACAGGTCCAATAATGAAGCCTAAGCCAAAGGCAGCTCCAATTAAACCAAAGTTTTTCGCACGATCTTCATCTGTAGAAATATCTGCAATATAGGCGCTGGCCGTTGTGACGCTGGCACCTGTAATTCCAGCAATAATTCGCCCTAAAAAGAGCCACCAGATTGTCGGGGCCAATGCAAGGAAAATATAATCTATAGCAAAACCAAAAAGGGAGATCAAAATAATAGGTCTTCTTCCGTACTTATCACTCAAATTTCCTACCACGGGTGAAAATATAAACTGAGTAAAAGCATATGCGAATCCTAGCCAACCTCCATACTTAGCGGCTTCACTTATATCTGCATGAATCAGCTCTTCGATTAACTTAGGAACAACAGGGATAATAATCCCCCATCCTGTAATATCAATCAACAGCGTTATAAATATAAAGCCTATGGCTGCTTTTTTCCTTGAATTTTCCATAATCCTGCAAAAATAATCAAATTGAGAAAAATAATGATTCTAAATTATGAGTAATAATTTATTGGTAATGATTAATAAATTGTGAACTAAAAATATTGTTCCTTTTAATGATGCTTTTAAGATTTTATGACTTGTTAGCAATCGTTCGCTTGTTCTGAGATTAAGAGGTATATGAAACATCATTTTTAGAAATATTAAAACAAACCTAACAGGTTTTGAAAACCTGTTAGGTTTAGATTTATAGTATGGAAAGATTCGAATCCGGATCCCTACGGCATGACAAACTGAAAGTTGATTTTTCGACAAGAAATGAAATTCGGGCAAATACCCTAGCCCAGATTGGACTAGCCATTGAATTTACTTGAATCTTACTGTATGATAAACCCTTGTATTTACAGGGGTTTGTATCTAATTAAATACAACTGAGTATAATTGAATACAACTACATATAGAATCAAGTCGGGAGTAAATCGGAAAAATTAATTATCTTTACATATACCTAAAATGAGTATTTTATGGCAAATATAGAATTGGGAGTTTATAGCAAAAAAGTTCCTGTGAATCTAAATATACGGTTTTATCACAATAAAATCGATATTAATGCAAAAACCAACATCTTTATTTTTGATTCAGATTTCAAGTTCAAGAAAATCTCCAAAGGAAAAAAGAGTGCTCGGAGTGTTGATATTATCAATGTAGATGTCAGAAAAAAGACAGATAAACTCAAAAGAAATGTATTTGACCGATTTATTGAAGATTTTCCCAAAGGAAACAAGATTGATTCGGATTGGCTGATCAAAATCATTAACGACTTCCATGAAAGACCAGAGGGAGAAGATGATCCGAGATATTATTTTTATCCGTTCGCCAAACAGTTTATCAAAGAATCAGAAACTAAAATCAATCCTAGAACAGGTACTTTATTAGATCACAAAACCATTACAAGGCATAATTACACTCTCGGGCTTATCAAAGATTTTCAGGAGTATGCAGGTCTAAAACTGAGAATTACAGATATTGGTCTGGACTTTCATAATAAGTTTGTGTATTATCTGAAAGAAGTCTGCACATCATACAGTAATACAACGATAGATAAACAGTTAACCACTATCAAACAGTATGTCAGAGAAGCCGAACAGAAAGGATATAAAATAAATCCCGAGATCAAAAGTAAAAACTTTGCTATCAAAAAAGAAGAAACTATTGACACTTACCTGAACGAGGAAGAGATAGATCTAATCTTTAATTATGACTTATCAGACAACGAAGAATTAGCTGAGATTCGTGATTTGTTTATTACAGGACTCTGGACAGGGCTCAGAATCTCAGATTTGAAGCGCATTAACAGTTTTGACATTTCCAATAACAGAATCAAAATTATTGAACTCGAGAAGACAGGCAGTTTTGTTGAAATACCGATACACACACACTTAAAACAGATCATAGAAAAAAGAAACGGTGTGTTACCTACCATGATTAGACAAAAATTCAATATACAGGTTAAAAAGCTCTGTGAATTAGCGGGAATTACTGAGGTTATTCTGGGAGGATTAAAAAATCCTGAAACCAACCGAAAGGAAAAAAGTTATTATCCAAAATTTAAGCTAATTTCTTCTCACACTTGCCGTCGCTCATTTGTTTCGAATCATTACGGCAAATTGGACGATAAGACCGTTATGGCTATTACAGGGCATAAATCACACAGTACATTTTTAGATTATGTGAAAACCTCAAAACGAGAACATGCTGAAAAGTTGGAGCAGTATTGGGAACAGCAGGAAGAAAAGAAAAAAAATCAAAAGTAAATAGGTAAATTTGAAAAATGAGAGATTATACGGAATTTAAATACCAAAATCATTTTTTTGAATCAGAACAAATGCTGCATCAGCTTATCATTAATATGTTTCCAGAATTTTCACGGAAGTATTATAAGTACGATGATGATTTTGGACTTATTGAACTAAGTGAAGAAGAATACAAATCGGAAAGATCTTATAAATATCAAACTTTAAATTACGAATTACAGGACGAAATCATGCAATCTAAAGATTTCTCCAGAACAATCGGCACTTATATGGAATATCTTTTTGTTGAGTTTGAACATGCCATTGTAGATGCTTATAAAAAAACTGAGATCGGCAACAAAGATTATTTTTTTAAAAACATTCTTAAAGTTATAGAAGAGTCTACGGATTACTATAAAAGCCTTTTGGACAGCGGAAATATCAACAAATTGCAACTGAGGATTGTTAAAAACCTGCTGAAAGAAAACCAAAGAAAGCCTGAATATATTACATCTGAGTTTTCGGATCTGGTTCCTTACGTGGCTAATTATTTTTTTAAACCATCATCAACTTCGTCAGTTAGTACCAAGTCAGTAAAAGACCAATACCAATATCCAGATGTTTTTATTTCTGAAAAAGCAGAAAAATGGTTTATGACTACACTGGAAACAATGAGTATCAGTCCTGAAAAAAATGGATTTAATGCAAAGCTGAATGCTATTTACAGCAATCCAGACTGTAAAGAAGAAATATTTAAGTATGAACTTTTACTGAAAGATTACATCGGTTTTATCAATTCTGTTTTCCCAAATTCAATTAAAAATAACACTAAAATGTCTGAACCTGGCAGACATGAATCAAAAGTAAGTCAACTTATAAATATTTACCTGCAAGATAAATCCGAATAAGTCCGAATAGCTCCCGAATAACAGATATTTTACTTTTGTACCAGAAATAAAAAACAGAATTTATGGACAACAGTAGAACATTTCAAATTTCCCAGATCTCAATAGAAGAGTTTATGGGAATGATTGATCAAAAAATTAATAAATCCTTAGACCGCCTTTTGGGTACAAAAGGTAATCATGTAGCAGATAAAGAACTTTTGACCCGACAGGAAACAGCGGATTATTTCGGTGTTTCGTTTGGAACATTGCACAACTGGGCAAAGAAAGGAACTTTGATTCCTATTAGCTTCGAAGGCAGGGTGTATTATACCCGAGAAGAGATTCAAACAAAATTAAGATCTGCTTCTTAGCAATCTGCTCTCATTCGGGACATTCTAGATAATCCCGATCCATTCAAAAATCCACACTTTCAATATTTAATCAAGACATAGGCTGAGTACTGTGTGGGTGTCTCTTTGTGTTATTTCAAAAAATAAATTATGGAAAATAGTAAAATTCAATGGACAGAAGCTACATGGAATCCGTGGCACGGCTGTCAAAAAGTATCACCTGGTTGCAAATTCTGTTATATGTACAGAGATAAGGAAAGATACGGTCAAGATGCAACAACAGTTCTGAGATCAAAAACTATGTTTAAACAGCCTCTGAAATGGAAAGAACCTAAGGTTATCTTTACTTGTTCGTGGAGCGATTGGTTTATTGAGGAAGCTGATCAATGGAGAGATGAAGCGTGGGAAATTATTCGAGAAACTCCGCAACACACTTATCAAATATTGACCAAAAGACCTGAAAGAATCAAAGATCATCTTCCTGACTTTTTCAATGAACTACAAAATGTATGGATCGGAGTTTCCGTTGAAAGTCAACAGCAGGTAGGACGAATTGCATATCTGAATGATCTGCCGTGTATCACTTTTGCGAGTTTTGAACCTCTGATTGGAGAAATTGACTGGGATGAAAATATGAATCTTTTGGACTGGTGTATTATCGGCGGGGAGAGCGGTAATGATACAGGAAGATATAGATACAGACCTATGGAATTGGAATGGGCAGAAAAATTGGTCAAAAATGCTCAAGGTAATAATGTGAAGTGTTTCGTAAAACAGCTGGGAACTTACCAATCTAAGCTATTAAAGCTCAAAGACAGACATGGCGGAGATATTGATGAGTGGGATTCTCATTTTCAAATAAGACAATTACCACGATAACCTTATAAATACGGGATAATGCTAGATAAGAAGATCTTTTTCTTATTATACCGCACAACATTGCGTGCGCATATTATAAAAACTTTATAAGCTCCCGAAAAACTAACTAAAACTTTTACAAACAATCTCTAAAGGCATAGTAAAACAAATATGTATAGCCCTTGCCATCCCTTTTTTTAACCCAGAAATTATGATAAACAAAATATCACATTGTACCAACAGAACCATAACGGATTCATTCCAAGACATTCAAGAAGTAATAGAATTTATAAGATCTCCTCCGCAGGAGCATGTAAAACTAGTCGAGTATGCCCGAACTTTGGAAAGAAGTTCTGCCGAGTATAAAGAAATTAAGATCAATAAGCTATCTGCCATCAGTATTAACTTTAACTTTTCAGATGGATATATTATAGGAAAGAATATAGCAGAACCTACAGGATATCTATATATTGATGTTGACTGTAAGACTGAGCAGGATTTTGAGATCAATACAACTTATACATGTGCCTACTGGCGTAGTTTGTCTGATACAGGTCTTACGCTTATAGTAAAGGTAGACGGATTGACACCCTATAACTTTAAAGCTGCTACCCGAGAGATAGCTAATGTGTTGAAGATTCCTTATGATCCACAGGCGGTATCAATTGATCGACTTACTATATTGCCGTATGACCAGAATGCTTACTATAATGATAATGTAGAAGTATTTCCTGTTGCTGATTTATTAGCTGGTTTAGATGTAGCAGTAGAACATAGTAGCACTGGAACTCAGTTTTTCCGTGACACTATCATTAAAGAAAATACTTTAATAGGTATACACCGTGACGGAAAAATAAGATACCACAATCTCGATGAAGCCACCCAAGATCTTAGTTTTGAATATAACGATCAAGGCATTCATGATTGCGGTGAGGATAAAATAAAATACCACAGTGCTTTTATGCCTAAACGGGTAAAAGATGGCAACCGCGAAAAAACTCTTAGTTTGTACGCTAAACGCCTGGTACATCTAAACCATGATCTAGACAAAGAAACGCTCTCTAAACTTATATATACAGCTAATATGCTTAATCTTCTGACTCCATTAGACACGAAAGAGGTTCGGAATATAATTGATAAAGCGTTCAATGATCGCCAAGCTCCACGAGTCAATAAAACAAAAAGATTCTTTTTCCAAGATGTGACTTTGACTCCTGTTGAAAAAAGTAGAAAATGCTTAGAAGTTCTGAACCAAGAAAAAAGACAAAAAACTCAGGAAAAGAAAAATCTGATATCAGAATTATTCTGTAATTGGGATTGCCATACAGATGGTAAGATTACTCCTAAAAAAGTAATAAACCTGACAGGACTTAAAAAAACTATGGTGTATGAGTATTTTAAAGGTAATCCTGATGATATTCCAGATTGTGATAATATCTAATATTATGATGCAGGAGCTGTTTTTAAGCTATTCTTTGAGTGCTTAGCCTTATACACAAAGGTACAAGGTTGATATCCAGACGCTCAATAATAAAGCCCCACTATATTGTGAGGCTTTAAATTTTATCGGTTATTCCAGATCTGATCAAATTCTGTTTTAGTAATAAAATCTGATGGTTCCAAATCCAGATCTTCTAGTGACTGATCGCATAGCGTTGATTCGTCTTGTTGTGGATTTTCTAAAGTTAGAAAAACCTTTCCTTTAGAATTTACTTCAATCTGTCTTACAGCTTTTCCATCTTGGAAATGTAAATAAAACCATACATCTTCTTTACTCCAATATTTTTCATAAATAATTCTTGCATGATCTAAATTTTTATTTAACTAGCCCTTAGGATTATCTATAAAATCAGAAATTAAACTTGACAAAATCATTTTTTGAATAAAATCAAAATATCTTATTCTTCTTTTCTAATATAAACCCACGAAACTAAATTATCTAATTCAGAAAAAGGTTGATTAGTATAAATACAAAGTTCTTCTACTGTAGAAAAATCAATATCTGAACAAACCTCACCAGTAACTTCACTTATATTTTCATAATCCTCATCTTCAGGTTCTTTATCCAAATAATAAATAACAGTAAGCTTTTTTGTTTCTTCAAATCCTACTGCAATAGCTCTAATTGAAGGATATATCATTCCCCATAATGCTCTTTGGATTGAAATTAAAACATCCCTTCTTAATTCTATATATTTTTCATTTTCCATAAATTCTAATATTGTATAGGGTTAGCAGGAACAATATGTACTCCTGTTTTACTGTTAATCACTGTTCCTACACTTGTTGGAGTAGGAACTCCATCTTGGACAAAATCTCCAATAACTTTACCAAAATCTACACTTACTTTTGCTTCATTAATCACTCTCGATGATTTAATATTCCCTGAATGAAAGGCATCTAATAATAATTGAGCATCCTCTTTTAAAATACTCTTACCTATTATATAATTGTTATGTCCAATTATATGTTTCCCTTGCTTGCCAATATTGATCAACTTATTTACTCCTGAGGCATTCCCATGTGATACTTGTGCTATAATTGCCATTAACTGTATTGTTCCAACTGCATCCTGAGTTTCTTCATCTTGATAACTCATATAAGTGTCAAAAGTAGCCCAAGCAGCTGAAGCAAATAAATTAGTTCCTCCCATTCCGAAAGTTCCTATTGCAAAAGCAAAGTTTTTTTCAAATTTTTCAGTGGCAAGAGCCGCTTTACTTCCTCTAATTCCTGCTGCAAATCTATCTTCCGAAGCATGGAAAGAATTTAAACTTTGGATTCCCATAAATGAAAGGGAACGATCCATTTGTTTTGCCTTAGAAACACCTGTTATTACAACTTCTTCTATTGGATGTCCTCCTTTAGGACCGTATATTTTTTTAGGATCAGGATCTTCTCCAATCATACCTGTTGGATCATTGAATCTAATAGGATTTCCGTAAACATAAGAATATGGACTATAAGCAAATTGTAATTCACTTAAAGGATCAATTACACCCCATCTCCCTAGATCATTCATATACATTCTAGCTCCAAAGTCAGTCATTCCGATCTCTTGTTGATACTCCTTGCCATTATATTTGTATTGATAGGCAGTGTTTCCTGTCAATACATTTACTCCCTCATGCTTCAACCCAAACGGATAATAATTATTCTCTTCAAGAACTTCTATACTGTTTCCATTATTAAAATAGCTCAGACGGATATTCCCCAAATGATCTGTATAATTGTAAATATACTTATTTTTTACAAAATCAAAATAACCTTCCGAAGTAGGTACAAACTGTAAATTAGGGGAAGGAGGGGGACAATCAATACATCCAAATCCATTGCTTTCAAGTACATATTGAAAACTATCTAAATATTCCGTAGTAGTTAAGGCAAGATTTGTATTTCCCTGCCAATCTCTTTTATAATATGAATATGCTTTTTTAAGCTTTCTTCCATCAGCTCCATAAAGATGAGATATAGCACCACCGAAAGGACTCTTATTATTGTTCTTGATAAGGGTAGAAGGAAGGTTCAGGAAATTATATTGAATGCTTGTAATTCCCTTATCCACATGACTCGTCATATTTCCGTTCAAGTCATAGCCAATAGTATTTCCTCCTCCAACATATCCTAAATAATTCTGGGAAGCATCTGTTACATTTAACAGCCTATTACCTGCATAGCTATACGTTAGATTATCGATTTGCATTGCCATTCCGTTGGTTATATTTTTAGCATTTCGATATAATCGGGTGATATTCCCGTTCAAATCATATTCTATAGATTCCCCGAAATGATCTTCCAGTGGCACGGTACTATTAGGCTCAGAATAATGTCCGAAGTTAAGTCTGTTTAATTTATCATAATTATAAGAATATCTTTTTAGTACATCATCATTTGAAGTCTTCCAATCAACTTCTGCAATATTTCCGTTATACTTTGCCATAGCAAAAGTAGTATTGACTGGATTATGGTATTTAAGTTCATAACCGAACAATTTTCCGTTAAGATTAACAGGATCATTGATCTTGGTCATCCAACCATGTATGTTGTATTTATAATCAATAGTTTGAAGAGGAGTTGAAATATTGATTCCTCCGACTTTTTTAGATTCCAGCTGAGAAAGCTCATTGTATTTATTCTGAGCTAAGATCTCTTCCGTATTGTTGTCTATTTTATGTTTGTGGACAAGTAACCTATTTTGATGATCATATTCAAAGGTTTCTATGATTACTTTTTCAGTATCCGTATTCACTCTTTTATGTCTGGTGATATTTTGTTTCGGAGCTCCTGCAAAATCAAGTTCAGATTTTGTCTCTGTAAATCCTCCCAAATGATTGATAGAATACGTTCCGACAACTCTTCCTCGGGTATCATAATATGAGTAATTCTTTGTCCAATTATCATCTTCGATGTTTTTAACCAGACTCATAACAGAAAGTCCTTTCGTACTTTTACCAGTTGCTGTAGGATTATCTGTTAAAGTGGGTCCGAAAATACTTGTTGGAAATGAAGGATTGAAGCTGTAATTTGGATAGGTATCGTAATAATTCAATGATAACAATGTTATCCATTTTGTTGAATTCGGATAAGTTGAATCTTGATTTCCATAATATACATCCATTCCCTGTCTTTCAAAAAGAGGAGTACTGAGTCTGTTGACATTATTTGATCCTAAACCATCAACCATATTTTGCTCAGTGATTCTTTCTGAGCCAGTACCGATTCCCGTAATAGCAACCCTTCCGAACTGATCATATTTTGTATATATCCACTGTCCTTTTTGTTTCAAAGCAGTGTCCTGTGTGGCTACTAAACGATCCTGTTTATCATAAAGCATATATTCCCAACCCTTACCAGGAACTTTTTTTTCTACCAGTCTCTTTCTGCCATCATAGCGATATTGATAATAAAGGTTTTCCACAGTAGCAGGCTCAACGGTGGGCGCTGAAGCCAATGGTGGGATCACATAAGCCAAGACATCATACTCATTATAAACATAATACGTATCAGCGTTTTCAGTAGGGTTTATTACTTTTCTCACCAATAAAGTTTGTCCCTTACCATTTTTAAATTCAATGGTTCGGTTCCCATCTTCATCAATGATTGTATTTTTATATAGCTGAGCAATTGGAAAATATTGCAATAGCTGAACAGAAGTCAACATCATTTTACCAACTGGATCCCATGTTGTGGTAGTTTCATATTTTCTTACATAATCTCCATTGTTATTGGTATCATACTCAAATTTCACAGGCTTAGAAGCCCAATCAGTTCCTACCTGAATCTGTTGCTGAATTCTGTCTAATGGTGAGTTTTCTAAGATTTTCTCTGCATAGATTTTTTCTAAACCATAAACGGAAGTTGCATTGGCTAAAGGAGTCGGAGCAATTGCTCCATTTAGCGTTTGTGACTGTGGAATAGGTAAAAAATCTTTAGTTTGTCTTCCAAATCCGTCATATTCAATGTGACTGACAACATCTCTTCCCAGTGGTGAAGCTTTTACATTAACAACCTGTTTTGGTCGTCCTAAACCATCAAAATACTGAACTGTATGGATTTGTTTTGCAGTTGAACTGCTTATGGTTACAGAGTCAAGATAAGTTCTGGTTTCAATATAATTTTCTGTAGTAGGTAAATTTTGTGCATGAAGCGTGCTTCCCAAGAGTAACCCCCAAATTAGAATAAGTATCTTTTTCATTGTGTATTAGTTTTTATAGTTGTACTTGAGTTCTTTCAGAATTTTTCCTGTTGCATTATCTTGCCTGATCTCTTTTATTCTGTTGGCTCTATCATAGATATAAACCTCTCTGATTCCTGTTGGTGGAGTGATACTTCTTATACCGATCGATGGATCATAAGTGTACGTTGAGATTTGATAATTTAGAAGATTATTTCTAAATGTATTGAGAACAGATAAAAATGAAGCTTCATCACTATTTGAAATTGCTAAAGCATCAGTATCGGAAGCATTAACAATACTGTCAATAAAAGATTGCTGAATATCAGATAGTTTTGCACCCTCTATTTTTGCAATGGGCTGAGTATTGTTATAACCCCAGATTATTGTTGTAGAAACACCATCTTTTGTGGTGTATTGTTGTAAATTACCTTTCCCATCATAAAGATCATAAGTAGCTTCGGTGGATGGAGTCCCGTTTTGCAAATCATAGGATAATGCCATAGTAGGATATACATTTGCGGGATTATCATACTTAACTTCGGATTTAGAAACTAATTTTCCAGCATCACTTATATTCTGCTTTTCTAGTACAGATATTTCTAAAGGAGTATCTACAATATTCGTATTGATCAATTTTTGATTTCCCTTTTCATGGGCATATTGATAATTGGTTTCTGTAATTTTCCCATCTGTATTTGTACTTTTAATCTTTGAAATATTCATGCCATTGGCAGACTGATAAAAATATTCTGATTTAGAGGATAACAAATTATTGTTTAAAATATCATCAGAAATGGTTTTGCTAGGTGAGAATGATCCTCCAAATAATTTAAAGAAATATTTAGTTCTTAATCTATCTGTAACATAAGTAGCAAAATTATTTGAGATAACTTCCGAAACATCTATAAATTCGGTATTGGAGGATTTTAATTTATTAAAGTTCTGATCATATATTTCCTGTTTATATAATTTTCCTCTTTTATAGTTATTTGAACGGTAAGGAAGGTTGATATTCGTTATATTAGCAGGATAATAATTTACATCCAAATTACTTGTATTATTATCAACTGCTTTATTATCTTGGCTGTCAGGATACATTTTGTAATCTGTAAAATAATATTTTGTATATCCTTTATTGTTTTCAATTTCTGTAACTTCAGAATATAGTACAGGAAACGAATTCATAGAAGTTTCAATAAAATTATCTGAATAAGCATTCAGTTCCTCATAAGTACTAAAAGGAGTTTGTACTCTTACATACGTTAAATTACGATAAAAGTTAGATAGAATTCCACTTGATTTAATGCTTGCTCCATTTGGAGAATAATTGCTAACATATTTATAGTCTTTAGTACCTATTTGAGTTCCGTCATTAGAATAATTAATGATTTTATTAATTCGTCCTCCACTTACAATTCCTTCTGATTGAATTAATATATTTTTAAATTGTGATGAGGAATTCCTGTCTATTTTTTCACTATATTTATGAGGCTCATAAATGAATTCACTTTTTCCTTTGGTAGGGTAGGTTATTGTTTTCATTAGTCCTATTGAAGATAATGTAGGATCTGCTTCTTGTGTATTATCTGTAATTACATAGTCTCCAGTATTTTTATTTAGTGTGAAATTTGGAATCATATTCATCCTGGGCTTATTATTAAAATAACCCCAATAATCAATTAATGCTGTATTCTCATCTGGTAATGTATTTTTATTATAATAATCAAAACTATATTCTTGTAAATAATCTGATGAGATTCGATCTTTTTTATACATCTTAACCTTATCTAAAAAGAAGTAATCTTTGTATCTGTAATAGTCTAAATTTATTTGTTTAACTATTTGATTTCCAGATGTACTGTAAAAGATAATGTTTTTTAACTTTAAAGAAGGAATTGTATATCCTAAATATTGATCAAATCTTTCGAAATCAAAGAAGACTATTGTTTTCCCATTTAATAAAATTGAATCTGGAAAGCTTTTTTTAGTAGCAGAGTATGATGTATTGCTACCATCACTAGATGTAGTGCTACCACCCCAATAAATAGTTCCATCATATAATAAACTTCCACTGCTTGTATTATAATTTCCATTTGTAGCTTTAATTTCTTGTTTAAAGATAGTATTATGGTCAAACATTAGTAAGAAAGGCTCTTGCAAGTTCCTAATATTTCCTGGATTAGATCTGCAAAAGTTTCTGTCAGTTATACTAGGTGTGACTGTACGATACTTAATTTCTAATATATTGGAATTAGGATATTCAATTTTGAATAAATTCCATGAGGTGATAGTAAAAGGATTTTCTGACTCGGCATTTGGTAATAAATTATATGAAATCTCCAAATTTTCATAATTTCCTCCAAAATAATATTTTATACCTTTTTCATCCGTAATTGTAATGGTTGTAGGTTTAGTCAAACATTGAGAACCATTTATTTGTATCGGATCAAGGGGCTGTTTAGATGAAAGTCCTGAAACATCAATTTTCAGGTTTTTATTATCGGAAATAATAATTGGTTTCATATCATTTCCAATGAAGAAGTATCCACTATTTCCCATAAAGTTAAAACTAAACTTATCAGGTTCAATTTCAAAACCAAATGCTCCTGTTTTAATACCTATCCCACCACCTCCATCAGGAAATTGATTGTAATTTTGGTTATATATATCATTACTTGTTTTATTGGATGTTTTAACACCTTCTAAATATCCATATAAACCTTGTTTTTTTGGCCAATCTGAAAAGAAATCATCAGGTAACCCTCTTACTTCTCTAGTAATTGCTCCTCCTATATCTAATGACCAATCTAACCCTACATAGTTAGATTTTTTTGCGGGAATAAATCCTGTTCCATAATATCTCAATCCAATATTATATCCATTTCCATTGTAAATATCTCCATAATTAAAAAGATTGACATCATAGGAGATGCTTCCTGTATTCATACTAACAGGAATATTTCCAAATTTTTCGATATTATAAGTTTGTGGAGATTTTATTATAGGTATATTTTGACCTGAATAAAATGATACTCCAAATAAACACAATATTGATAATGTTATTTTACGATTTTTATTAAGTTGCTTCTTCATAAGTTGTGTTTATTTTTTAATCAATTTAGCGTTAGCTGTTTTATTCGTATCCGTTTTAATCGTAATCAAATAAGCTCCCTGAATCAAATTCTGAGTATTGATTTTGGTTACATTGTTTCTGGTTTTCAAACTTTGAAGTTGTCTTCCACTCATATCATACAAAGAAATATCAGCTTCTTTGAAATCAAAACCTATTTCCACATACGCATAATCTGAAACAGGGTTCGGATAAATCTTGATATCTTGTTTTACAATCAACTGATCAATTTGTTTGTCTCCAAGCTTAATGATCTTCCAGTTTTCTTTTCCAAGTTCTTCGGCACTGGTGCCTGCTAAAATGATTGAACCATCTCTGTTAAGTTTGATATCAGATAATCTTTCTTCTTTCTTGCTGGATTCTCCTTTGACATGTTTTCTCCACTGTTCATTCCCATTTTGATCCAAATACAGCATCCAAAATGTTTCATCATCAGTTTGTATTCTACCTTCAGCCTGCGTATATCCACCTAACAAAATACCTTTTGATGTTTTATCATCTGAACTATGTAAAACACTCATTCCCATCAAAACATCTCTGTTTTTGAAATTGTAAGATTTCTGCCAGATTTCATCTCCTCTGTCATTGAATGAAATCAACCACAGATCCGTACCCTCTTCAATTCCAACTGTTTTATTTCCTGATCGTTCTGATCTTGACTCACCACCGATTAAGAATCCTTCTGATGTCAATACTAATGTTCTCAAATGATCATCACCTTTTCCTCCGAAGTTCTTTTCCCATTCAACTTTGCCTTCTTTATTAAGTTTTATAATCCAATAATCTCCTTCGCCAAAGTTTTCAGTTTTCTTTGAACCACCCATACCACTTCTGGAGTATATCCCAAGCAAAGCACCTCCGTCTTTAGTCGGAATCATTTTCTCAACTTCATCTAATCCTTTTCCACCTAAAATAGATTGTGATAGCTCTTTTCCGTTTTTATCTAGTTTGATAATCAAAACATCTTTAGATCCATAACCTTTAGCTGAGTTTTGTACATTTCCAGCAACAAAGAATCCCAGATCTGTCGTTTGAATTACCGATCTTGCTTCTTCATCTGAACTGCTACCTAAAGTTTTTTGCCAAAGCTCGTCTCCAAATTCATTTAAACGGATCAACCAGAAATCTGAACCTCCCTTGGAATCGTCTTTTTTGTCCAGACTTTTGCATGAATAAGAGGTTGATGCTACTAAAAATCCACCATCTTGGGTTGATACAGTTGCTGAAAGGAAATCATGATTACTTCCGACAAAGAACTTTTCCCAAACTTCTTCGCCTTGTTGATTAAGTTTAACCAAATGCAGATCATAGCCGTTGTTTTGTTTGTTATCCGTAGAAAGTTTCTTAGATTGAATGGAGCTTCCAGTAATTAAATACTGTCCATCGATTGTTGTAATCACCTGACTTAGAAAATCCTGTGTATTGGATTTAATATCCTTTTGCCAAATCACTTCCTGCGCTGATAAAGTCAGGATTGTGCACATAGTAAATGCACTCAAGTAGAGTTTTCTCATCTATTTTTATGTGTTTAAAAGTTAATGTTAGTTTTTATTATTATGATTCCGCAAATTTAACATTTATTAATAGTTTCTGAAATCCCATTAATGAGATTTAACATGAACTTTATCACGTATTAGTATTTTATCTATTGCAAAGATATTTCTACCAAGCGACAAATCATGTCGTGTTATAATTGATTTTTTTTTTTTTAAATTCGCGTGGCTATCCTTAATTTTCCCTTTTGGAATGATTAGATAGGTTTGAAAGTGATTAGAGTAGGATAATATTTGATATAAATTTTAGTATATATAGGTACTATGTAGCAGATTCTTTGTTAACCCTTGTGTTAATAAGTGTTTGCAGTAAAAAAAACACAAGCCTCAACCCGTCGTAGGTCAAGGCTTAAGTTTCTGCATTATAATTTTACCAAATCAACCTAAGATCCATTTTTGTTATCTCTCCATTGTACTGTAAGTCATAATCCAGTTAAGAATGTACTCTTCATACTAATCTTAATTATTTTTAAGTTGATAATTGATACAGTCATACAAAAACTTTACTAAAGAATCTGCTTGTTCATCGGAACTATAATTGATACTTGGCATTTGTTTCATACATTTTTCATCAAAAGAATTGAACAAATTTTGTTTTCTTTCGTCGGATATTTGCAAGTTTCTTAAATAGTCTGCAATCTTATTTACAGTATTTTGAACTTTTGCGACATTATTGTTATATCTGTTTTGCTTTGTTGTCATTGCATTTCCCAAGCCTGAAATATCTAATTGCTGAGGGTCTCTATATTGAGAATAACCATAGGTAGAAACACACACACAAAAACCATTGTTAATAAAATCTTTTTCATAATAATTACTTTCCAAATGGGTTATTTCCTTCTCTCATAAAAACTGTACCCATCTTTTGGTATTTGATTGGCTGACCTTTTACACAGGCTGTATAAATTCCACTTCCGAATCCGTTTTGAGCTCGGATAATGATTACTTCTTTTTCCTCAACTCCGTTTTCAATTGCTACGAACTTTTTTAATCGGTTGTTCTTGATTGGTTCTTTGAAGTCTTTAGATAAATCGCACTCTTTTGCCGTTTCTTTTGGTTTTTCTTCCTGCGCAAAAAATAATACTGGTGTCGTTGCTAATAATAGCGTAAAAAATAATTTTTTCATATTGATAAATTTTTAAAAATTTTTGTTTAAAATAAGTGCTTTACAGCTGTTGTATCAGATTCTTGGAATGCTTTATTGTATTTATTGGTTGAGTCGGTTTTTGCCGTGCTCTTGTGCGTCATACAGTCTTCTATTACCTCTTTTTGGGTCTTATTACAGCTCAGTATTGAGATTGGTAGAATCAGAATCAAAATCTTTAGACGGTATCTTTTGAAAAACAGTACGATTAGCGTGTATATTAACCAAAACAGTAAAAGATATTTGTAATCATTGAATACAGATTTTGCATACAACACACCTTTGTTAGAATATTTTTTGAAATCCGAATCATACAGTAGTTCACTGCACATCATGCCGTTTGTGGGTAAATCTATCTTTGTTCCGAAAGGCGTTGTTTGGTATAATGCACCTAAGGGAGTTGTTCGGGTATCGTATTCACCGCTTATAATAAGTTTTCCCTCATTATCAACACTTGGCGTGTTTAAATTTGGAATATATGAGAATGTGCTGTAATGCTCGACTGCAAAAACTGATAAAAAAGCCAATACAAAACCTGTCAACACTGATTTTGGGATGTTTTTGTCAACTTGAATTATTTTCTTTTCCATCAATATTATTGGTTTTTAAGTTGTGCAATCATTTCTAGGAATATCTCAAAGTAATCTGAATTTTTCATGAATGTTTCCCGAGATATGCTGTAGATGTTTTTACGATACATTTCGTAATGTGCTTCTGTGCCGTATCTATGGTCTGCATAAGCTGAATTGATACAAACCTGTCTCAGGCTGTTTTCGTCATAAACTTTTGATATGACTAGCGGTAAGACTTCCGTACCGTCTTTGAGCGTGATTTTATCAAGCCCATAGCTTTTGAGTTCCTGATACTTATTCAGGTAATCTGTTTTAGAAAGATTGTTGCAATCAAATTTTTCTTGAGAAAATGCGCTCACTGCCACGAGCAACATAGTAGAAATAAAGACCTTTTTCATAAGTGACTTTGTATCACTCGAGCCTAAAGTGCGGTTTTGTTTTGGTTGTATAATAGAAAAAGGACGCAGGCTCGTAACTCTTATTTACTGGCAGAGGCTCTGGTAAGCCTTGTAGTGTAAATAAGCGAAACCCACGTCCCGTAAAATATGGACGTGAGCGTTCAACTTATCACCCTGCACTACTTTTGAATTTACCAGATTCCTGCCAGCAGAATAATTATTAACGCTTTTTCGTTATCGAAAATGTATTGACTACAAAAATATAAATTTTTCCTGATACTGGATTTAAAAATTTATTATTGTTGAATGATGATGAAATAAGCTTGTTTTTATCCCGATCTTTTTAAAACATGATATTGATTAGGATACAGTGCTTCAATACACGTGTTTTAAGGTGTTAAATTTTGACTTTCTTTCTATTTTGGCATAAAGGCGATATATATGATGTAATTAGGGGTTAAATCATGTTATTTAAACTATAAAACATAAGTAGATGTATTGGTTTAAGCTTACCACGTTGATGCAAGTGTTTTTAAGTCGTCAAATTTCGACTTTCTTAGTGTTTTAGTATTTTAGGTGTTATTTTGAATACAAAATGGCTAAATCAAGCTTATTTGAAGCTTTCGAGCTTAAAGATCTTACTGTAATAAATTTATCACCTCTGAAACTTGCTATCTACTTGATACAGGGCTTTCACAGAGATTCTGCTAACATATAATGATATAGTATGCATCTAGCTGGTACATAGCACCTCCCTACCCGTGTAGTTGGCGGATAGACTAGATGTGCGATAGAGCGTAATTCGGGTGGCTGACTAGATGTGAGCTGAGTGCACAATCTCTATAAAGTAGCGGCGGGTGAAAAAAGAACTGCATAAGTGGTGGGTGCAGCAGTAGAACTTAGTTTTTTCCGTGACACTATCATTAAAGATAATACTTTAATAGGTATACACTGTGACGGAAAAAAAACTTTTAATCTCTGACTTCGAGCATGTAAAATCAATATCTTCGGGTTTTATGTAGTAGTAGATCTCTATGATTTTGGACGGGAATAAAAAATCATTGATTTGAAAAGATGTGATTTTGCCAATATATTATCTCTCTATTAACCCCAAATACTCTACTGATCTTTGTAAACCACTATGAATATATGTGTTAGCGAAGTTTCTGCAACATAGTATCAATACACTACTAAATATTTATTTCTCTAATAATTTACTTCTATCTATTCTAAAACTAATATTTCATATTTTTTTTCATGAATTATAAATGAGATTTTATTATTTTCAATAAAAATAGTTTAAATTTCGTATATTTATAAAAATGTCTATTAATACTTTATGAAATAAGTTGTAAACATTAGTAATTTTTAAATAAAATAAAATGAATAATGTTTATGTAAGCGAAAGCAATGGACATAGCATTGGTGAAACTCCGATGAAATCAATCAGTATAGCATACTTAATTTTAGTACACCGCTTACCGAATCAATTCAAAAAACTTTTTAAAGCTATCTATGATTCTACAAATTTCTACCTTATACATATTGACAAAAAGGCAAATCAAGAAATTGGTAAGGATGTAAAAAGCTTTTTAAAACAATATCCAAACGTACATATCCTTAATAGTGAAAATGTTATTTGGGGTGGATATAGTATGGTTCAGGCTGAACTGGATGGGATGAAATACCTTTTGGACATGAATGCACAATGGGATTATTTTATAAATCTAAGCGGACAAGATTATCCATTAAAATCACAAAAAATCATCAAAGAGTTTTTATCGAAAAATAATGGTAAAAGTTATATCAAAATTGACAATCAGGAAAAAATAAGACCTGAAACCATGAATAGAATTGAGAATTATTTTGAAGAATTGGAAGACAGTATTTCTGATAAAACTCATAAAAGAGATTTCATGAAAGATGTAACACCTTATATCGGTGGACAATGGATGATTTTAACAAGGGATTGCTGTGAATTTGTAAATAGTAATGTTGAGGTCAAAAAATTTGAAGATTATTATTTAAACACATTAATTGCTGATGAATCTTTCTTTCAAACTGTTTTAATGAATACTTCATTTAAGGGTACTTTAGTAAATGATGACAAAAGAGCAATTATTTGGATTCCTGACGGAGACATCAAATTACGTCCCAAGACTTTCACTAAAATCGATTTAGATTTTCTCCAAACGGGAAATCATCTTTTTGCTCGAAAGTTCGATGATAATATTGATAATAAAATAATTGATTATATTAAGATTAAATACGATGAGCCTTTTAAAGCATCAGTAAAAATAACTAATGTGAAAAATATTAACAGAAATTTTAATCATTTAAACTAAAATATTATTAAAATTGTAATATTAACCTTTATCAAACTTGATAGAGGTTTTTTTGGCTGTTAAAATAGGGAAATCTCTCGGCAAAATATCAGTGATGAGTTTTTCTTTTTCCTTTTTTAAGTGTATACTATTGGGAATTTATATTTTTACTCTTGAAAATATTTAGTGTTTTTACATTTGACTATTTTTGTTAATATATTACCCCAAAATATTTAGTTACTCTTCCAAATAATGGTACACTGAATGGGTGTTGTGAGTACTTTTATTTTTTTTGCTGTGGGGTTACTGTCAGGTAATATTATATATATTGACCCAATTACCCACCGTATCAAATTTTCACTGTAAAAACTTCCCCCTGTACCCAATCTCAAAATTTTTAAATAGGTATCGTTTCAAAGGGTACTATTAAAATTTTGGCGTACCTATTACGTAAATCTTTGCTATACCCCCTATGCTCGGGTTTCGTTTTTCTCAGACTGTTTTTTACTTTCTTGCGCTTCGAGTGGTTAAAAAGTTTTTAACAATGGTTGATATTTTGGTTAAAAAGTGCTTGCAAAGCTGGTGGTTATCAGGTTTTTGTTGTATATTTATACTGCTTTTATGAGCGACTTACTACCTTGTTTCTATGTGTACAAGGTTCCAGAAAAAACAAAAATGCCTAGAAGTATTGGTGTACTGCTAGGCGAATCAATAAATTTTAACGTATCTAAAACTTATCAACATGGCAAATTTACAAAATTGTCTCGACAATTGTTCCGTTTATTGTGGGACTTATCACAAGTACAATAATTTAAGCCTTTATGGCAAATGGCTGAATCTTTCAGACTATTCAAGCTATGAAGAGCTACAGGAAGTAATGCGAGAGCTCCACAAAGATGAACCTGACGCAGAGTTCATGTTCCCAGATTACGAAAACTGCGAACTGTTTGAAAAACTCGGATTGATTGGAGAGAGTTTTTTATCTCCTGAAATTTATGAGATTGCGGAGCAAATAAATGAGTCGGAATATGACTTAGAGGTTTACGAAGCGTGTTTGGATTGTTTGGGAAAAATGGAGTTTCAAAGCATTTATGAATATGTAAACAATTTTTATTACGGCGAGTTTTCAAGCGATGAAGATTTCGTACAGGAATTATATGAAAATGATATACCGTTCAATTTACCTAACTTTGTGGTAATTGATTGGGAAGCTACCGCAAGAAACATTATGTATGATTATTTTGAGTCTAACGGTCATTATTTCGGATCTTAGCATTCACTTAGATTCAGATAGGTTCAAAATGATTAAAATATTTAGAGTCGGGAACTAATTCGGGAGTAAAAATTACCAATCAACTATTAATCAGTAATTTAAAAACCTTAAAACTAGCCCCGATTGAAACGACATCCTTTTTTGTTGCGGGCGAAGCGAAGCGGAGCCCGTAACAAAAAAGATACAGTGGAAAGCTGGAAATAGCTTCAAATAAAAGATTGGAAACTTGATAAATAATTGTTGATAAAGTTTCTAATAATGATAAAACCTTAACACCTAATGCCATCAACAAATTCACCTTTAAGCCACAAAAAAAGCCTTTCAAATTGAAAGGCTTTTTCTTATTTATTGTAGTAATACTTATTTTGAAGCAAGTACTTCTTTTGTAGAAGTAGTTTTTCCGTGTACTTCATCTTCTTTTCCTGATTTCAGGAAGTCATACGCAATTGCTGATGCAATGAATATGGATGAATACGTACCGAATCCAATACCGATCAACATCGCAAACATAAATCCTCTTAAGTTATCTCCTCCGAAGATGAAGATCGCTAAAATTACAAGGATCGTTGTAAATGAAGTGTTGAATGTTCTACCTAATGTACTAGAAATAGAGTCATCAAATAATCCAGCTAATGTTAAAGCTTTCTTCTCTCTTAAATACTCTCTAATTCTATCGAAGATAATCACGGTATCGTTAATTGAATAACCCAATACTGTAAGAATCGCCGCAACGAAATCCTGATTGATCTCCATGTTGAAAGGCATATACTTGTGAAGCAATGAATACGCTCCTAAGATAATAACCGCATCATGGAACAATGCTGCAACAGCACCCAATGAGAATTGCCATTTTCTAAATCTTAATAAGATGTATAAGAAAATACCTCCCAATGCAGCTACTACTGCAAGAATACCATGCGTTTTAATATCATCTGCAACCGTAGGTCCTACTTTTTCAGAAGAAACAATTCCTGCATGTTCTTTATCTGCAGATTTGAAATCATGTAATGTTACATTAGCCGGTAAGCTTGATTTTAAACCTTCATATAATTTTTGTTCAACAGTCTGGTCAGCTTTTAAAGATTCATCTTCGATAAGGTAATCTGTAGAGATCTTTAATTGCTTGTCGTTTCCAAAAGTTTTAGCTTCAACAGAAGAGTTTTTCCCATCTTCAGTTTTGAAAACTTTGATTAAGTTATGCTCAATATCTTCAGCATTTACTGCTTTATCAAATCTTACAACATAGTTTCTACCACCTGTAAAGTCGATTCCGTATTTAAATCCGTGAATTGCGATTGAAGCAATACAAACAACTGTTAATACAGCAGAAACGATATATGCATATTTTCTTTTTCCGATAAAATCGATCCAAGTATTTCTGAATAGGTTTTTCGTTGGAGCCGTCCAAACAGAAAGGTGTTTTCCTTTATTCAATCTAGAGAAGATCATTACTCTTGAAAGTAATACTGAAGTAAAGAATGTCATTAAGATACCAATTCCTAACGTTAAAGCAAATCCTTTAATAGGACCTGTTCCGAATAAGAATAGTACACCCGCCGTTAATAACGTTGTTAAGTGACCATCAACAATTGCACTTAATGCATGTTTGAAACCATCTTTATAAGCTTCTAAAATGCTCTTACCTGCAAATAATTCTTCCTTCGTTCTTTCGTAGATAATTACGTTCGTATCCACGGCCATGGCCATCGTAAGAACAATACCCGCGATCCCAGGAAGTGTTAATGTAAAGTCTCCAGAATCCATGATTCCGAAAATATAGAATAAGTTAATAATCATTGCAATTACAGCGTATACTCCTGCACCACCGTAATAGAAAATGATATAAACGATAATAATTAAGAATGCAATAGCAAATGAAATAACACCCGCGTCAATAGACTCTTGTCCTAATGAAGGTCCTACAACAGTAGCCTGAACCACTTTTGCACCTGCAGGTAATTTACCTGCTCCTAAAACGTCAACCAATTCTTTAGCTTCTTCCTGAGAGAAGTTACCAGAGATTTGAGTTCTACCGTTAGGAATTGCGTTAACAACGTTTGGCGCCGTATATACTCTACCATCTAAGGTTACAGCAACTGGTTTACCTACGTTTTTCTCTGTTAGTGTTTTCCATTCTTTAGCACCTTTAGAATCCATCTGCATGTCTACTATTACTCTACTTAGCTCATCATAGCTAATGTTAGCAGTTTCAACAGCACCATCTACAGGAGCTTTTTGGTTAATGTTACCTCTGATTGCGTACAATACTAAACTTTCAGTATCTGTAGATTCAGGTTTGTAACCCCACATGAACTGAGTATATTTAATGTTTGAAGGACGTAAAGACTGACCTACTTTGCTGTTTAAAATCTTATTTACAACAGCTGTATCTGAAAGTTTTACGCTTGCAACACCATTAGTTCTTAGTTTGTCTAGGTGTAAAAGATTCATGAAGTTTACATTCTTCGCAACTCCCATAGAATCACCTTTTACAGCCACCATTGTAGTCAATGTTTGGAAGTAAGGCGCAATTTCAGGAACTTGTTGTACTTCCCAGAACTGAAGTTTTGCAGAAGTCTGAAGCATTTTCTTCACCTTATCGATATCTTTCATACCTGGCATTTCAACAGAAATTCTTGCTGTACCCGGTACTCTCTGAACGTTTGGCTGCACCGCACCCATTTTATCGATTCTGGTTCTGATTACCTCAAAAGCTGTTCCTACAGAAAGATCAATTCTTCTCTTAATGATGCTTTTTACCTGCTCATCAGAAGTATTGTATTTAATCTCAGATAAATTTGTATTTCCGAAAAGTTCCGGATCTGCAAGTTTAAGATTTGTTCCTTTTGCTTTGTTTACAGCATCAAACTGATCAAAGAAATTGTCGATGTAAGATTTTGTAGAATTCTTTTGCGCTTCATCAGTCTTGTTTAAAGCCTCGATAAGAACAGGGTTTGTAGAATAATTTGTAAGATCATTCACCAAATCTCTTTGGTTGATCTCCAAAAGAACGTTAATCCCTCCTTTCAAGTCAAGACCAAGTTTCATTTCCTTGTCTTTGGCTTTAGAATAATAAAGTTTTGTGAATCCTAAGTTCAAAGTATCTTTAGAAAGCCTTGTAATCTCTTTCTGATACTTTTCCGGATTGTCTCCTGCAACAGCAGTCGCCTGCCTTTCAATTTTGCTGGCGTACCAAGTTGGTAATAGCTCATTTAAGCAAATTAACCCTAGTACAATAGCAACAATTGTAATAAGTCCTTTTCCTTGCATTTTGTTATAACTACGTTAAATTAAGTCGGCAAATATAATGATTTTCTTGATATTTTATGAATTTTTAAGAACAGAAATCGTTTATTTTCAGATATATCGGTTGCCTTACTTCTATTTAAGATTTATCAATTTTTTTATTGTATTTTAATGATATTTTAAATTTTTGTTGGTACGGTATTTTCACTCATTCAATTTAACACACTAAATATCAAAATATTATGAAAAAACTACTTTTTATGGCAGGTATTTTTCCTTCCTTAATCCTTAATTCTCAAAGCATTATTTTGGAAGAATTTGCCACCGGACTTACGGCTCCGGTCGAAATCACAAACGCTAACGACAGTCGGCTTTTTGTTGTACAACAGAATGGAATTATTAAAATTATTCAACCTAATGGGACTATTAATGCGACGAATTTTTTAAATATTGGTTCTAAAATTCTTTATGGTGGAGAAAGAGGACTTTTAGGATTGGCGTTTCACCCACAATACTCTACCAACGGGTATTTTTTTGTGTATTATAATAACAATTCCAATGGAAATATTATCGTAGCAAGATATACCGTGAGTACCTCAGATTCTAATGTTGCAGACCCTAATTCTGAAAAGATTGTATTGAATATTCCAAAACCATTCGATAATCACAATGGTGGAAGCATTCATTTTGCACCTGATGGAAACTTATGGATTATTACCGGAGACGGCGGAAGTGGCGGAGACCCAGGCAACAATGCTCAAAACAAAAATTCTTTGTTAGGAAAAATGTTGAGAATTGATGTTAACTCAACAGGACCTTATAATATTCCGACAGGAAATCCTTTTATAGGCTCAGCGGTTGATGGTGCTGATGAAATCTGGGCATACGGACTTAGAAATGGTTGGAAATGGTCTTTTGACCTCACCACAGGAAATGCTATGATTGCAGATGTTGGACAAGGTCAAATTGAAGAAATCAACAAAGTGCCACTTAACCAAGCAGGAATCAATTACGGATGGCGTTGCTATGAAGGAAATACAGCTTACAATACAGCAGGATGTGCGAATGCTTCTACAATGACTTTTCCTGTGGCGGTATATGATCATTCAGGCGGAAGATGCTCCATAACCGGAGGCTACGTTTACCGAGGCAGCCTTTATCCTGCTTTACAAGGAAAATATTTTTTCACAGATTATTGTACTCCACAAATAGGAATGTTAGATTCCGGAAACGCTATAACTTGGACAACACCATTTGCAGGTAATAATTTTTCAACTTTTGGAGAAGACAGCCAAAAAGAACTTTACGTAGCCGCTGTTAATAATGGAAAAATTTATAAAATTAAAACAAATGCAACCTTATCTACGCAAGAAAACAATAACCTTAAGCAAATTAAAATTTATCCGAATCCTGCTTCTAAAAAGGTTTTCATTGATGGATTGAAAGATAAAAATGTTTCCGCCGAAATTATAAGCTCTGAAGGAAGAAAGGTATTGGAAAATGCAAATATCAAAAGTGATAACAGCATTGATATTACAGGAATTCCTGCAGGAGTTTATTATATTAATTTGAAATCAGGAGAATTGAAATCTTACAGCCAGAAATTGATTATTAAATAAAAAAGCAAAAGCCTCAGAATATTCTTTTTGGGGCTTTTATATAAAATATAAATCCTACGAGGATTGGCATTACCATTAATATTCTTTCAATTAAAGTAAATCTTGCGACCTCAAAATCAAATAAATCGGGTTGATTTATTGCCAAAAAAAACATTACCAAGGTTGAAATTATTATTAATGAAACAGGAAATTGTTTAGGTTGATCTGTATTATTTTTAAATTTCAAGTTCAAGATCCAATATCCCAAAAACATCGTCATATAAGGAAAAGCCCAAATTCTATAGACATCCCAAGCAACAAAATGTAGTAATAATGGTGCTAAAACAGCAATAGTAAATATTAAAAATAAAGGCAACCCTATTCTTTGATATTCTTTATAAACAATAAACAACAAAAACAAAATCGGAATGCTAAAAGCGAAACATTTATGGTAAAGCATTTTTATAAAAAAACCTTTACTTTCTGTTTCTAAATAGTATGTGAACTTTTCAGTGTATGAAGTTGCTACCAGATCTGCAATATCTGTTGTAATAAACGCTAAACCATGAAGGTAATTAAATAAATCTAAATAATTATCCTTTCCATAAATTTCCTGATAGTATGATAAAAAAAACATCATCGCAACAGGAAAAGCCAGAAACAAAAAACTTTTCTTTAGTAATTTTAAATTTAAAACTTCTTTAAAAGAAAATTTTTCATTGGGCATCTCAGCTATAATTATAGCAAAAAGAGAAATAGGAATTGTCAAGAAAAAAGTTATTTCATGAATTAACAAACTTATACAAACCAATATTGATGAAAGAAAAATCAGATTTCTTCTTATTAAATAAATGATCAATATGGTAAATAAAAAAATAATATGATCAAAATACCCAATAATATGGGCACTTAAAACAATATATTGGGAAAGAAAGAAAATCAAATAAAATGTTACCCGATAGATATTCCGCGAAGAATCATTCGTCTGCTTTAAGACAATAAAATATACACAGCTATAAAGAATCAATAGTATTACTGCTGAAACCAACAGAATACTAAATTCATTTTTTTCGAAAAAGAAACCAAATATTTGTCCTGCAAGACCTCTCTTAATAAATCCGAATCGATAATCAAGCATCCAATGTGCCTCAGACCAATCATTCGGAAATCGAATAGTTTTTAGAACACTAAAAATCAGTGCATAAAAATATAATAAAGCAAGCAGAACCTTCCCTTTCATAGACTATATCGTCATTGAGAAAATTCTTGTCTCCGGTTTATTCCTCATCATTCTAAGATCAAATACCATCGCTACATTTCTCGTAAAGGCTCTTCCTTTTTCGGTAATCTTAATTTGATTATCATGAATTTCAACCAACTCATCTTTCTCCATTTCTTTCAGCATTTCGAATGCATTTTCCAGCTCAGGGAAAGAATTCTGAACATCAAAAGTGGTTTCAAGCTGACACATTAAATTCAAAATATGTCTTCTTACAATCAGATCTTCTTCATTTAAGATATGGCCTTTTACTACAGGAATTTCACCTTCTTCAACCATCTTTTGATACTCTTCCACTGTTTTTACATTCTGAGCAAAAGCATACCAAGAATCGGAAATAGAAGACATCCCAAGACCAACCATTAATTGAGTGTTGCTCGAAGTATATCCCATAAAGTTTCTGTGAAGCTTTTTCTGAATTAATGATTGATACAAATCATCATGTTCCAAAGAAAAATGATCCATTCCCACCTCAATATATCCTAAATCTTCCAACAACTTTTTACCATCTTCATATAAACGGCGTTTCTCTTCTCCGCTTGGCAAATCATTTTCATCAAAACCTCTTTGCCCAACTCCTTTCACCCATGGAACGTGTGCGTAAGAATAGAAAGCAAGCCTGTCTGGTTTCAATTCCATTGTTTTACGAATCGTGTATTCCATTGCTTCCCAACTTTGGTGCGGAAGTCCGAAAACCAAATCGTGACTAATTCCTCTGTAGCCAATTTCTTTAGCCCATTCCGTCACATTTTTTACATTTTCAAAAGGCTGAATTCTATTGATCGCTTTCTGCACTTTAGGATCATAATCCTGAACGCCAAAACTCACTCTTCTAAACCCTAAATCATACAACGTTTGAAGATGATCTTTAGTTGTATTATTTGGATGGCCTTCGAAAGAAAACTCAGGATGTTCTGCAATCTCAACACTTTCAAAAATACCTTCCAATAAGGTTCTTAGATTTTTAGGCGAGAAAAAAGTAGGAGTTCCTCCACCTAAATGAAGTTCTTTTAATTTCGGTTTTTCATTAAAAAGATCCAGATACAATTTCCATTCTTTTAAAACACTTTCCAAATATGGTGTTTCAACGCTATGTTGTTTTGTAATACGCTTATGACACGCACAAAATGTACACAATGCTTCACAGAAAGGCAAATGGATGTAAATAGAAATTCCTTCCTCTGCATTACTTTCCTTAAATGACCTTATAACGCTCTCCTTCCATTTTTCAGGTGAAAAAGTACTCTCGTCCCAATAAGGAACGGTAGGATAAGATGTATAACGAGGTCCCGGAATATTATATTTGTCTATTAAAGAATTCATTGAAAATGTAAATTTTAAAAATGGAACTCCAAAAGGAATTTCATATTGCAAAATTAAATATAACTTATGAATTTTAAATCATGAATTATATTAGGGTTTCTATTTGAAATTTATAATGAGTCTAAATACCATTTCTGGAAACTTTCATTTAAAATAATTATAACTAACACTAAAACAATACAATAAGTCATTTTTAGATTGTATTTTTTCTTGTAGTGGATAATTGCAACATTTTTATCATTCCTGAAAAATTTTCGCAAGTATATGAGAGTAAATCCCCTATTAGTCGACATTCATATAATTAATTCCTTCCCGGATCTTACTTTTTATTTATGATAATAGGAAGGTCATTGATTAATAATGTCACGATGATTTGATTCATCAATACTTTATCTTAACTAAAATTTTAATTTTAACAAAGAAATCTTATCCTTTCCAGCTAAAACGACCGTATTTGCATCTACCCATTGGCAGACAAAAAACCCTTTCTCCTCGGAAATTTTCTTCCAAGTTTTCCCAAAGTCTGAAGAATAGCTGATGTGTTGATCACCAACTGAAATAAGTTCTCTTCCTTTAGAGCTTGGTTTAATCTTCACACAAGTCGTGTAACCTGCATTTTTTCCGGAAGCCTGAATCTGCCATGTTTCTCCACCATCATTTGTTGTGGCAATATTGTTAACGTTAGCATCTTGTTTGGTATAATCTCCACCAACCGCAACTCCGAATTTATCATTAGCAAAATCTATTGAATACATTCCCTGAGAAGATTCTCCTTGGATAAATGGTGTATTAAATATCTCAAATTTTTCATCTTTAAAACTTAATCTTAAAATTCGCGAAGCTTTTCCACCTGTTGCAATCCATAAATAATTTTGAGTTGAAGCAATATTAGTATTACTGGCTGCAAATGCGGCTTCACCTTGATTGAGTTTCACTTTATTCTCAAAAAAACGCCATTGCCCATTTTTATACATCATCAACTTCAATCTATTATCATCCGTATCACTGAATGTAAAAGCCAGTTTTTCATTTACAAAGTGAAGGGCATCATAAAATGCAGTTTTTACCGTGTCTGTATGCACAATCTTGTAGGTCAAATCTTTCTTATCAATCTTAAAAAAGTAAGCCGGACTTTCAATATTAATGGCAAAAAAAGATTCTTTATTTTGAGCCAATGTTCTAAACTGAAGCTTCTTTTCAGATAGTTTAATCTGTTTTTGATCCTTAGGATTTTTTAAATCAACAAAACCAAACTTTGAATCTGTTCCGCTATACCAGACTTTTCCATCATAAAGTTCTAGTGCGCGAATGCTTATTTTATCATTTAAAATGGTTGTAAGACTTTCTACTTGTTGAGAAAATGAGAATATCCCTAACAAGGAAAATAAAAATAGTAAAAGCTTTTTCATAGAGGCAAAAATAAAAATAACCCGCAAAAGCGGGTTATATATTAATCATTATTTTATCATATTATTCATTGTCCTGATATTTTTCAGGATTGTTTAGTTTACCATTAGATCTTCCGTACAATACATACACCAATCCTCCCAATAATAACCAAATACCAGAAAGCTCCAACGCATGAGTACTTAAGTTTAATATTAAGTATACATTGATAATAACTCCTAGCGCAACAATTATTTTATAAGCCGGAACCTTGAAAGGTCTTGCCAAATTAGGTTCTCTTTTTCTCATTACCCAAACTGCAATACAAACTAGGGTAAACGCAAACAGAGTTCCAAAGCTCGTCATATCTGCCAATGTAGAAATAGGCGTCAATGCAGCAATAAAAGCAACTACAACTCCCAACAAAATAATTCCTTTATAAGGCGTTTTTGTTTTTGGATGAAGATCACCAAAGAATTTAGGAATCAATCCATCTTTTGCCATTCCAATAAAAATTCTAGACTGTCCCATCATCATTACCATTACTACAGAAATCAATCCTACAGTAGCAGCAATCGTCACAATATTACTCGCCCAATGTTTTCCTGCAATCTCAAAAGCATACGCTACCGGAGCTTTAATAGCATCTGGAAACTTTCCTTCAGGATTAAAATCAGAATAGTGAATCATTCCTGTTAACACAAGTGATACACAAATATATAAAGCTGTACATACTAATAGTGAAGTGATAATAGCAAACGGTACGTCTTTTTTAGGATTAATAGCTTCACCTGCCTGAGTAGAAACAGCATCGAAACCGATATAAGCAAAAAAGATTGCCGCTGCTCCTGAAATAATTCCCTTAACTCCATATGCGGAGACCATCTCCCCTTCAGAATTTTTAATCATTGTCTGATCTGGGATAAAGGGTTTCCAGTTTTTAACCCCATCAGCAGCAGTATAAAGATCTGAGCTAGAAAAAATAATATAAGCTCCTGCTATAATTACAAACACAACTGCACAAGTCTTCATAACAACAATAAGGTTATTGGCACTTGCTGCTTCCTTAGTCCCTTTCACCAACAATGCGGTAATTAGTAAAACAAGAATAAATGCAGGTAAGTTCATCGAAAACCCTTCTCCTGTATAACTTGCAGGATCTGATGTGAGATAAGAAGGTAAATGAATTCCAAAGATTTTTAAAAATTTGGTAAAATATCCGGACCAGCTGACCGAAACAGCCATACTCGCCATGGCATACTCTAAAATAAGGCACCAGCCCATTGCCCATGCAAAAATTTCACCTACTGTTCCATACGCATAAGCATATGCAGAACCTTCAACAGGAATAATAGAAGCAAACTCTGCGTAACACAATGCTGCAAAAATACAAGCAATACCTGCTACAATAAAAGAAATAGCAAGTGCCGGGCCCGCATGATAATAAGCTCCGGTTCCGGTAAGAACAAATATTCCACCTCCAATGATAGCCCCAACTCCTATTGCCGTCAAGCTCCATTTACCAAGAACTTTTTTCAGCTCACTTTTTCGCATATCAGCCTCATAGGCACTCAGTGGCTTTTTAACCCAAATTTTAGACATATTTTACTATTTATTAAGATTTACGAAAATATAAAAAAAATAAGGAACCTCAACGTTTATTGATAAACTTTCGTCATTAAGATTAAATTTAGAAACATAAAAAACTGATTTTCATATAATCCAAATCATTTTTCATAAATTCTTATTTTTTGCTTATTTTTGGACGCATGAATTTATACGATCTTTTCGTAAAACCGTATGAGAGCTATACAGATTTACAAATTCTATTAGAAATAAGCGGAACAATTTTTGGAATTTTAAGTGTTTATTTTTCCATTAAAAAAAATATTTGGGTCTATCCTACCGGAATTATTTCTACTTTAATTTATGTTTATATTCTTTTCAATTTCGGTTTATTCGGAGATTGTATGATTAATGTATATTATACCGCGATGAGTATTTACGGATGGATCTTATGGTCGAAGAATTCAAAGGATCATATTCATGTTGATGTAAGTTGGGCTACAAAAAAAGAATGGATCTTTGCAAGTTTTCTTTTTATAATAAGTTTAGTATTCGTTACTATTATATATTATTATAAACCTTATATCGATAATCAATTCTCAATGAAAGGGACAAGCTTAGGTTTGTATCACTTGGATTGGGCTAATTGGCTGGATGTAGTTACTACCTCAATATTCCTAGTTGGAATGTGGTTTATGGCCAAACAACGCATTGAAAACTGGATATTTTGGATCGTTGGAGATTTTATTTGCATGCCAATGATGATTTTTAAGGGTCTAGGTATCACTTCGGTTCAATATTTGGTATTTACTATAATGGCGATCTTAGGATACGTCAGTTGGAAAAAAAGTTTTAAAGAAAAAAGTATCATAAAGTCATGAAAAATTTATTAAAAATAACGTTCAGTATTTTCGTTATAACAAGTTTAACATCTTGTCTTGCTTATTCAGACGGATATGCAAATAATGGCTACGGAGACCCATATTACAACAATGGTAATTATTATGCTCCACAAGGCTATTATGGCGGTGGCGGATATTATGGTAATGACGGATATTATTACAGAAATGATATCAATTACTATTATGATGGTGGTGTACCTTATTATTACGGAAATAACAGAAGAAAAGTGTACGTAGAAAGAAGAAATACAACTACTACACAAAGACCTAATAATGGATTCAGAGGCAATCCTACAGGAAGTAACGGAAACGGATTTAGAAACAATAACGGAAGTTACAACAGCAATAATAACGGTGGAGGCTTCAGAAATTCTAACTCTGGAAGTAACCAAAACAATAGCGGAGGTTTCAGAAACAATACCCCACCCGCATCTAACAATAGCGGAGGATTTAGAAATCAGCAACAAACCTCACCTGCACCACAAAATAACAATAGTGGATTCAGAAATGACAGTAATGGAGGCGGATTCAGAAACAGCTCTGGTTCACAGAACAGTAGTCCTCAGCCAAGCACCCCTCCTGCTAGAGAATCAAACAGCAGTGGCGGATTTAGATAAAACAATTATAAATAAGAAAACGGACAGCTAACACTGTTCGTTTTTCATTTTAAATATACTAATTTTGCATGTTTATTTTTACACAAAGAAAGCTATGGAATTTTATAAATATCAAGGAACAGGAAATGATTTTGTAATGATTGATAATCGTGATCTACAGTTTCCTAAAGATCAAAAAACTATTGAAAAACTATGTGACAGACGTTTCGGAATTGGAGCTGATGGTCTTATTTTATTAGAAAACGAAGACGGTTTCAATTTTAAAATGGTATACTACAATTCTGACGGTGGAGAAAGCACCATGTGTGGAAACGGCGGGAGATGCTTGGTAGCTTTTGCTTTTTTTCTTGATATTTTTGAAGACAAATGTAAATTCATTGCCATTGATGGAGAACATGAAGCAGAAATACACAATGGAATTATTAAACTAAAAATGATTGACGTAAAAACTGTTTCCAATGACGGAGAAGATACCGTGATGAATACAGGTTCACCTCATTATGTAAAATATGTTGAAGATCTAGTGAATTACAATGTTTTTGCAGAAGGAAATGGCATCAGAAATTCTGAAAATTACAAAGAAAAAGGGATCAATGTAAATTTTGTTGAAAAAATTACGGATAATGAAATATTCGTAAGAACCTATGAACGAGGCGTTGAGGATGAAACTTTCAGTTGCGGAACAGGAGTTACAGCTTCTGCTTTAACTTTTCTACAAAAACACAATCTAATCTCTGTAAAAGTTAAAACTTTAGGAGGAAACCTTAAAGTTTATGCCGAAAAAAATGGAGACTCTTTTCAGAACATATGGCTAGAAGGTCCTGCAAAACAGGTTTTCAGAGGAAAAGTAGATCTTATTTAAAAAAACAAAAAACTTTTAATCAATTTTAATAATGAAAAAAGCTATTCTCATTATCATTCTGCTCATTATCGTGGTGGCAGGATTTTTTGGTTTTAGATTTTATACTACATATTACGGAAACAACGTAGAAAAAGAAGGATATCTTTTGATACCCCATAATGCAAGTTTTAAACAGGTATTAGATTCTATTGCGCCGTATATTAAAAATAAGGAATCTTTCGAAGCTGTGGCTAAAGATAAAGATCTTGACAAATCTTTAAAAGCAGGTCGTTACCACATTCAAAATGGAACAGGGAACACCAACTTAGTCAATATGATTAAGGCGGGAAATCAAGCTGAAAATACTTTTAGAATTGGAGATTTTGGAGATGTTTATCAAATGGTTGGTAAAGTAACAAAGAAAACAGAACTTGATTCTTTACAATTTGTGAATGATTTTAATAAGATCGCAACAGAAAAAGGCTATAACAGCGCAGAAGATCTAAAGAAATATTTCTTTATTGATACATACAACTTTTTCTGGACGGTAACACCAAAAGAGTTCTTTACCAAATTTGAAAGTCAATACAACGAATTCTGGAATAGTGAAAGAAAAGCTAAAGAGCAACAATCAGGCTTAACAAGAGAACAAATTTATGCATTAGCTTCTATTGTTTATAAAGAATCTGGAGGCAAGAAGGATGAAATGAAAACAATTGCAGGATTGTATTTAAACCGTTACAGAAAAGGGATGAAACTACAATCTGACCCAACGGTAATTTATGCAATGAATATACAGTCTAATTTTAAAAATCCTATCAAAAGGGTTTTCTATAAATATTTATCAACTCCTTCTCCTTACAATACCTATGCTAATAAAGGAATTCCTCCGGGACCCATTTGTGTGGTAGATAAAAACTCTGTAGATGCTGTTCTCAATGCAGAAAATAACAACTTTATCTTTATGTGTGCAGACCCTTCAAGATTTGGATATCATAAATTTACAGCAAGTGCTGAAGAGCATGCTATCAATGCAAAAGCGTATCAGGATTGGCTGAATTCTAAAAATATAAAATAATAAATAAATTTAACTTTATTTTAACAATCCAACAATTAACATTCAGGTTTAAATAGCGACATATACTTTATAAATAATAAATTAACCTTAATATTTTGAAATTTACCCAATTAACAATTTCACAATATTAAGAAAGATTTTTCACGATTTTACACAAACAATACCTTATGAATCAGACGGAAATTATCAACATTTTCACAAAAAGAACTTTAGGGCTTACTTTTGTGCTTTCGGCAGCAGCGCTCGCCTTTGGACAGGAAAAAGCAGGTATTTCAGGAACGGTGGTTAATAAAAGTAACCAACCTGTACCTTATGCTTCAGTGACTTTCAGTAATAAAGCCAATAAATTATTTAGTGACGCTACCCTTACTGATGAAAAAGGTCAGTATAAGCTAGACCTTACTCCTGGGAATTACGATATTACAATTGAAGCAATCGACTACAAGAAAGTTGTTATCAATAAACAAATTACTTCAGCAGGAAATATCGGCGCCTTATCTATAGAACCAGAAAAAAGTTCTACCAATGTCAAGACTAAAGATATTGAAGGTATTGTACTGACAGCTCCTTCTACAAAACCTTATAAAGTAGAATTAGATAAAAGAACATATGATCCATCGCAGGATATTGTGAGTAAAGGTGGAAATCTTCAGGATGTACTTACTAATGTTCCTTCCGTTTCTGTGGATACTGATGGAACTGTTTCTATGAGAGGAAGTAGCAATGTGAAATTTTTAATCAATGGTAAACCATCTGCCTTATTAGGAATTGATGATGGAGCTAATGCTTTACAAAGTATTCCTGCTGATCAGATCGAGAAAATTGAAGTTATTACCAATCCATCTTCAAAATTTGAAGCTTCTGGTACCGCTGGTATTTTGAACATTATTTTAAAGAAAAGTAAGAAAACAGGTTTTAATGGTAGTGTTATAGGAACTTTAGGATACCTTCCTCAAACCAATCTGAATGCTAATCTTAACTGGAGAAAAGGTAATTTCACGTGGTTTCTAAATGGCGGCGGAGGTTACAGAGAATCAAAAAACACCAGTAGAAATAATGATTATTTCAACAATGCTATATTAAATGATGATTTGGTACAAAGAGATACTAACTCTGAAACTAAAAGTAAAAACAATAACTATAATGCTTCTGCCGGAATAGTATACGACATAAATGAAAAAACATCGGTAAATGCATCTGGTACAGTAAGAACATTTGACAGTGAAAATTTCGGTAAGATTGATTATAGCTACACTCCTTTAAAAAACCCTTTTTATACATCAAACAGAACTACATTCGGTACAAATAACAATCTGGCTTTTCAAGGTGATTTTGGATTAGATCATAAATTTGA
This sequence comes from Chryseobacterium polytrichastri, assembly GCF_900142445.1. GTDB lineage: Bacteria > Bacteroidota > Bacteroidia > Flavobacteriales > Weeksellaceae > Chryseobacterium > Chryseobacterium polytrichastri. Next base: position 157,362 of record NZ_FRAV01000002.1, on the reverse strand, counting down.
TGACAAAGGGCAAAATTTATCATTATCATTAAGCTTACAAAGAAGCCGATCATACAATGATACCAATATTGATGATAGCATTAATGATTTGAAAGATTTCATCAATCAAAGTACAATCAACAAATCTGTTATTGGTAAGGTTGATTATGAATTGCCTATTGGTGAAAATTCAAAATTAGAAGCAGGTTACAGAATTGATATCAATACTAATGATTACAGTAATGATGTTCGCGAAAGCACCGCAACAAAACCATTAGACTTCCTTAAGCCATATACTTATGATGCAACTTATAAAGAAACTTTCAACGCTTTCTATTTGCAATTCAAAAGTAAAATCGGAAAATTAGGTTATCAGGTGGGGGTAAGAGATGAATTGTCGAATGTAGACATTAATTATCTAAGTCTTGACCCTAAGAAGAATGCACTTGTAACTACTAAAAATTATAATAATTTATTTCCTAGCGTCTACTTAAGTTATGAATTTGCAAAAGATAATCAACTTCTATTAAACTATACCAGAAGAATAGACCGCCCAAGATCATTCTTTATGATTCCTAACCCTAATTATAGCGATAATCAAAATATCTTTGACGGAAATATAGATCTAAACCCTTCTTATGTTGACTCTTTTGAATTTGGATATAGTATCTCTAAAAAGAAATTCACACTAAACCCTACCTTATACTACAGACATCAAACTGATGATACAAAAATGTTGGTATATAATATCTTAGCCACAGACGACGCTGGAGATATTATTAATCCAAAACGTATAGAATCTCACACAAAACCTATCAACTTGGGTACTGATGATCGTTTCGGTCTAGATTTAAACTTCAACTGGGATGCAACAAGTTGGTTAAAATTCCTAGGAAATGTAGATTTATTTGGATACAATACAAAAGGAAGTACTCTATATGATACTTTTGATAAAGATGGAAATCCTATTCAGGCTGTTGCTGACTTTAATGGTAAAGGTTTCTCAACAAGAGCAAGACTTTCTTCTACGGTTAAAGTTGATAAAACATTTAGCTTCCAAGTACAAGGATTTTACAGAGGAGGTCAAAAAACAGCTTACCAGGACAGAAAAGATATGTATGCTATAAGCTTAGGTGCTTCAAAAACTATCTGGAAAGGAGATGGAACCTTAGCTTTCAATGTTCAGGACATTTTCAATACCAGAGCTATGAGATCTACAACATATACAGCAAATAGTGTAAGAGATTCTTATATGCAGTGGCAACCAAGACAAGTTTCAGTTTCTTTAACCTACAGATTCAAACAAGGAGAAAAAGTAGAACAACCAAAAAGGAAAAAAGACGTCAACGCCAATGCTACAGGTGGAGATGAACAAGGTCCAATGTAAGACAAAATATAATTACAAAAAATCCCGAAAATATTATATTTTCGGGATTTTTTTATTTTTGAGTTTTTGCGATTTCAGCTTCAAAAATTCTTTTTCTTAAATCACTGGAGGAAAACCTATGATCTCTTTTATTATAAAAAATTTCAATGCCTTTGTCTTCGCAGTATTTTTTACCTGTAAAGTCTTTGTCTATATAATCATCACCAATGATTCTTACATCAATCACAAAAGATTTTAGAATATCTTCTAAATCCTGTTCCGTGTAGTAAGGAATAATTTCGTCCACAGCATTTACTGCTTTCAACTGAATATAACGCTCAACAATAGTTTGTGTTGGTTTATTTTTAGTCGGACGATCATGAGATGGGTCAATCTGAAGACCAACGATTAAATAGTCGCAAACTGTTTTTGCTTCTTCTAACATTTTAATGTGACCGGCATGCAGTAAATCAAATGAAGAAAATGTAATGCCTATTCTTTCTGTTTTCATAATGTGTATTTAACATTTCGCTGATTTAAAAATTCTTTTAAAAAGGGATAAGAACCCATAAATTCACAAAAGGTATTATTTTAATTTTAGGTTATTTTTTTAATTTATTATAAGTCTAATTATTTCTTGAGTTCAAATATTTTTGCCACTCCCAAGTGGTTCTTAAGGCTTCTTCCAAACTCGTTTCCGACTTCCAATTAAGCTCTTTTTCTGCTTTATTGGCATTGGCGTAAGCAACCGTAATATCACCTTCTCTCCTATCACAAATTTTGTATGGTACCTCTACATTATTTGCTGTTTCAAAAGCTTTTACAACTTCTAATACAGATGATCCTGTTCCTGTTCCCAAGTTATAGATGTCAATTGTAGATTCTTCAGATTGATTACTTAATAATCTTTTTAAAGCAGCAACGTGCGCTTTCGCCAAATCTACAACATAAATATAGTCACGAACTGCTGTTCCATCTACCGTTGGATAATCATTACCCCAAACACTTAGTTTTTCGCGGATTCCGGCTGCAGTTTGCATCACATAAGGAACTAAGTTATTAGGAACACCAATTGGCAGTTCTCCTAATTTCGAAGATGGGTGCGCTCCAATTGGATTGAAATACCTCAACAAAGAGACTTTTCTATTATATGCTTTTGCAAAATCGATTAAAATTTCCTCTCCCATTTGCTTTGTCTTCCCATAAACACTTTCAGGCATTTTCAAAGGTGTATTTTCGTCAATTGGCATTTCATCTGCCTGTCCATACACTGTACAAGACGAACTGAAAATAAAATTAGACAATCCTCTTGTTTTAAATTCCTGAAGGATATTGATTAGAGAAAACAGATTATTTTCATAATAATCAATAGGCTTTTCCTGGCTTTCTCCAACCGCTTTATAGGCCGCAAAATTGATACACCCCTCAATAGAATATGCATCAAAAACTTGCGTTAAAAGTTCCTTTCTCTTTAAGTCAAAAGGATAAAAAGCAGGTTTTTTACCTGTAATTTCCTCAATATTTTTTAATATAAATTTTTCAGAATTGGATAAATCATCTACAATAACAACTTCAAAATTGTTATTTAAAAGTTCTACAACTGTATGTGAACCTATATATCCAAGACCTCCCGTTACGAGTATTGCCATTTTTTTTGTAATAAATTTTTATTCGTGTTTTCCTATTTCTTCTATTTCGTTTTCAAAATTCTCTTTTTTAATTTTAAATTTATTTACAATTATCAAAACTATAATAAATAACATCAAAAATTTAAACTGATTATAATATAATATTGCATAAAATCCTTTACTTAAAAACCCAAATAGAACATGATAACCTGAGGAAAATATAAACAAAAACAAACCTAAGTTTAAAAATAAAACCGCTTTATCATATTTTTCAACCAAATTAACAAATGCAAAGGAGTTTATTGTAATAGAACAACATATAAATATTAAACTTAATATATTGAAATCTTTAAATAATCCAAAAATAGAAAATACTGATATTATAAAAAATATTAAACTCGTTATTATAGCTAAATAATATACAAGTCTATATTTAAATATTTTTTTTCTCATTTACCCCATAAACTCCAACACAGCATCCGTAATATACTTCAACTGTTCTTCATCTAATTCTGTATGCATTGGAAGCGAAATAACCTGGTCCAACAACTTATCTGTATTCACAAAATCTGCATCGTTACTTTCCTGGAAATACGCTTTTTGTTTTCTCAACGCCACAGGATAATAAATCATAGCAGGAATTTCTTTTTCAGTTAAGAATTTTTGAAGATCATTACGTTTTCCATTTAAAATTCTTAACGTATATTGGTGAAATACGTGAGTAGAATTTTCTGCTCTTTTTGGAGTCAAGATATTTTCATTTCCTGCAAAAGCTTCATCATAATAATCAGCTGCTTTTCTTCTAGACTCATTGTAAGAATCCAAATTAGGAAGTTTTTTTCTTAAAATGGCAGCCTGAATACTGTCTAAACGAGAGTTCACTCCAACCTCATCATGGTAATATCTTTCGTACATTCCGTGGTTAACGATTCCTCTTAAACGATGTGCTAATTCATCATTATTAGTACAAATTGCACCACCATCTCCGTAGCATCCAAGGTTTTTTGAAGGGAAGAACGAAGTTGTTCCTACTGTAGACATTGTTCCTGCCTGCTTTACTGTTCCGTCTGAGAAAGTAAATTCTGCACCAATTGCCTGTGCATTGTCTTCAATCACATATAAATTATGCTCTTCAGCAATTTTTAAAATCTCTTCCATATTCGCACATTGTCCGAAAATATGTACAGGAATGATTGCTTTTGTTTTTGGAGTGATTGCTTTTCTGATTTGCTCTGTTGAAATCGTGAAGGTATCGTAATCTACATCTACCAAAACAGATTTAAGTTTAAGCAAATGAATAACCTCTACAGTAGCTGCAAAAGTAAAATCAGCTGTGATCACCTCATCCCCTTCTTTCAGGTCTAAAGCCATCAAAGCAATCTGTAAAGCATCTGTTCCGTTTGCACAAGGAATCACATGATTTACGTCTAAATAAGACTCCAATTCATTCTGGAAAGACTTTACCTCGGGGCCGTTGATGAAAGCCGCCGAATCCATTACATTTAAAACTGCATTATCTACATCATTCTTTATTTTGTAATACTGACTTTGTAAGTCAACCATCTGAATTCTTTTCATAAATAAATATTTGTGTAAAAATAAGGAATTTAAAATCCTGTCAAAAATTTTATTGATTTTGTTTTATCTTTATACAAAATAAATACATGAAAAAACTTTTACTCTTTTGTATCTTAACGGGTTACTCCACCGTTTTTGCACAAACACAGCTCGTTTTTGTTTATTTTAATGACAAACCGAATAAGGCCGCATTTTACGCCAATCCGTTATCAGAACTAACACAAAAGTCCCTCAACAGACGTACAGCATTAGGTATTTCACTGAATGACCAGGATGCTCCCATTGAACAATCATACATTCAAAACATTCAAAATCTGGGATTTACCGTAACCGATTATTCTAAATGGTTAAATGGTGTTGCTGTAAATGCTACTCCCTCACAAATTACCACACTTCAGTCTCAGCCTTATGTTGGCTCGGTGGAAAGCTTTGCACGAAACTCATCTGGCATTCCTAAAACACCAAACGTTAATAAATGGCCTGAAATAAATTCAACTAGTTCTACCAACAAAACATTAACAACCTTTGATTATGGTTCAGGTTCAGACCAAATTGATCAGATCAATCTAAGGCAACTTCACCTTGCAGGTTATACAGGAACCGGAGTTACGATTGCCGTGATCGACAGTGGGTTTCCGACTGTAGATACAGGCTCAGCTTATGCACGGTTATGGACCAATAATCAAATAAAAGGCGGTTATGATTTTGCGGCAAAAAGTACCGATATTTATAACCCTTCCCTGAATGCTCATGGTACTGTAGTTTTAGGAGCTATTGGAGGATTTATCGAAAATACTTTTGTAGGCTCTGCACCCGATGCCAATTTTTATTTATACCGAAGTGAAAATGCAACCGTTGAAATTCCTGAAGAGGAAATCTATTGGATAGAAGCTGCTGAAGAGGCAGACAGAAAAGGTGTTGATCTTATTACAACTTCATTAGGATACAATACGTTTGATGATTCAAGATACAATTATACTTATGCCAATATGAACGGAACCACTTCTTTCATCGCAAGAGGTTCTGAAATTGCCGTTAACAAAGGAATTTTCCTTCTTGCTTCTGTGGGAAACTCCGGACAACAAGCATGGCATTATATCACAACGCCTGCTGATAATACTAAAGTTTTCACGATTGGATCGGTTGATTCTGCCGGAGCTTCTTCCGGGTTTTCATCGTATGGTCCCAATTCTGTTGGCGCTGTAAAACCTGATGGAAGCACAAGAGGAAGTGGAGCTTTTACTGTTAATAATAATTCTACAACTACAGTTTCCGGGACTTCCATTGCAACGCCAATTGCTGCAGGAGGAGTTGCCTGTTTACTTCAGGCTTTTCCTACAATGGGAAGGGATCAAATGAGAAGCAAATTAAAACAAACCGCTTCCCTATCTCCCAACCACACCGATCAAATGGGATATGGAATTTTAAATTTTGGAAGCTTCTATAATGGAACACTAAATACTTCCGAAATTGTAAAACAAAAACAAGTTGCTATTTTCCCAAATCCTGTAAAAAGCATCTTGAATATAGCTTCAGAAAGCAATGTTCTTTCATTGGAAGTCTATGATAATTTAGGAAGATGGGTTACTAAAAACAACAATCAAAAATCTATCAAAGTAGAAGATTTCCCAAAAGGAACCTATTATCTGAAAATTCAGACGAAAGATAAAATGTATTATGAAAAATTCATAAAAGAATAAATTAAAAAAAAGCTGCCTAACTCATTAAGCAGCTCTTTTTTATTGATTAAAATGTTTTAAAATCCAATTCAGGCATTCTTTAGAATCTATGATAATCCAAGAGTGAGGATGAATCTTATTTTTTATTTTGTAAAGAAATATTATTTAATTAAAAGCTTGCTGCCTGAAATTATTACTACTAAACATTTAGTTTACAGAGATTAATAACAAAAAAAGCCTCTCGAATGGAGAGGCTTATATTTTAAATAGAACTGTCTAATTCATCAAAATCTTTAATTTCAGAAAGCATGATAGGCTTTTGCACTTTAATTGTACTCCATTTTTCTTCAAACACTTCATCTCCGCTTTCTGCATCGTTATTCATATTTGTTTTATCCTGCCTTTTCATTGTTAAATAATTAATACTGGTTTCGTTGTTAACTCGTGGTCCTGTATTATCACTTGAATCATAACCAATAAGCTGAAAATCGGAATCTTTTAATCTAAACGTATATTTCCAATATCCATACCTGCCATGAGCATAATGAACAAATAAATTACCCTTTTCCTCATACACCATCAATTCAGGAGCATAATATGCTCCGCCTTCTTCATTTTCAGAAGAGAAGCAAGTGTTATTTTCAGTAATTAATTCATAATCATTGTTTTTAGTTTTAAAAAGAACAATAATTCCTCTACGATTACGATCTAATTTTCCACGACTTTCATCTACAACAAATTTATCTTTATCAGTTCCTTTGATAATTAAAATACAGTCTTTCAGTCCATCTTTATTCAGATCTCCATAAACTTCCTCAAAAAACACAAAGCCTTTTGGGATAAAATCTTTCGGATTTTTCTTTGTTATGCGATCAACCTTTACTACCTCTTCATTTTCAGTTGGATTAGTTGTAGCAATTACATCATTTTTCTCAGAAATGGGTTTAGCTTTTTCTTCTTTTTTACAACTCGACAATGCTAAAAATGTGAACATTGCTATAAGAAAACTCTTTTTCATCACACCTTATTACGCCGAATTCCTACTCGCATTAATATTCCCGAACAACGAACGCGTTACCAATTTTTCATACGCTTCTTTATTGCCTTCTCTTTTTTGAATTTTCATTAAAGCATATTGCTGAATACTTAATAACGGAAGAACAATTTTTTCACGAATTTTCACCGATTTTCTTGATAAAGGATCCTCTTCCTGAAGCATTTTAAAGCCGGTTAATTCCAACATGATATCTTTTGAAAGATTATATTCTTCAAAAAGAACATTCCAGAAAGCTCCGAATTTTGGATTGCTTTTAATGTAATATGTTAAGGGGAAATAAGATTTGTTCATACTCATCATCGAGTTCAAAACTAAAGTTTTAAAGAAGTCTGAACCTTTATATAAATCTCTTACCTCTTCAAATCTTCCTTGCTTTTTCATTTCTTCCATAGCAAATCCGAATCCGAAGAACCCAGGCACATTTTGTTTCAATTGAGACCATGATCCCACAAATGGTATCGCTCTTAGATCCTCAAATCTCAATTCGCTGTCGCCTCCACGTTTTGATGGGCGGCTTCCGATATTTGTCTTACCGTAATATTCCAATGTACTCATTTCCCGCAAATACGGAACGAACATAGGATGTGCCTTTAGATCTGAATATTTTTTATAACTGATATCTGCCAATTCAATAATCAGCTTTCTCTCTTTTCCTGTTAAATCTTTTTTAGAATTCTTGAAAACATCATTTTCAACGCCAGCCGTTAGCAACTGTTCAAAGTTGTATTTTGCCTGTTCTTTATTTCCAAAAATACTTGTGATCGTCTGTCCCTGAATGGTTAATTCGATCTTATTATTCGCAATTGTATTTCCTTGAGAAGCATAGAAATCATGTGTTTTCCCACCACCTCTTGCGGGAGGCCCACCTCTACCATCGAAGAATACTACTTTAATTCCACTTTCTTCAGACAGTTTCGTTAGGGTTTCTTTTGCTTTGTAAATCTCCCAGTTGGCTTTTAAATAACCACCGTCTTTTGTCCCGTCTGAAAAGCCCAACATAATCGTTTGTTGATTTCCTCTTTTCGCCAAATGCTTTTTATAGATAGGATTTTGGTACAATTCATTCATCACATTTTCAGCATTCGCAAGACCTTCCATGGTTTCGAAAAGGGGAACAATATCCATATCAATCTCTTCATCTTTGTACCCGCAAACTTTGAAAAATGCATACACATTCATCACATCTTTTACAGCATCAGAATTAGAGATAATATAACGGTTCATTCCTCTCAATCCGTTCGATTGTTGAATTCCTGTGATTTGAGAAACCGTCAATAAAGTATCTTTTACAATTCCTTCAAAATCATCAGCGTTTACCTTATCTGAAACTTCAATTAATCGTTTAAACTTCGCCTCATTACTCGCCTCCTCTGCACCGTAGACTTTAGCATACACTTCATTAATTACCTGTTGGTGAATTCTACTGTCTTGTCGAATATCCAACGTCGCAAAGTGAGTTCCGAAGATTTTCACACGATCTCTAAAGTTTAGTAAAAGCTCCAAAAACAAAGAATTATGATGTTCTACCAAGATCTTTTCTGCTTCATTGGCTTTTTTCAAAATATCCTCTGTCGTGATCTGTTCATTATTGAAAATAGCACCATATAACTCGTCATTCAACTGCTGTAAAACTTCTGAAACGCCTCTGAAACTTAATCTTCTTCTGATAAATTTTAAGTGACTGTAATACGATTTTAAAATAGCTGAACGAAGTTCTTCTGATACTCTTTTAGTAACATCAGCCGTCACAAAAGGATTTCCATCTCTGTCACCACCCGGCCAGAAACCTAGCTGAATAATATCTTGGTGAAGGTGAAAATGATCACTTCCAAAAGTCTTTCTTATTTTTGTAAATAGCTCACCAATCGTGTCGTAATATACATATCTCAAATACGAAATAATACTTAATGCTTCGTCAATTGGAGTAGGTTTCTGTTTATTAACGAAAGGTGTTTTTCCCAGCTGTTGAAGCAAGGTATCAATATTAGTTACAGAATCTGTTGTAATTGCCGTTCTTAAATCCTGAATAATTCTCTGAACCGAACTCGGATAAAACTGTGTTGGATGCGCTGTGAAAACAACTTTTACGGTAAAGTCTTTTAACTTTTCACGCACTTTCTCCAGTTTATGATCTTGAAGAGAACGCTCAAAAAGATTGGTTACCGTTCCGCTGTCACTTTCTGAATGCAAACTTGGAAAAGCAGCATCTTCGATACTGTCAAACAAAACAACCTGCCTTTCAATATATTGAATAATCTTGAAAAGAAGCTCGGTTTTTTGCTCCTCCGATTGTAGATCCGTATGGCTTTTAAAGAAGTCTTCGACAATCTCTTCAGGAGTCTTTCCCGCTTCGTAGCCGTTCTTACTTTCTTCATACAAAAACGGAAGTAACATCCCGATATTTGTCATTTTATCATAAGGCAAACTCATAAATAACGAGTTGTAGATCTGGAATTTATTTTCCACGATCTGCCTGAATTTTTCTGCGCGTTGGTCGTGTATCATATAACAAATGTAATGGATTTTGGTTTCATTTATTTAAAAGTAATATAAATAATTCTATAAATTTGGGCTCAATTTAATATTAAGGTCCTAATTAAAAAATAAAGCTATCTCAAATGAAAAAAAAATTATCTATTACTTTTTTATTACTATCATTTTTTTCGTTTAGTCAAATTAATAAACTACAAGGATCTTGGATATTAGATAAAATCACATATCAAAATGGTAATCCTTTAGAAGTTAATCAGAAAATGTTTTCATCATTTATGGAGTATGTTTTTATTGGGAATAATTTTAAAATTAACAATCAGATTTTTAAAGCTTCTATTGATTCTAAAACAATTAATACAGATTTTAGAAAAATCAATTACAAATTTCAAGAAGATTATCTGATAACAAATGAAGAAGGTGACGACAAAAATTATTATTTCTTATCTAAAAATTTGTTCTTAAAAAAATATCCTGAATTCCAACCCAAAGAAATTAATTTTGAGAATAATATAGTTTTTATTTCAAATGAAGTAATCAAACCAATATTTAATTATAATGGAGGAACTGACGCTTATTTTATGAAAAACATTCCCAGTTATTCTGAAAATTCAAGTAATAATAATATTTTTAAAGCACAATTTATATTAACAAAGAATAATAAAATTACAGATATCAAAGTAATAAACAGTATTTCAAAAAGTTTTGACAAAGAATTTACAAAATCATTATTATCAGCTGAAAAATATTTCATAAATGATTCAGGGTTAGATTTACTGGTTGAGCAACAATTCAATTTCTTTAAAATGTTCAATAGTTTTATTAATAAGGATGAAAAAAAATTATACAAAATCTCACAGGAAGGAAATAAATATTTTGAAATCAATGACTTTCAAAATGCTGCTAATAGTTATACCGAAATAAATAATTTAAATAGTTCTGTCTTAACAAATGAAAGAATTCGATATATAACAAATGAAATTTATATTAATCTAGGAATATCATATTTAGTTATGAAAGATCAAGAAAAGGCTTGTAAATCATTTAGAAATATTGGGGATGAAACTAACTTTATAGTCAGGAACTATTTATTAATTTTTTGTCACAAATAAAATACTAGACTCTAGAAATCATTATTACCCTTTCATAAAATCAGAAATGGATATCACAGATTATCAGCTTTCACAGGTTTTAAAAATATTTAGGGTTCGTTATAGTAATTCGAGTTTATAATAATTTTGAATACAACACATTAATGATTAATTTTACCTTTAACAGTAATTAATCCGCATCCAATGAAAAAAATATTTTTATTCCTTTTTATGGCTTTTATTTTTACAGCCTGTGGTGACGATTGTTATAATGCTCCTCAAACGATCGCTTTTGAATTCGTTAATGCTAATGATGAAAATCTAATCACAAATGGAACACTTAGTAATTTTTCAGTGAGTGAAGAAAATCAATCGGGAATACAACTTACAAAAACATCAGATAATAAGGTCATTTTAGAAAATGTGGGTGCTTATAATGGTACAAAAAATTATATTTTTAATTCTAATGTTAAAAATTTCAATTTTTCAATTCAATCCTCTGAATTTAAAGGAGGTTGTGATGGTTACCAGATTAATAAATTAACATTTAAAGGAATTGGTATTGATGTAAAAGATGAAAAAGGATACTATAAAATTATATTGGAATAAAAATAGCTCGTATTAAAAAAGTGCCTTATCAGGTGTAACATCTCATTCCATAAAATAATAAGTATGAAAATTATTTTAATCATTTCTTTTTTACTACCAAGTTTATTATTTTCGCAAAAAACAGTTTCTGCGGATTATAAAAAAATCCCCGAAATATTAGATAATACAGATCTCCTATACCCTTTTATCAAGCCTGATAAAAAATATCAATATTGGTCCGTTCTTCGCAACATCGAAGATCCTGATCCTGATAAATCAATCATCTACGAAAGCCAGATGCCCGATTTTATGACACTCAATGATCCTGTTCCGGAAAAAGGTTTCTTTCAGCAATGTACAACAAGTGATTGTTTCTCTTATATTTTAGCCTGTAAAAATAATAAGACTGAATATTTTAATAATGAACAACAATTAAGAGATTTCATAGGATCTGTAGACAATTTACCGGAAGCGCTTCTCATTGCCAAAACTTATGGTTTTACATTTGACTCAACCAATCCATTAGGTGGTTCTTATAAAACGGATGACCAATATATTTCGATGTATATTTCAAAACAGAAAAATGCGACTCAAAAAGAATCGTTTTTAGTGAAGGTTAATAAAAAGACAGGGAAATTAGAAGCGAAAAGTAATGGAATTTACTAATTTAGACTGCATTTGTCATTCTGACGAAGGAAGAATCTAATATGTTTTAATTTTAACCATTAGAGCCTGTGTAAATTTCACTCAGAGATTTATATACACCTAACTTCCAAACACTTTCACCAACAAAACTCAATAGATCATGTTTGAAATTATTTTTTGATTAAAAACATTAACGCAAAGTTGATGAATAATTTTGCTTTATTTTAAGTGGGCAAAGTGATGCGACTTCGTCACTGATGAAGCTGTATGCATATCCATACGCTTCGACGAATCAACTTTGTTGATTCTATCCTTTGCTCCCTGAAAATAGGCATAATGAAGCTAAAGCTTTGCGTTAGAGAAACACGTCATCAGTACATTATCTTTTTTAATCAAAAAATCCTTAATAAATATGATTTAGATAAAGATTTGAAGGGTATACAAAAAATCAAATTTAGAAATTTAAACAGATTCTAAGCTTGGATGAAGTAATTAAGAATATTAAGTTGAGATTCTTCACTATACTTCGTTTCGTTCTGAATGACCGTGCATATTATTGATTACACGTTATTGATTAATAAATACATCAAATTTCGATAGTTTAAATTAAATATAATCATACGAATTTTAAACCTTTCTTAACTCAGTTTTTACTTTGCATTGCGTAAATTTGATTTACAAAAAATTTAAGAACAATGCTTAATTTCGAATTTAAGAATCCAACAAAAATACTTTTCGGGAAAGGTGAGATCGCTAAAATCTCAAAAGAAATCCCTCAAGATGCTAAAATATTAATGATCTACGGTGGCGGAAGCATCAAAAGTAATGGTGTTTACGACCAAGTAAAAGAAGCTTTAAAAGCTCATGATGTACATGAATTCGGTGGAGTTCCTGCCAATCCTGAATATGAAGTTTTAATAGAGGCTTTAAAAGTAATCAAAGAAAAAAAAATCACCTATCTTCTGGCTGTTGGTGGTGGTTCTGTGATTGACGGAACAAAATTCCTCTCTGCTGCTGCCAATTATGAAGGAGAGCCTTGGGAAATTTTGACAAAACCTGTTAGAACTTTTGAAGGAGAAGGAATGCCTTTCGGTTCTATTTTAACCTTACCTGCAACAGGTTCTGAAATGAATTCAGGATATGTGATTTCAAGAAGAGAAACGAACGAAAAATTATCTTCAGGAGGCCCCGGACTTTTCCCTGAATTCTCTGTTTTAGACCCGGAAGTGGTAAGATCTATTCCCAAAAGACAAATCGTTAACGGATTAACAGATGCTTACACTCATGTTTTAGAACAATCCATGACAGCTCCATCTTCTGCTGATTTACAGGAAAGAATTGCAGAAAGCATTCTGATCAGTTTACAGGAAACTGCCCCAAAAGTTTTAGCAGAAAATTTCGATTATGATGCTGCAGGAAACTTTATGTGGTGCTGTACAATGGCATTGAACGGTTTAATTCAGAAAGGAGTGATTACAGACTGGGCAGTTCATGCTATGGGACACGAATTAACCGCTTATTACGGAATTGATCACGCAAGAACATTAGCCGTGATTGCACCATCTCATTACCGTTATAATTTTGATTCCAAAAAAGGAAAGTTAGCGCAATATGCAGAAAGAGTTTGGGGAATCACAGAAGGAACTCTTGAAGAAAAAGCTGAATTAGGAATTAAAAAACTGGAAGAATTTTTCCATAGCTTAGATATTAAAACTAAACTTTCAGAATATACAGAAGACTATAAAGGGACTGCCGAAAGAGTAGAAAAAGCCTTTACAGAAAGAAAATGGGTTGGCTTAGGTGAACATAAAAAACTGACACCTCAGGATGCCTACAAGATTGTAGAAATGAGTTATTAAAATCAAGGGCTTAGATAAATAGGAATTAGGTTTTAGTTTTTAATATTGAGAAGAATTTTAAATGAAAATTTTACGATTAATTTCATTTTAAAAAACTAATTCCTAAAACCTAAGCCCTAAACCCTTCCCTCAAATTATCTTTTTTACAAACATTCGTTTAAAAAAGCTGAATTTCATTACAAATATTTCAAATTTATTTATATTTTAGCATATTCTTAAATTTGTGAAAATGAAAAAACAACTACTTTTATTTGCCTTTTCCGCTTTAGCCCTTTCTTCTTGTAAAGATGATGATAATGTTCTGGGATATGACCTGGATACTCTAAGAGGAGAATGGAAAAACAGTAAATCAGAAATCATTTCTGGAAAAGACAATAAAACGGTACTTTATAGTGATACTCCTTCAGGGTGTGCAGTAAAAAATACTACTCTTTTCAGAACAGATTATTTCACATCTTACACTGAATACGGAGGTGTAGGAGCTGATTGCCAAATTACGGCTAAACATGATGGTAAATTTACTTATGATGCAGACACCAAAGATATGGTAGTAACCTACGATGACAATACTAAAATAAGCTACAGAGTAATCGTACTTTCCAGTTCAGAATTGAAACTGCTGGAAGTTCCTAGCATCATAGATTATAACGGAGATGGTGTAAAGGATTTATCATACATTACTTATAAAAGATAAAACATAAACTCTCGATTCTTTCGGGAGTTTTTTATGAGAACGAAATTTAATTAACTAAAAATTATTTAAAAATGAAGAAGATGTTATCAGCATTCCTATTGCTGACCTTTGCCTTTTTCTTTTCGCAAGAAAAAAAACCGATGTTCTGGCAAGACATTCAAAATTTCAAAAAGCTGGATCAGGAAAATACCCCTCCCAAAAATGCTATTCTTTTAGTCGGAAGTTCATCTTTCACAAAATGGACTGATGTTGCCGATTATTTCCCCGGTAAAACAATTATTAACAGAGGTTTTGGAGGATCTAGATTAACCGATCTTAATTATTATGCTCAAGATCTCCTTGCCCCTTATCAACCCAAACAGATCATCATCTATTGCGGCGACAATGATTTTGCAGACAATCCTCAATTAAAAGTAAAAGAAGTTGTCAGCCGATACAAAACGTTCTACAAAAAAATCCGTGACAAGTTTCCGAATATTGAGGTTGATTATATTTCAATAAAATACTCGCCAAGCAGAGAAAATCTTTGGCCTCAGATGAAAGAAACGAATCAACAAATTGCCGCTTTCATGAAGAAAGAAAAGAATGCAGAATTCATTGATATTACCAAAGCAATGGAAGATGCTTCCGGAAAGGTTAGAAAAGATCTTTTTGTGGAAGATATGCTTCATATAACTCCGGAAGGATATCAGATCTGGGCGAAGGTGATGAACCCTTATATGAAATAATATTTTCAACCATGATAAAAAAACAACTAACCATTTTAACTCCTATTTTTCTTTTTTCTATATTTTTTGCTCAGAAAAAGAAAGATGGATTAGACAAAGAAAAACTCATTCAAGAACTTTCTGATAATGCCTGTAAATGTGCAGATTCAATTAGTTTACTTAATAGAAATAAAAGTGATATTTTAAAAGATGTACATCATTGTATTGATGAACAAACAGGAGGTTTACAAATGGGTATCTTATTTGGAAGTGTAGAAACTTTAGAAAGAAATGCACCAGTTGTAAATGGCAAAAAGCAAATAGCTTTGAACTTTGACACCAATAAAGATTCTAAACAATATATAGAGAGTTATAATGAACTTGAACGATATTTAATGAAGAACTGTGCCAGTGTTAAAAATATTGCAGTAGTTTCTGAAACTAATGACGAAGGATTTTCAGATGATAAAGAAGCAATGAATTTTTATCATACAGGACGAGAGTTAACGGAAAAGAAGGATTGGAAAGGAGCTATTGAAAATTATGAAAAAGCAGTAAAAAAAGATCCGAAATTCATTTACGCATGGGATGCTCTAGGAATAAACTATAGAAGAAATGAAGAGTTTGATAAAGCAGTTTCTGCATATGAAACATCATTAAAGCTAGATCCAAAAGGAAAAATGGCTTTACAGAATATCCCAATCGTATATATTTATAAAAAAGAATTCCAAAAAGCAATTGATTCCTATATGGATTTGGATAAAGTATATCCTGGAGATCCAGAAGTATATTACGGAATCGGGAATGTATATTTTAATGGTTTAAAAAATGATGAAAAAGGGCTAGACTACCTCTGCAAAGCTTATAGAATTTATAATAATCAAAAATCTCCTTATAGATCTGATGCAGAATCTATGATTGCTTCTATTTATAAAAGTATGAAAGAAAAAGGTAAAACTGAAAAATTTAAAGAAATTCTGAAAAACAATAATATAGGTTCTGAATAAAAATAAAAGCTCCCAAAATTGGGAGCTTTTTTTATTTCTTTCTTTTAGACTTCGAGATTGCTTTTTGTTGCGCTCTGTTGGCTCCAAATTTTTTAGGTTCTTTTCTTTTTGATGGTCCTCCCCAGTTTTCTTTTTTGTTTTTATCTTTTTTCTCATGGAAAGCTCCTCCACCGTCAAACAGTTTTGCCTGCGCCGGATTTTTCATGACAATAAGATCTTCTTCTGAAGCAATCTTTTTAGGATTAATTTTAACACCTTCAGGAAAATCAACAAATTTTAATTCTTTATCCATCAATAATTCGATGTCTAATACTGGACGTTCTTCTTTTTTAGAAACAAAAGAAACAGCTTTACCATCTTTGTCTGCTCTACCCGTTCTACCAATTCTATGAATATACTGTTCCGGAACTTCTGAAATTTCAAAGTTAATTACATGTGTAATGTTTGAAATATCCAAACCTCTCGCCATTACGTCTGTCGTGATTAAACCTCTGATTTCTTCATTCTCAAAGCGTTTCATAGCCTTCAATCTGTAGTTTTGAGATTTATTAGAGTGAATTACATCAAACTGTTCAGGGAAAAGTTCATCAATTTTAGTAAACAATAAATCTGAGTGCTTTTTATTATTTGCAAAAATCAAGACTTTAGACATATCTGCGTCTGATTTCAATAAATGTTCAAGTAAGTTAATCTTCGTATTGAAGTTTTCAACTTTATAAGCCGTTTGATTGATTTTTTCAAGTGGTGTTCCAGATTTCGCTAATGAGATCTCAATAGGACCTGCAAAATACTGCGCCAGCATTTCATCTACAGCATCCGTCATAGTTGCAGAGAACAATATATTTTGTCTCTTATCCCTCATCATTTCGAAAATATGCGTTAACTGCGGTCTGAAACCTAAATTAAGCATTTCATCAAACTCATCGATAATCAACTTCTGAACTTCTTTCAGTGAAATCGCATTATCAATCGCTAAATCCATAATCCTTCCCGGAGTACCTACTAAAATATCACAGCCGTTATTAAATAAAAGCTTCTGCGTATTGATATTTTTCCCCCCGTAAATTCCGATAACTCTTGCAGTAAGATTTTCCGTTAATTTTTCAACAATTTCAGTTACCTGAACTACTAATTCTCTTGTAGGAACTAAAACAACAACTGTTGGATTGCCAGTTTTGTTATACTTCCAAGTTTTAAGAACAGGCAGCAGATAAGCTAATGTTTTTCCGGTACCCGTTTGTGCAATTCCCATTACATCTCTTCCGGAAAGTATAGGTCCTATACTCTTTTCCTGAATAGGCGTTGGTTCAAACAATTCTAGGTCTGCTAAAACATCTAGAACTTTAACCGGTAAATCAAAATCTGCAAAAGTTATTTTATCCATTTTGCAAAGATAGGCAATTAATTTATTTATATATTAAGGATAAAAACAGGAAAATGAAAGCTAGAAATTGAAAGGACGTTTTTAAAAATTAACCTATTTAATTAAGTCCACTAATTGCCACCTTCAATTCAAAATAAACAACTGTAAAATGTAAGGACGAATGATATTACTATTTTCATTGTTTCACTGTAATTTTTTATTTAACCGCAAAAGAGGCAAAAGATTAATACATCAGTTTATCTTAAGCTAATCATTAGAACGCAATTAAGAGCACATCAGTTTTTAAAAATCTTTGATTTTTTTTGTAATCTTTGTGTTCTCAATAACAAAAATAGTAAAAGGTAACTTCTGTCTTTTGTCCCTTTTGTGGTTAAGATTTACTTGTTTAGACGGGTAGATTATCAAAACTATTTACGTGTAATTCTCAATAAAATAATAATTACCAACAATATCGAAAAAATAAATCCTAGCAAAGCAACTAAAGATATTTCACCAATTCTTGGTCCGGATTCTGAAACAAAAACAATGGCTGTTGCAATAATATTAGCTCCTAAAATCATGGCTAAAATCAAATTAACAATACTTGATTTGATAATTTGATTGGTCTTTTCAATATTCTTGATTTCACTGGAAACAGTGAATTTATTTTCATCTAATTTTTGAAGAACAGAACGAAGTTCTTTTGGAATCTCATCTACATTATCGGTGAAATTCATCATTTTATCCATTCCGTTTTTAAGAATATTCTTTGGACTGATTTTCTTAGTAAGAATTTTTTTGGTGTACGGATTTAGACTTTTAACAATATCCAGATCTGGGTTGATGGTACGCCCTACTCCTTCAATCAAGCCAATTCCTTTGAATAAAAGATAAAAATAGTCCGGCATGTAAAGACGGTTATCTTTCAAAACATCTTTCATTTTATTAATAATCGCCTGCGGATCAATCTCTTTTAAAGAAGTACTGTGTACAAAATTCAGAATATCATCTACATCGTTTTCAAATCTTCTTTCATCAGGAATCTCGTAGCTTATTGCCATTTTCTTGAGAGATCTTACAATCTTATGGGCATTTTTCGCAACGAAGCTTACAATTAAATTTTCAAGAATTTCTTTATCATTAGCCTGAATTTTTCCGACTGCACCGAAATCAATAAAGACAACTTTGCCATCTTTTTTTACTAAAATATTTCCGGCATGCGGATCAGCATGGAAAAACCCGTAATCTAAAATCTGAGATACAAATAACCTCAAACCAACTTCTGAAATTTTTACAGGATCTATATTATTGGCTAAAAGTCCGGCTTTATCTGTTACTTTTATTCCGTCAATAAACTCCATACAAAGAACATTGTTATTACAAAATTCTTCATAGACTTTAGGAACATAAGTCTCTTTATTATTTTTAAAGTTTCTGGAAAACTGTAGAATATTATTCTTTTCATTAATTAGAGAAACTTCCTCCAGTAACGATCTTTCAAAAGTAGAGATTGCCTGTTTCATATTAAGCTTCTCTCCTATTTCAGAATAAGATGAAATTAATTTTTCCAAATCTTTAATCAAAAGAATATCATCTTCAATAACGGTTTGTACGTCTGCTTTTTTAATTTTTAAGATTACCTCATCACCGTTCAGTAATGTAGCTTTATACACCTGTGCAATTGAAGCCGTAGCCAAAGGTTTTTCCTGAACTTCAAGAAAATAGTCTTTAACGGAAATATTAAATTCATTTTCAAGAATTTCCTTTACATTCATTTCTACCATATCCACCTTGTCTTGAAGCTTTTGAAGCTCTTGTATCAATTCCGGTGGCAGAAGATCTTCCCTGTTACTGAATGTCTGACCAAGCTTCACAAAAGTAGGCCCAAGCTCTTCCAAAACCAATCTTATCCTTTCATATACTGTGCCTTTTGATATGATTTCATCTGAATTTGCAGAATCTTCTTCCTGTTTATTATTCCCGTTCATTCTGGCAAGCATATCCTTAAAACCATATTTGCTTAATACGGAAATTAATCTTGCTGATCTTTTAAACTTTCTTTGTTGCTTATCAAACATTTTATAAAAATAATGAGTTACAAAGTAACTCCAAAAATTATTCCTAATACTTACTATTTCCACCAAATAATGTTTTATAATCTCTACAGAATTTTACACTCAAAATATTTCAAGTGAATTTAATTTAGAAAAAATTCCTTTTCATCAATTTAAGTCCCTATCAAAAGTTATTTAAAAATGTATAATAGAAATATAAAAAGTAGAATTATTGTATTTTATTTTAAAATTCAATAATAAAACAACACTCTGTTCGTTTATTCATCAATATGTAAGTATATAATAATTTTCACCCCTTAAATCTGCCTCTTTTTTATACATTTTTTATAAAAAACATTGTATTATATACTATATATATTAAAAAACGATTTAGATTTGCATAATTAATATTAATAACAATAATTTATGAAGAAACTTTCTACTTTTTTAGTACTTCTTCTGTGTCTGGTTAATATAGGTTTCTTATCGAAACTCTATGGACAGGCCGTAGCGCTTCCCTACACTCAAAATTTTTCAACGGCAAATGATCTTACGTTGATAAACGGATCTGCAGTCAACAAATGGGCTTATGGATCTGCAGTAGGTAATCCAGCTAATTCACTTTATATCTCAAATGACAATGGGGTTACTAATGGTTACACTATTGCGGGTGCCAGTAGTATCGTTCATGCTTATAAAGAAGTAATTATACCTGCCGGATCTACCATTGCCACTTTGGCATTTGATTGGAAAGCGAATGGAGAGAGTACTTGGGACTATTTAAGAGTTTGGCTAGTACCAGACACTTATACACCAACTGCCGGAACTGCAATTACTGCCGCAGCCGGAAGAATTCAGGTAGGTGGTAATTATAACCAACAAGGAGGGTGGCAAAATTATCTTAATACCAACTTGAATATAAGCACCTTTGCCGCAGCCGGAAAAATGCGTTTAGTATTCGAATGGACAAATGATGGCAGTGGCGGTACTCAACCTCCTGTTGCTATTGATAACATTAACTTGTTTATTCCTACTTGTTTTGTACCAACACCATTAGCACCATCTTCAGTAGCTACTACGACGGCTATTATCAGCTGGACTGCTCCAACTCCTGCCCCTGCCAATGGATATGCTTATTACCTAAGCACATCAAATGTACCTCCTACGGCGGGTACTATACCAACAGGAACAACTGCAGCTGGTGTAACTACTATCAACTTAACTCCTTTAACCCCTAATACCACTTATTATTGGTGGATACGTTCTGTATGTAGTGCTACTGATAATAGTATTTGGGCTACCGGTACAAGTTTTACAACAGGACAAATAGCTACAACACTTCCATATACACAAAATTTCAATACAAGTAATGATTTAGGATTTACAAGTGTTGGACAAACTAATAGATGGACGTATGGTTCTGCTACGGGTAATACAGGTAATTCTGTTTACATATCTAATAATAATGGAACTGCAAATGCGTATACCATTGCTGGTGCTACTAGTATAGTTCATGCCTACAGAGATATTACAGTCCCTGCAGGAACTACTCTTTCTACTTTCACATTCGATTGGAAAGGTGATGGAGAAGGGGCTACTGACCTTTTAAGAGTTTGGCTAGTACCTGCATCTTATATGCCTGTTGCAGGAACTGGTATTACTGCCGGAGCCGGAAGAGTTCAGGTAGGTGGTAATTTCAACCAACAAACAACTTGGCAAAATTACCTTAATACCAATGTAAACCTAAGCAGCTTTGTGGGAACAATGCGTTTAGTATTTGAATGGAGAAATGATGGAAGCGGCGGTAATCAGCCTCCTATTGCCATTGATAACATTAACTTGTATATTCCTACTTGTTTTGTGCCTACCGCAATGGGAATCGGAACTGTAGGATCTTCAACAGCTAGCATAAACTGGACAGCTCCAACACCTGCTCCAGGTAATGGATATGCTTATTACGTAACGACATCAAATGTTCCACCTGTTGCCGGTACTCTACCAACAGGAACAACTGCAGCTGGTGTAACTACTGCTAACTTAACTCTATTAACACCTAATACTACTTATTACTGGTGGGTACGTTCTGTATGTAGCCCTACTGATAATAGTCTTTGGGTTGCTGGACCTAGTTTCACAACAGGACAAATACCAGCTCCTCTTCCTTATTTTCAGGACTTCAACACGACTAATGATTTAGGATTTACAAGTGCTGGACAGACTAATAAATGGGCGTATGGTTCTGCAACAGGTAATGCAGGTAAATCTGTTTATATTTCTAATGATAATGGGGTTTCAAATGCATACACCATTTCAGGGGCTATAAGTACGGTTCATGCATATAGAGATATTACAGTTCCTGCAGGAACTACTATTTCTACTTTCACATTCGATTGGAAAGGTGTTGGTGAAAGTACTTGGGATTATTTAAGAGTATGGCTAGTCCCTACATCTTATATGCCAGCTGCCGGAACTGGAATTACTGCTGGAGCCGGAAGAATCCAAGTAGGTGGTAATTTTAACCAACAAACAACTTGGCAAAATTATCTTAATACCAACTTAGTTCTAAGCAGCTTTGTTGCATCTGGAACAGTACGTCTTGTATTCGAATGGATAAATGATGGCAGTGGTGGTACTCAACCTCCTATAGCTATTGATAATATTAACTTATTTATTCCTACTTGTTTTGTTCCTACCGCAATGAATGTACCTTCTGTAGGTGCTACAACGGCTACAATTGGTTGGACTCCTCCAACTCAGGTTCCTGGAAATGGATATCAATATTATTTAAGTACATCAAGTACTCCTCCTACAGCTGGAACTCCGGCTACAGGAGCATCTGCTACGAATACAGCAGTTCTAACTCCATTAACACCAAATACCACTTATTACTGGTGGGTACGTTCTGTTTGTAGTACTACAGATCGTAGTATTTGGGTTGCTGGTCCTAGTTTTACAACAACACAGATTCCTGCTACGATTCCATATCTTCAGGATTTCACAGGAGCTAATGACTTCGGATTTACAAGTGTTGGGCAAGTAAACAAATGGGTTCAAGGTACTGCTACAGGAAACCCTGGGAAATCTATTTACATTTCAAATGATAATGGCGTAACGAATGCATACACTATTTCTGGTGCTTCTAGTATTGTTCACGCATATAGAGATATAGCTGTTCCTACCGGAACTACGACTGCAGGCTTCTCTTTCGACTGGAAAGCAGTTGGTGAAAGTACTTGGGACTATTTAAGAGTTTGGTTGGTTCCGGCAACGTATATGCCAGTTGCCGGCGCTCAAATTACAGCAGGTGCTGGAAGAATTCAACTAGGAGCTAACTATAATCAGCAAGCTACTTGGCAGTCATATTCTAATGCCACTTTAAATATCAGCAGTTTTGCAGGTCCTACACCAATGCGTATTGTATTCGAATGGACAAATGATGGTAGTGGTGGTACCCAACCTCCTGTGGCTATTGATAACATTGTATTGCGTATCTGTAGTAACGTGACACCAGTAGTAACTGTAATACCAACTTCAATAACGTACAATACTACAACAATTACTTGGCCTCAAGATATTGGTGGTGCTACTTATCAGATCAGATACAGACCAGTAGGTTCTACCACAGGTTGGCTTACAGCAAATGTAGGCGCAGTAACTACTCCAACAAATACATATAACTTAACCAACTTATTAGCTGCGACGTTATATGAAGTGGAAGTAGCAGCGGTTTGTAACAGTACACCTGGTGGATTCTCACATAATCAATTTACTACAAAATGTGATCCTACTCCTCCAAACGTTACAATAAGTAATATTACGACAACATCTGCATTGATTACTTGGAATCCGCTTGCGTTAAGTTCATCATATACATTAAGATGGAGAAAAGTAGGTACAACAGGATGGCCTAATGCTGAAATACCTTTACCATTAGCTCCTGCAAATACGTATACACTTCAAAATTTAGATGTATACACTTCATATGAAGTACAGATAGCTAATAAATGTGATGGACCTGGTAATGTTCTTAACCCTTGGTCTAGCTCTAAAGTATTTACAACAGACAGAACATGTAATCTAGCTCCTCCGGGATTAACGATTACACAACTTAACCCTACTTCTGCGGTTGTAGTTTGGGATCCATTCCCAGGAGCAACTTATATCTTGAAATATAGAAAAGTAGGTATTCCAGGTTGGACCACTGTAGCTGTATCAACAAATACAATTACATTAACAGGGCTATTAGAATTAACGAAATATGAAATGATGGTTGCGAATGTATGTACTGGTACTCCAGGAACATTTACTGTACCCTATTTATTTACAACACCTACCGTAACCCATTGCCCAATGGCTTCAGTAAGTGCAGCAAATGAATTTATTTCAAAAGTAACGGTGAAACCAAACGGTAAACCAACAATGGATAATCCTTCATTGGCATCTACATACACAGATTATACGGGTAATCCTGCTAAGTTCATCGAATTAATTCAAGGTTCTACAGGTAATGAGATTGCTATTGAAAAATCTTGGTTAGGGGCTAATAACAATGAAGGTATTGCTGTATGGATTGACTTTGACAGAAACGGTACTTTCGATATTAATGAAAGAATCCTTGCTTCAGCACCAAGCACAACAACTCCTATTAAAGGAACATTCAGTGTACCAACGGATGCCTTTGTTAGCTTAACTGATTACAAATATGTTGTCATGAGAGTAGCGATGCAAAGAGATGGTATCCCTGTAAACTGTACAGGTTTTGCGAACGGTGAAGTTGAAGATTACACTGTAAGAATTTCTAAGACAGCAGTTCCTAATGCAATTAACCAAGATGATATCATGATCTTCCCTAACCCGGTAAGTACTGTATTGAATGTAAAAAACATCAGTACAAGATCTAAATACAAAATCTATAATGCAGCAGGACAAATTGTATCTAGTGGAATTATCTTAAATAACAAGATCAATGTAAGTCAATTGATCAACGGAATTTATGTAATAGACATCGAAGATATTAAGGGCACTGCTCAGAAGAAATTCATCAAAGAATAATAGTACATTATTTTTATCATACAATAAGCTCTCAGAAATGGGAGCTTATTTTTTTGTAGTAATAAGTAAGAGAAATATTTAAATTTTAAACAAAAAAATCCCACTTATAAAAAGCAGGACTATGATATGATAAACTAAAATGATTTATTTAAGATAGGTTTCATAGAGATCTGTTCTTCTGTCTTTCATAACCTGAACAGAACCGTTATAATGAAGGTCTTTCAATAAATTTAAATCTACATCTACAATTAATGTCATTTCCGTATTAGGAGTTGCTTCCCCTTTAACAGCATTGGATGGAAACGCAAAGTCCGAAGGCGTAAATACAGCAGCCTGCCCGAACTGGATATCCATATTATTTACTCCGGGAAGATTTCCTACACAACCTGCAATCGCTACATAACATTCATTTTCTATGGCTCTTGCCGCTGCACAATGACGTACTCTGATGTAAGCATTCTGCGTATCGGTAAGGTAAGGCACAAATAAGATTTTCATTCCCTGATCGGCTAGTATTCTTGGAAGCTCAGGAAATTCTACATCGTAGCAAATTACGAGTCCAATTTTCCCACAGTCGGTATCGAAAACCTTTATTTCGTTCCCTCCTTTCATTCCGTAATACTTTCTTTCGTTTGGGGTAATATGAATCTTTCGGTACTCATCAATCCTTCCATCTCTATGGAGAAGATAGCTCACATTATACAGATCATTATTTTCAAAAACCGGCATACTTCCAGAGATAATATTTACATTATAACTGATGGCTAATTCTGATATTTTATTTTTGATATCCTCTGATAATTTCGCCAACTCTATCATACTATCTCTTTCTGAAAGTTTATTGAATGGCGCCAATAAAGGAGTGTTAAAGAGTTCAGGAAAAAGAACAAAATCCGATTTGTAATCTCCCATTACATTCACAAAAAATTCTACCTGTTCATAAAAAGCATTGATATCTTTGAAATGCCTCATCTGCCACTGTACCAACCCAAGACGAATAATACTGTCCTGCATCGTATTGGGCTTCTTGCTGTAATAAACGTTATTCCATTGCAACAATACGGCGTTTTCTCTGGAAGATTCATCCTCCGGAAGATATTTTTTCAATATCCTGATCGGTAGAAAATTATTGGATAACTGAAAAGATAACACAGGATCATAAATCTCTTTATCTCTTACTTTTCTGATGTAATCTCTTGCTGAAAGTTCATGGCTGTATTTATGGTAATTGGGGATTCTACCACCAAGAATAATAGATTTCAGATTCAGCAGTTCACAAAGTTCTTTTCGGGCATCATACAACCTTCTTCCTAAACGTAATTCACGATATTCAGGATCTACAAAGACTTCTATTCCATACAATACATCTCCCGTTGACAGATGGGTATTGAAAGTATAATTCCCTGTGATATCAACGTAGGTATGATCATCACCAAATTCATTATAATTAACGATAATAGAAAGGGCAACCGCAGCCAACTTCTCATCTACGGTGATACAAATTTGACCTTGTGGAAATATTTTAGTCAGTTTTTCTATACTCTTTTTTGACCAGATGGATTCAGACATCTGCGGGTAGGCCCGCTTCATTGTCACTACCAATTCATCGTAATCCTGAACAGTCAGGGGTCGTGTTTCTATTTGCATTTGATGTAATTTTACCTAAATTTAAGGAAAATTACCTAAAAAATATAATGGGCGCAGATACTTATATAAAATATACCGATGAAAATAACAACGAAATCATGCAGGAACAACTTCATCGGTTTTCAGAATTTAACAGTCTGATCTATGACGGTACAACCCACGAACTTAAAAAAATAGAGCGGTTTTCAAAAAACTACAGAACAAAGGAAGTTGAGCAATTAGGTGGAGAAGTTTATCTTTCTTCGGAAGATGATTTAGCCGAAGTAATTACCAATCATATAGATATTGGAACATTTGGCAAGCCTTGGATTTTTTATTACAATAAAGAAACTAACGATAAAGGAGAAACTCAATGGGATTCTATCTTGTATCGTAATGGCAATTTGCAGGGTAAAGCCATTACTGTATTTGATGTTAATTATAGAAAATTAGCCGGATGTTCAATAGATCTCCTCACAGGAATGAAGACTGATAAATTTAAAAACTTTTATGGTGATTCTTCTGTATTTGATTATGAATTTGAAAATGAAACAATTCCCAATATTAAATTTACTTATAATGAAAGTGATCGTGTTGATGAAATTTTCTTTCAGGATGATGAATATTCACTAAGAGACTTTTTGGATAATGACGAAATATCCACAAAATTCCTTTGGAAAGAGAATGGGTATTATCATGCTTTTGAACCGATGCTTTTCCATTAAACATTAAACCTTTTATTATCGTTATTTTTAATACTTTAATTTTTCTTTTGTCTTAACACAAAAAGAAACAAAAAGTCAAGACTGGAAACTTTCACTAAAAATGATTTTGATTCTCTAAAAATTCTAAAACTCGTGCGGATGTATTGTTTTCTTTCATTACGATATTTGCCCCGCACTCAAACAGTAGAATTTTTTTAACGTTCACCAAAAAAATTTTCTTAACGTTACATTTTCCTAGGTCGTAAATGAAAACCTTCAGTATCTGTTTTATTTTTCATTAAAGTAACAGTTCAAATAAGTTCAACAACAAAAAAAATCCTGTTCATAAGAACAGGATTTATATTTTAAATTAAATCAAGATTATTCCCACTCAATAGTTGCAGGTGGTTTGCTTGAAATATCGTAAGCTACTCTGTTGATTCCTCTTACTTCGTTAATAATTCTGCTTGAAACAGTATCTAAAAACTCGTAAGGAAGTCTGCTCCAAGTTGCTGTCATAAAGTCGATGGTGTTGGCAGAACGAACAACCGCAGTATATTCATATGTTCTTTCATCACCCATTACGCCAACAGATTTTACAGGAAGTAAAACTACGAATGCCTGAGAAACTTTCTCGTAAAGATCATTTTTATATAATTCTTCAATGAAAATATCATCAGCTTCCTGAAGGATTTTCACTTTTTCAGCATCTACAGCTCCCAAAATTCTGATTCCTAAACCTGGACCAGGGAAAGGGTGTCTGTGCACCAAATGATGAGGAATCCCTAATTCTTCCCCAACCTTTCTTACTTCGTCCTTGAAAAGCTCTCTTAAAGGCTCTAACAGCTCAAATTCCATTTCTTCCGGAAGTCCACCAACGTTGTGGTGAGACTTGATTACTGCTGATGGTCCGTTTACTGACTGACTTTCGATAACGTCAGGATAAATTGTTCCTTGTGCCAAGAATTTAGCCCCTTCAATTTTATGAGACTCTTCATCAAAAACATGAATAAATTCGTTTCCGATAATCTTTCTTTTTTGTTCAGGATCGTCTACTCCGGCTAGTTTTGTAAGAAATCTTTCTGAAGCGTCAACCAATTTAATATTCATATTAAAATGCTCACCGTAATTTTCCATTACTTTTACGTCTTCATTCTTTCTCAATAAACCTGTATCAACAAAGATACACTGCAACTGATCACCGATTGCTTTGTGAATTAGAACGGCTGCTACAGAAGAATCTACTCCTCCTGAAAGACCTAGGATCACTTTATTCTCTCCTACTCTTTCTTTAATTTCTGCAACTGTTTTTTCGATATAATTGGTTAGTTTCCAGTTTTTCTCTGCATCACAGATTGAGAAAACGAAATTCTCCAACATCTTACCTCCTTCTTCCGTGTGAGAAACCTCAGGGTGGAACTGTACACAATAGATTTTTTTGTCTTCATTAGAAATAGAAGCAATAACCCCAGATTTTGCATTTAACTCAAAACCTGTTGGCAATTCTCCAACTTCATCAAAGTGACTCATCCAAACTACAGAGTTTTGAGTAACCCCTTTTAATAAAGAGCTTTCTTTAATGATATCTAAATGAGCTTTTCCGTACTCTCCTTTTTCACCTTTATTTACTTTTCCCCCTAAAAGGTGTGCCGTTAACTGCATTCCGTAGCAAATTCCCAATACAGGAATTCCCTGCTCGTATAATTCTTTTTCAACTAAATGAGCATTTTCTGCATTCACAGAACTTGGACCACCTGAAAGGATAATTCCTCTTGGTTGTTTTTCTAAAATAGTTTCTAAAGGTGTATTGAAAGGTAAAATTTCAGAATATACTCCCATCTCACGGATTCTTCTTCCAATAAGCTGGTTGTACTGAGATCCGAAATCTAATATGATAATACCGTTATTCATTTTTTGAATTGATAAATTATTGTTGAATTATTTTATCCGGGCTTCACCCGGAGCTATTATAGTTTCGCCCCTTCAGGGCTCACCTTAACTGTCTTGATATCTTGCTTATTTAGCCAGACCTTATTGATGAAACGCTTTACAAAAAAAGACTTGGAAATGTTCCAAATCTTTTTTTTGATTTTTATTAAAACTTCCCGATGTCTTCTCTGTAGAAACTATAGTCGAAGTGTACATGTCCTGCATCTTCGTATACTTTCTTGCGGGCATCATCGTAAGTTGCTCCTGTAGCCACAATGTTTAGCACTCTACCACCATTGGAAACTACTTTATCGCCTTTTTTAACAGCTCCTGCATATAATAGTTGGCTATATTTTACTTTATCTTCACCTACAATTTCAAAACCTGTCTCTATGTTTCTAGGATAACCTCCTGAACACATTACAAGACAAACTGCTTTCTCATCTTTAAATGTAAGTTCGATATCTTTTCCATCCATACAGTCGTTGATAACGTCTAACAGATTGTTTTCCATTAAAGCCATCAATACCTGAGTTTCAGGATCTCCGAATCTCATGTTGTACTCAAGAAGATATGTTCCATTCTTAGTAACCATCAATCCGAAGAAGATAATTCCTTTGAAACTGAAACCTTCAGCCTTAAGACCTTTTACAGTAGGTTCTAAAATATTTTGTTCAAAGTCTGCAGCATGTTCTGCTGTAAATTCCGGGCTTGGTGCCACTGAACCCATACCTCCTGTGTTTGGACCTGTATCACCGTTTCCAGCTTTTTTGTAATCTTTTGCAGCAATACATGGGAATAGTTTTTCACCGTTTGAGAATGCAATAATTGAAGCCTCAAAACCTTGTAAGAATTCTTCAATAACCAAACGGATTCCAGCGTCTCCATAAATCCTTCTGATCATGAAATCGTGGATTGTAGCTTCAGCTTCTTCCAACGTGTCGCAAATAACAACACCTTTTCCACCTGCTAAACCACTCGCTTTGATTACTAAAGGATATTCATGAGTTTGTACATATTCTTTAGCGTCGTTATATGAATCAAATACCACAGCTTTTGCTGTCTTGATATCATAGGTCTGCATGAATTTTTTAGAGAAAGCCTTACTTCCTTCAAGACTTGCTACTTTTTGATTTGGACCAAAAACCTTAAGATCATGCTTCTTAAACTCATCCCTTAATCCAGCTACAAGCGGAGCTTCAGGACCTACGATCGTAAGATCTACTCTTTCTTTAATAGCAAAATCTCTAAGTTCCTCAATCTCTGATAAATGAACATTTTCCCCTATTACATCGGTAGTAGCATTTCCGTTTGCAAAAAACATTTTAGTAACTCTAGAGTCATTCTGAAGTTTAGCTGCCAAAGCAGACTCTCTTCCACCTTCACCTATGATTAATATTCTCATACTTTATTTAATTAACTAGTCTATAATATTACAAATATATAATTTTGGATGGTATAAAAACAATCCAAAATTATAATTTAATTCTATTTTAATTAATGGAAAAAATGTCTAACACCAGTAAACATCATCGGAATGCCGTGCTCATTTGCTGCTTCGATGCTGTCTTGGTCTTTTACACTTCCTCCTGGCTGAATAATAGCGGTAATACCTTCCTGATGGCAGAAATCTACCACATCACGGAAAGGGAAAAATGCATCAGAAGCCAATACTAGATCTCCTGTGAATTTTTCTTTCGCTCTTTCAATAGCCTGTTGAGTAGCCCAGATTCTGTTCACCTGTCCGCCACCGATTCCAAAAGCCTGAATTCCGTTAGAAACAACAATTGCGTTTGATTTAACGTATTTCACAACTCTCTGAGAGAAAAGCAAAGCTTTCTTCTGCTCTTCTGTTGGCTGAGTTTCAGTAACCACTTTAATATCATCAGAGAAGATACTATCGTTATCCTGAACCAATATTCCGCCATCAACCTTCACCCAAGTCTGCTTGTCGGAAACAGGGTTAACGATTTTTATAATTCTTAAATTCTTCTTTTTTCTTAAAATTTCTAAAGCATCCTCATCAAAATCAGGAGCCATAACAATTTCAAGGAAAGTTTTATTTAATTCTTCAGCTGTTGCAGCGTCAACTTTGTAGTTGGTAGCAACAATTCCGCCAAAGATAGAAATAGGATCACACTCAAATGTTTTTTGATACGTTTCCAATGCCGAAGTTCCGATTGCCACTCCACAAGGTGTAGAATGTTTCACAGCACAACAAGCCATTTCTTCTTTGAATTCTGTTACCACTTTCCAACAAAGATCCATATCACGAAGATTATTGAAAGATAATTCTTTACCTCCCAGTTGTTCGAAATCTTTCATTGCTCCGTTCTCGAAAGTAGAAACATAGTAAGCAGCTGTCTGATGTGGGTTTTCACCATATCTCAGGTCAGCAACTTTTTTGTAAGATGCATTCAGATAAGTTGGATAATCTTCTTCTAAAAGCATTCTTGAAATAGCCGCATCATAAGCAGAAGTAAGATTGAATACTTTACCCGCTAATTTTTTACGCGTTTCAATGTATGTGTCACCATTCTGCTCCATTTCAATTTTTACTGTTGCGTAATCTTCAACATCAGTAATTACTGTTACAGAATCAAAATTCTTAGCTGCCGAACGAAGCATTGACGGACCTCCGATATCAATAAACTCTACCTTTTCGTGTAATGAAATGTCTTTGTTAACATTTTCAAAGAAAGGATAAAGATTTACAATTACCATGTCAATCAAATCAATTCCATGTTCCTGAACCGTCTGCATGTGTTCTTCATTTGAACGAACAGCCAACAAACCTCCGTGAACTTTCGGGTGTAAAGTTTTTACTCTACCATCCAACATTTCAGGGAAATTAGTAACTTCATCAATCTGAATTGGATTTAAACCAGCATCTTTCAAATGTTTGAATGTCCCTCCTGTAGAAATCAATTCATAATTCTGGGCTTCCAAAAACTGTGCAAATTCTATCAATCCGCCTTTGTCAGAAACACTGATTAAAACTCTCTTTTTACTCATTTTACTTTCAATTTTTTACTTTTCACAGCTATTTCAAACTGTAAACCGGGTCTTTCACCTCCGATTTTACTTTATTTTACTTAGATTTTTGCTTTTTTTTCGAAATATTTTAAATCTAAATGTGTTTTTTAATTGGATTAAAGAGATGCTTCGACTTCGCTCAGCATGACAGCTTTAATACTAAATATTTTTGCTTTTTTACGTCCTGTTATCATGCTGAAAGCATCTCAACTATACTTAGATTCCTCCGGAATAACAAACAGTATGATATTTTTTTAACGCAAATAGCACTAGGCTTTCTTTTAATACTGAATATTTTTAAGTTCGCAAAGGCTTTTGACTCAGTAAAGGTTTAATTAGTTTCCTAATACTTTATTAATCGCTATTGGGAAAATTTCATATTCAACTAAATGAACTTTTTCAGCCACCGTTTCGGGAGTATCGTCTTCTGTTACTGCGAATGATTTTTGAAGAATAGCTTCTCCTTCATCAATTCCCGGAGTTACAAAATGTACCGTTGCTCCACTTTCTTTTTCTTTAGCTTCAATAACCGCATGGTGAACATGATGTCCCCACATTCCTTTTCCTCCGAATTTTGGAAGCAAAGCAGGATGGATATTGACTATTTTTCCGCTCCAGTTTTCACAAAACTCAGGTTTTAGAATGGATAAAAATCCTGCCAATACAATTAAGTCTGTATTTTCAGGAATAATAGTACTCAATTCGCTGCTGAAGTTTTTTCCTCTCGGAATCAGAACGGTTTCTATATTGTGATTTTTAGCTCTTTCCAGTCCGTAACATTCTCTGTCGGCAACAACTAAAGATACTTTTGCATTCTGGATTTCTCCATTATCAATGGTATCAATAATTCTTTGAAGATTGGATCCTGAACCTGAAACAAGTATAACTATGTTTTTCATGTTTATTTTGTGAGCCTTGTCAAGATTCGAAACCTTGACAAAGCTTTCTATATTATTTACTAGCCCCGATTGCAACGGCCTCCTTTTTTGTTGCGGCCGGAGCGAAGCGGAGGCCGTAATAAAAAAGATACAGTGGAAAGCGGGATTAAGCTCCTAAAATTTTAAATCTATTTTTTCACTTCCTTCTGTAATTTCTCCGATTTCGTAAGCATCATCCAGAAGGTGTAATACTTTTTCTGCATGTTCCGGATCAACCACAACGATCATTCCAACACCCATATTGAATGTTCCAAACATTTCTTCACGCGCTACACCACCTCTTTTTTCCAATTCCAGCATAATACTTGGAATCTTGATTGTTGAAGCATCAATAGTCGCACATAATCCATCACCGATAATTCTCGGAATGTTTTCGTACAATCCACCTCCTGTGATGTGAGCAATACCGGCAACCTGTACTTCTTCAATCACTTTGTGAATATCTTTATAATATAATCTTGTTGGAACTAAAAGTGTTTCATATAAAGGTTTCCCCTCAAATTCTTCGTTGAAATCAGGGAATACTTTTCTTACTAAAGAGAATCCGTTTGAGTGAAATCCTGAACTTGGCAATGCAATGATTTTGTCACCCGGTTTGATTTTAGAACCGTCGATAATCTGATCTTTTTCAACAATTCCTACACAGAATCCTGCAACATCATAATCTCCCGGCTTGTACATTCCCGGCATTTCAGCAGTTTCACCACCAATCAATGCACAGTTATTGTCTTTACAAGCTGCTACCATTCCTAAAACAATCTCAGCAGCGATTTCAGAATCTAATTTTCCGCAAGCCAAATAATCTAAAAAGAACAATGGTTTTGCACCGTGACAAAGAATGTCATTCGCACACATTGCAAAACAATCTACCCCGATAGAATCGTATTTTTTAGAATCTAAAGCTACTTTAAGCTTCGTTCCTACTCCATCAGTTCCTGAAACCAAAACAGGATTTTTGTATCCTCCAATCTCGTAGAAAGCACCAAAACTTCCCAAATGATTCAATACATTGGAATTGTGGGTTTCACCAACCGCTTTTTTGATCTTGTCAACGGTTTTGTATCCTTCTTCTTTGTCTACTCCTGCTGATTTGTACGTGTTGCTCATGTTTTATTTAGATATTAGATGTTAGATTTCAGATTTCAGACCATTAGTCTGGTATCTGACGTCCGATGTCTTTTTGTCTTTTATTTATATACTTTTTATATCAATTTTAGAAAATAAAAAAGCCGACAATCTTGGTAGATTATCGGCCGTTATTTTATCTCAGAATTTCAGTGCCCACAGTTTTTCCTTTTATGGAGAAACATTCTTTGAAGGTAGACTGAATTTTCATCTTTTTTCTTTTTGCAAAGATATTAATTTTAAATTAATATTCAAACCTATTTTTCAAGGATCGATTCAATAGCCGAAATCTTCTGAATTTTTTCTCTTAATTCGCTGTCTTTCTCTTCATTGGAAATCTTCTGAGCCGATTTGTCAAAATTATCATTAAAGAAAGGAAGTGTGAAGGTATCAACGATATTTCCTCCATGTGACGGAAAACGTTTTTCTGCTGCTTCCAAAACACCTAATCCACCTCTTCCTCCTGGAGCTGTAGCCATCAATAACATTGGAACTTCGTTCCAAACTGTTCTTGGTTTGATTCTTGAAGTCCAGTCGAACACATTTTTAAATGCTGTAGAATACGTTCCGTTATGCTCAGAAAGGGCAACCAAAAGAACATCTGCACTGTCAATTTTCGATGCAAAATCTTGCGCTTGCTGAGGAATTCCGCTTTCTACTTCTCTTTGATGTTTGTAAATTGGCATTTCAAAATCGTTCATGTCAACAATTTCTACTTCTACGTTTTCGAATAATGTTGTGGCATACGTTACCAATTGTCTATTGATTGATACATCAGAATTACTTCCTGCTACTGCTAAAATTTTCATTATATTTTTTTCTGTTTAAAGTTTGCAAATTTAGGTA
Organism: Chryseobacterium polytrichastri; assembly: GCF_900142445.1. GTDB lineage: Bacteria > Bacteroidota > Bacteroidia > Flavobacteriales > Weeksellaceae > Chryseobacterium > Chryseobacterium polytrichastri. The sequence goes on along the minus strand of NZ_FRAV01000002.1, from coordinate 122,321 downwards.
TTATTTAAGATAAGAAGGCAATTCCATTGGAACTTCCATTAAAAGGATTTCTGAATCATCTATTGCTTCGATGTTGAAACTTTGGGTATCCCAAATTCCTAAACCGTCTCTTTCGTTTAAGATTCTGTCGCCTACTTTTGCGCTTCCTTTTAATACAAAAGCATAAACGCCATTTCCTTTTTTGTTCAGCATATAATTTTTACCATTTCCTTTGGTAAAGTTGGCCAAGTTGAACCAAGCATCCTGGTGAATCCAAACGCCATCATCATTTTTGTTTGGTGATAAAATCTGTTGAAAACCGTTGATCTTTTCTCCTTCTTTAATACTTTTCTGATTATATCTCGGTTCAACATCTACTTCTCTCGGGAAAATCCAGATCTGTAAAAACTTCACCGCTTCATCTTTATTTTTATTGTATTCGCTGTGCATTACGCCTGTTCCGGCACTCATCACCTGAATTTCTCCTTTCTTAATAACAGCAGTTGTTCCCATAGAATCTTTATGCTCCAAATCTCCTTCCAACGGAATTGAAATAATTTCCATGTTTTTGTGAGGATGCGTTCCGAAGCCCATTCCCTGAGAAACAGTGTCGTCATTCAATACTCTCAACACTCCAAAATTGCTTCTTTCATTATTTTGATAGTTGGCAAAACTGAATGTATGATAGCTGTTCAACCACCCATGATCTGCGTGGCCTCTTGAATCTGCTTTATGATATACTGTTTTCATATTGTGATTATTTATAGGACAAATTTACGGCTTGCGGGTTGGAGAAATGTTGACGTAGGATAAGAAAGAAAATAAGAGTTTTGAGCTCTAGTTTTATGTTATCGTGTTTATGTTTAACATCGTGTTTGTCATCCTGAAAGAATCTAGATTAAGCTTTTTATTGCGTTGTTGAGATCCTTTCAGGATGACAAACAGAGTGTTGAATGTTGGGGTTAGGTTGATGAAACGACTACAACCCTAGCCCCGATTGCAGAGAAAATCCTTTTTTGAAAAAAAAGATTGTAACGAAAAGCGGGAAATGGCTCCTAAAAAATGAGTAATATTTTCTATTCGCCTTTCTCTATTTCTGTAGGGTTTCCAAAAATATGTTTGCGGTGATTTTCGCCCCAATCTTTCAGCGACTCCACAACAGGTCCTAGAGTTTTTGTATGTTCTGTAGGAAAATATTCTATACTTACCGGATACGTGTCTTTGACTACTCTTTTAACCAAACCATTTTGTTCTAATTCTTTCAATTCTTTGGCTAAAACTTTTGAGGTCAATTTAGGAATACTTCTTTCTATTTCCGTAAAACGTTTATTTCCCGCATCTAGAGAAATGATGATCTGTAGTTTCCACTTTCCATTAATGACGTCTAATGTATCACGAACCGGCTTTAACGCCTGCATACAATCTTTATGATTATGTTGTTTTTCCATTTTTTCACTTTCCTTTAGGTAACTACTATACTTTGGAAAGTAAATTTACAATAATTTTGTCAGTATCAAAAACTAAAAATTTTAAACAAAATGGCAAACATTTTAAATATCCAAACCAGTATCAGCGGAGAAAACTCTGTAAGTAACAAACTTTCTCAGGCTGTTATCAATCAACTATTAGAAAAGAATCCTGGCAGTAAAGTTGTTACTCGTGATCTGGCAGCAAACCCGATTCCGCATTTAGAAATTCAGCATTCTGCATCTTTTGTTATTCCTGATGATGAAAAAAATGAACAACAAAAAGAAGCATCAAAACATTCTGATCAAGCCTTGAAAGATATTCAGGAAGCAGATATTATCGTGATTGGTGTTCCTTTTTATAACTTCACTTTTCCATCAACCTTAAAATCATGGATCGATAGTATTGCCATTCCCGGAAAAACATTCTCTTATGCTGACGGAACTCCAAAAGGTCTTATTAAAGGCAAAAAATTATATTTAAATTTTGCAGTGGGTGGCGTTTATGATAATGGACTGATTGAAAACATGGAATATTATCTAAAGACTCTGTTCGGTTTCATCGGGATTACGGATGTGGAAGTTTTCCAATCTCAGGGAATGATGGTCCCTCAGTTGAAGGATGAAAATTTAGCGAAAACGGTGGCGAAAATTGCAGAATTGGTTTAATTAAAATCAATGATAAAACTTAAACATTAAGATTGAATTAAATTGTTAAGATTATTAAGTTTGGGCTAAAGCCAATCTGATTATAGTAAATTAAAAAGCGGATTTGAATTGATCCGCTTTTGTTATTTCAAAAGGCTTCTTTGATTTTAGAATTTCGCTTTAAATAGAAAAGTAAAGCGCAAATGAGAATCATACAACCGATAAGAAATTGAAAAATGATATTGGTTTGATTAGAGAAATTCCCTAAAACATTGGTAATAATTCCTGTTCCAATTTGATTGGCTGCCATTAAAAAACCAGATACCAAAACGGACAACGTTGGAAATTCTACCGTTCCCCAACCAATAGATCCCGGAAATATACTTCCCATGAAAAATCCGACCAGAAATAACATGAATATGATGATATTGATATTTGGATAAACCAATAATAAAAGAAGTAATCCTGCAACAACCAAAGGGGAGAAAAGGAATACATAAGAGAGATCATTATTTTTTGAAAAAATCCCGAACAATAAACGATTTAAAGCAATACCGCCCCAAAATAAAGAGAGTCCTAAACTGGCTTTATTATTATCCAATCCTTGATTTTTAAGAATGATCGCTCCAAAACTTCCGAAAGTCCCTTCAATAAATCCATACAAAACAATGGCAATAAAAAATATCCATAATTTGGAAGGAATTTTAAAGTGATTGGGAAGTTCGAAAAATGTTCCTTTTTCCAGTTTTAAAAATAAAAACAGGATAAAAATGATGGTAACTAAAACAAAGATGCTTGCCGGAACATACATCCAATTGTTTACATTCCCTATCAAATTCATCATTAATGGAGAAGTTGAAGTTCCCAAGCCCACCAAAAACTGCAATATTAAGATGGCGGAAGATTTATTGTTTTCAAATAAGCTTGCTGCTAAAGGATTTAAAGTAGTAATCGAAAGTCCGAAACCTGAACCTGTGAATGCCACCAAAACCATTAATACAGGAAATAGCAAAGAAGTATCCTTCATAAAAAACTGAAGCATCCATAAGATCCCCGTTGATGCTATCATTAATAATAATCCGGTTACCAAAACAATTTTAGGACCTACTTTATTCACTAAAAACGGAGCCCCTAAACACGAAACGATAATACAAATCACCTGCGGAATAAACAAATTTCCAAATTGTGATGATGAAAGACCAAACACCGAAGGATCTGTAAAAGCGTTTCCCAATGCAGGAAATACCACAAAATTAACTCCTGTAAAAAAAGCTAATAAAAAGATGATGGTGATTTGGATTGTTCTTGAATTCATGATGTCAGAACCTTATTTTTCAAATAGTTTCCGACTCTCAACGCCATGGCAATAATTGTCAGCGCAGGATTCACTGCCCCACTTGAAACGAAAAATCCACCGTCAACAATATATAGATTTTCAAGATCATGTGCTTTACAGTTGGTATCAACCACCGATGTTTTAGGATCCAGTCCCATTTTTGTTGTGCCGTTTTGATGAGCAGGTGAAGCGATATCCATTCCTTTGCTGAAATAAATTCCTTTAAAAAGAAATGATTCAAACTTGCCGGAAGCTTTTAATGCTTTAATCAGTTCCGATTTCAACAATTCATGTCCTTTTTCATTATTTGAGCTATAACTAATCTTTATTTGTCCATTTTCTACCGTCACTCTATTTTCAGGATTGGGTAAATCTTCTGAGGTTAACCAAAAATCAACCGCATGCTCCGCCATTAATTCAAATGTAAAACCTGGCGCCGCAACAGGACTATCTGCCTTAATCTGATGTTCATCTGATTTCCCCAACATCTGGATATGCCCTAAAGGAAATTCATAGCCTTTGTTTGCATGGTAGAAATCATTAATTCCAAATGTTTTTCCAAATTTTGTATGATTGGATTCGGTGTACAATGCCACCAATGCTGTATTTTGATGAAACATATAATTTCTTCCTACCTGATCTGAAGAATTGGCAAGTCCATTGGGAAATTTATCACTTTTACTTTCTAACAGAAGTGCCGCGGAATTGATTGTGCCTGCGGAAAGAATAACGATATCAGAAGTCAATGTCTTTGTTTCGCCGTTTTGTTCTACCACAATTTCAGTGACCTTGGTTCCTTCTTCATTTGTATTCAGTCTCAACACTTTTGTATTGACCATCAATTCAACATTTGGAGATTCCAATGCTTTTGCCAATGAACAAAGATGCGCATCTCCTTTTCTTTCAGCAGCATCGGGAAAGCCATCAAAACGGTCTAAAGTGTAAGGCGCATTAGCGCTTTCGTGAGGTTTAAAATTAACCCCGATTGGCAAGTTAAACGGATGCCATCCATAATTAAATAGTTCATCAACCACTTCCTGAATTCTTGGTTCATGCGGCAAAGCCGGATTTGGATAAGGCTCTGCATCAAAAGGCTCGGTAGGATCTGATCCTCTTTTACCATGAACATGAAATAGTTTTTCTGCTTCAAGGTAATAGCCTTTTAAATCTTCATATTGAATAGGCCATGCAGGTGAAGTTCCGCCATAATGCTGTATTTCTTTAAAATCTTCTTCTCTTAAACGAAACAAAGCAGCCCCATAAAACTTGGTATTCCCTCCTACATTATAATGCATTCCCGGACGAAAAGGTTTATTATTTTTATCGAGCCACAGTTCTGTTGTGGTATATCTGTTTTTTTCAAAAACTTCTACCGAATCCCAATTTTCTTTTTCTACAGGTACATAATCGCCTCTTTCAATAACGAGAATTTTTTTTCCGCTATCGGCTAATTGATAAGCCATTGTTGCACCTCCTGCCCCACTTCCTATAATGATGATGTCGTACATATTTTTTAATTTGATCTATCTAAATTAGAGATTAAAAATTAGGGGTAGCTTAATAAAAAATTAATTTTCAATTGATTATATAAATAAAAAACCATCCGATGATGGATGGTTTGCTATAATTATGATAAATTTTGTAAATGTATCTGATGATTTTTTTGATATCTCATGAGTCAGGTTCAAAAGTTGAATATATTTTTAGCTCTGTCCTTTTACCTTGAAGCAAAAGTACCAAAAGTTCAAGACTGGAATCTTTCGCTAAAAATCATGGCTTGAATAGTTAAAGTTTTATTTTTTCAGTTGTTGGATCAAAACATCTTCAATAGCTGCTTTTTCAGCGATCACTTTATCCGAAACCTCATTGGGAATCGTCATAGAAAGAACGTATTGTTTTACTTTCCAATCACCGTTTATTTTTTCTACCACTCCGGAACCACGGCAGATCTTCATTTGAGTATCCAATACCTCATCAAACCAAGCCAGCTTTCCATCTTTACTGAAAGAGATATTTCTTTTTAATGAAGTGAAATTCCACGTTTTCTTTTTGTCGAAATATGGTTTTGCCCAAACCATAAATTCCTTTTTATTCCAAACTTCGGTAGCATCTGTTCCGATGAATGTAGATTCATCAGCAAAATAATTAAAATACGTATTGAAATCAGCCTTTGCCGCAGCTACATTAAAACCATCAAGCATGGCATTGATCTGCACTTTATCTTTTTCAAATTTCACTTCTTTTGATTGTGCTGAAATTCCTGTAAATCCTATTAGGAAAAGGATAATTACGTAAAGTATAGTTGTTTTTTTCATATTTAAATTATTACGAAATCTGTTGTTTTAAAATTTCATTTTAAGAAGTCTAAAGTAAACAAAAACATAATTATGGAGAACGAAAATTTTAGTTATTCTAAGATTTCCTTTTTCTCTGATCAATAATTATTGTTGAGTGTAGCCAATACAAAATAACGTTTCTCCTTTATTCACAGGCGGAGTACCTACTTTATATAAAATGATTCCGTCTGAATTGGAAATAATATCTTCCTTTTTCTTTCCAAATTCATCGGTAATAAATCCTACAACTTGGTTTTTCTTTACTGGGTCACCACTTTTAAAATCACTGTAGAAAATCCCTTCTACAGGAACCTTTATGTAATCCTGCTGATTAAGAAGTATTGGTTTATTGTTATTTTTAATTTTTGCTTTACTTTTCACATAGTTCCCGGAATATTCAAGCATGTTGTAAACAGCATTTTTAATCATTTCTACATTTTCTTTTTGAACAGTTCCTAGTTTTCCGGCTTCAATACTCAATGCCGTAACCCCTTGTTGAGTCGCCTGCTTGAAAGCATATTTTGCAGGCTCTGCTTGTGTAATATTATATGGATAGGAAACAATATAATTGATTTGTGACTGAGCAGATAAATCATGAGCCAATTTGGTATTTTCAGGTATATCTTTTCTGTTGTAATAACAAACAAAGGGTAACAAATCTTCGTTTGCATCCCCTCCATGAATATCTAAAAATATAGTTGAATTTGAAATAATTTCTTTCGTGATAATATTCGCTATCTGATCTGTAACCGTGCCATTTGCCGAACCTGGAAAAGCTGTATTTAGATTTTTCTGATCTAAAGGATTGATGAAAGGCGTTCTTTTTTGAAAAGCTTCAACATTAGCAATTGGAACAATAATTAAAGTTCCTTTTACATTTTCTTGTTTGATTTCCTTTAGTAATTCCTGAACTGCAATGATTGGTGGATATTCGTACCCGTGAACCCCAGCAACAATACTGAAAACGGGGCCTTTTTCTTTTCCTTTAATAATAGTAACAGGTAAATAAGTTTCCTTTAAATCACTTTTAATGATGAATATGGTGTCTTTTCTGAATGCTCCTTTTTCATTTATCAATTGGTTTACGGTTTGGCTATGCATCATTACTCCCCATCCTATTCCGCATAAAAAAGCCATTTTTGAAATAAATTTCATAGTTAAATTTTCAAAATTGAAGTCTTAACTTATTGCCATATTGCACAACAAGTTAAGACTCGATATGATTAAAATTATTCGTTAAAAAAAATCTAATTATTGTATTTTCAATTACTTCACAGGCTTCACAGAAACAGCAAAACCACCACTTCTCACCATTTTAAAATTAATCTTAGATTTACTCGTAATTTGCTTTTTATAGATGTTATAACTTTGAGGATTATTAATATAATCGGCATCTTTTCCATCTTCATAGATCGTAGCTTCATACTTTTCACCTTTATTTAAGAAGGAAAAATCTACGGTATAATCTCGCTTATTTTCATCGGTAATTCCTCCTACAAACCAATCTTCTGTTCCTTTTGCCTTTCTTGCCGTGATCACATAATCACCAGGTTCTGCAGATAAAATTTTTGTATCATCCCAATCTGCTGCTACATCTTTAATAAACTGGAAAGCATCCATGTGCTTTTTATAGTTTTCAGGTAAATCGGCAGCCATTTGAAGCGGCATGTACATCGTAACATACAACGCCAATTGTTTCGCCAATGTTGTCTTTACAAAACGTTTATCTCCAGGGAAATAATAATCTAGTTTTGTTTGGAAAATACCTGGGGTGTAATCCATAGAACCGCCCATCCATCTTGTAAAAGGAAGAATCGTCTGATGGTCCGGATTATTTCCTGCGAATGCTTCATATTCTGTTCCACGAGCTGCTTCAGCAGAAACATAGTTCGGATATGTACGGCTTTCTCCTGTAGGACGCACTGATTCGTGAGAGTTGACCATAATCTTATATTCATTGGCCTTCTCCGCAATTCTATAAAAATGATTGATTGTCCATTGAGAATAATGATGTTCACCTCTTGGAATAATATCGCCAACATATCCTGTTTTCACGGCATCATATCCATATTTATTCATTAATTGAAATGCTTTGTCAGACCATCTTTCATAGTTCGTTGCAGAACCCGAAGTTTCGTGATGCATAATCAATTTTATCCCTTTAGAATGAGCATATTCATTCAACATTTTAATATCAAAATCAGGATAAGGTGTAATAAAATCAAAAACATATTCTTTGGAATGTCCGAACCAATCTTCCCAACCGATATTCCAACCTTCGATCAATAATCCCTGAAAGCCATTTTCTGCCGCAAAATCAATGTATTCTTTAACTTTCGTATTATTTGCTGCATGTTTTCCGTTGGGCGTTAACTTCGAAAAATCAGTTGTATCTAAATGAACATTTTCTGCGGTAGAATACGCCCACTGAGATTTCCCGATGATCATTTCCCACCAAACACCCATGTATTTTGTAGGATGAATGTAAGAGGTATCGGTATATTTTGTTGGTTCGTTCAGATTAAAGATCATTTTTGAATCCATCACTTCTTCCGCTTTTGGCGAAACAATGATTGTTCTCCAAGGCGTCACAGACGGCGTCTGAATATATCCTTTTGCACCTTGCCTATCTGGTGTAAGATGCGTTTTAAATTTAAAATCCTGAGCATCCACTTCCAAATGGGAAGCCGGATAATCTAATACTGCCGCTTCTGCCACATTTACATATAATGGATTCTTTCCTTCTTTTTTAAGCATTAATGGAGACTGAACGGCATTTTTAACCAAAGCCTGAGAAGCGTTCGCATCAAAAGCCTTATCCCATCTTCCCGGAATTTCAGAAATTTTTGTTTCCTGATATCGATATTCCTGAGAGTCGTAATCGGCAACCATCCACCAAGCTTTCATGTCTGTAGGAAAATCAAATTCGGTATCTTCTTCTCTGATAACAAAATAGTTTAGGTTTTTCTGCTGCGGAAATTCATATCTAAATCCTAATCCATCATTAAACAACCTGAATTTTACCACAATATTTCTTTCTGAAGAAGCTTGGTGAAGCGTTAATGCCAATTCGTTATAATGATTGATATAGTTCTTCTTTTCTCCAAGTACAGGTTGCCAGGTTTCATCTTTAGAATTTCTTTTTTCATCTGTCTTTGTGAAACCATTATTCAGATCAAACTTTGTATCTTCACTCTTTGTAATTTCTGAAGCAAATTGTATAGAATTGTCTTTAAATAACCTTAAGCCTAATTTAGAATCTTCTACTACAACTGCTCCATTATATTTGAGATTGTAATAAGGAATACCTTCCTTTAATTGAAAATTCATTTCAAATTTACCATCAGGCGATTGTAAAGATTGTGCATGCAAACCTCCAAACATCATAGAAAACAGAACTGCTCCCATTGTAATTTTCTTCATAATGACTAATTATAAGTTTTAAAAATAATGAAAGTGTCTCGGTAAAGCAACCTTTCGCTCTATAAATTCAACATCACGGGCTTTTAATTTTGATATTTTTGGTATTTCTATACAAAAGAGCTTATAAAAATTCGCTTTTCAAATCATTTCACAGCATATTATTTTGAATAACAGTAAACTATCCAACGTAATTTTTATAATCGCTATTGAGTTTTAACTTCATCTAATCTCTCAATTATAAAAAGACTTGAATGATGATATCATACTATCCTCAAAGCCCTACTTATATTTACCTTTTCCTCGAAATCAAGAAGATTTCCCCACCAATTATTGCTCAAAAACGATCCTTTCCCTACCTAACACTTGTCAGTCGTAGAACTACTACAAAATATAAAAAAGTCCTGAAAAAGTTTTTCCAATTAAAATAAGACTTCTATATTTGTTACAACAATGCATTGAAAAACACAATATTAACAATTTAAAGATTAGAAATTATGGCGGAAAAAAATTCAAGAGGAATTTTAAAATTCAACGGAAGCGAGGGTCAAAAGTTATTAAAACTTAATTACAGTGTCGCTAGATCTACAGACGTTTCAGGACGTGTAGCATCAGACCCATCAAACGCAATTATTAAACTAACAATCGAAGCTACAGAAAAATCTGATATCCTGGAAAGTTTGCTTAATGGTAAATACAAACCAACTTCCGGAGAAGTTACTTTTAACAAATCTCATGAAGAAGGAACATTAATTACTTTGAGCTGGGAGAACGGCTATGTAATCCAGCATGAAGTAGACTTTGATGCAGTAGATCAAAACAGTATGCTGATTAGTTTTATAATAAGTGCAGAACAGATTAACTATGGAAATTCTGCTTACGAAGGTCTTTGGCCAAGTTCTTAAGCGTAATCATTATATAGAAAGGCTATCATTTATGATGGCCTTTTTTTACCTCATCTCATTTTAATACTCTATTTATTTTATGAAATAGTAAAAATTATATTACACAACACAAAAAACACCAATATGAAAAATAATAAAAATGAAATTCCTTCTAATGAGGAGTATTCAAAACTTAGAACACCTTCGTTTACGCCTGATAACAATGCGAAAAGCATTTCGGAAAATAAAATTTCCGGAATCAACAGAATGGTAGAACTGGAAGTACTTGCCGACGGAAAAACCATTAAACATTTCAAACATTTTAAATTAACGCAAAGTGCTGTCAAGCATCATGAATTTGAAATCATTTTAGCGCATGACAGTTTAGAGGAGCGCCAAAGTTATCATTTGGAAGATGCTCATAAATTATTAGGAAAACGCTTAACCGCTACTTTCAAATACAAAGGCGTAGATAAGAGCCCCGATAGATCTTTTGTGGGTGTTATTAGCTCAGTAGCATTTAGCCAGGAGAAAACCAGCTTAGGAGATATCGTTCTTAAAGGATACAGCCCCACTATATTATTAGATGGCGCACCCCATACACAAAGTTTCGGGGGTGCTCAATCAGTGAACATGGGTATTATTGCCAATGAAGTCATTAAGCAAGGAATTGATACGCAATTTTATGATGTGAACATCAATACCAATGACAGCTCACAAATTTTATACAGCAGTCAGTACGACGAAACCCATTACAATTATTTGGCAAGAATGGCTGAGGCTTATGGAGAACAATTCTTCTACGACGGTTCTGTTCTGCATTTCGGAAAACTCTCCCAACCTAATACGCCCATAGAATTAACTTATGGGAGCAATGTAACAGAAGTTAAAGTTGAGTTGAATGTAGCCCACACGAAGCCTCAATTTTACGGTTATAACAGCAGCAAGAATGAAAAACTTAGTTCAGGAGCCACACCTATAAAACATTTAGGAGATCTAGCCAGAACAGCGTATGAAAATAATGATAAGATATATAAAACACCTTCTTTAAGAGTTGCCCCCATAAAAGCAACAACCCACCTTGACGTAGAATATTCCCAGAAAAGTGCTTCGGGAAGTAAAGCGGTAGATGTATTTGTAACATCAGGTTCTACTACAGAACCTTTCCTACATCCGGGTTGTGTAGCCAATATTTCCATGCGGGAACAGGACTCTAATAAAACACGTCATCTCACAACGCTTATGATCACAGAAACGACTCATGAAGTAGATGCCCGTGGATATTATATAGGAACTTTTGAAGGAATTGCAGAAGGAACAGGCTTCATGCCTACCCCAGGTTTTATATCACCTATCGCTCAGTCGGAAATTGCAACCGTCATTTCAAATACTGATCCTAATGGGCAAGGAAGAGTAAGTGTAAGATTCGACTGGCAAATCAATGACACCACCGATTTCATCAGAGTCATGAGTCCGGATGCAGGAGGAACAGATCAAATTAATCAAAACCGTGGATATGTTGCGATTCCTGAAGTAGGTGATCAAGTGATGGTTAATTTCCAACACGGACACCCCGACAGACCTTTTGTGATGGGTGGAATGTTTCATGGAGGGACAGGTTTAGGGGGAGGAATCGATAATAAAGTAAAGTCGATTCAGACAAGAAGTGGACATAAAGTAGTCTTTACAGAAGACGAAAGTATTATTATCTCTGACAAGAGCGGAAATGAGATCCATCTGGACACCGTTGGAAAAAACATTAATATCACCGCTCCGGAAACAATGACCTTGAATTGTAAAAATATGAACATTAATGTTAGTGAGAGTATGAATATGACTGTTGGAAATAACAAAAGTATAACCGTTGGAAATGACATTACAATTTCTGCAGGTAATGATATTGTAGAAACCGCAAAAGGTGACCGAATAGAAATGTCTGATAATCGGACAGAAATTGTAGATGAAACAATATTAAGACAATCAAAAAAATCTGAAACATTTTCTAATTCTATAGATATCAGTACAACCCAAGAAAATATAGTAATGCAAAGTGCTAAAACAATTGAATGGAATAGTGGTGAAAAATCAAATCTTTTTTAGTTATGGCAATTATAAAGACTTCCAAGAACATGATTATAAAAACAACAAATAAAGAATCTGTTGTTTGTGGAAAAAAGATTGAAGAAACTACAGAATCGAAATGGGTCGAAGCTATAAATGGAAAGCTTGTATTAAGTACCCCTAAAAAAATATTTTCAAATGGAAACAGGAAATAGTATTGGTGATTATAAACCCGGAAGACCTAGTATTAATCATACTATGATATATAATGAAAATATTGTAGTTGTTGGTGCAGAGGTTCATGATAAAAAAATACAAAATAAATTAATGTTCATGGCGCAAGCTATTAGACGTGTCAAAATATCAAGTGTACAAACTGTTATTTATTTCAAACAAGGCTATTCTTCTAATATGATAATTGAATTTGAAAAATCTTTAAAAAACTATAAGAAAGATATTAAAATACTTAGCATACATAATATTTCAGAGTTATTCAACTATATTAACACTGGATATAAAACCAAAGGTAATGATTATAGGACAAAGCCTGATGTGTATGGAAATATTTATAAAGTTAAAAATATCTATATTTATTCACACGGACTCCCTAGTAAAATAACTTTTTTGTTAGATTGGGACCTTTATAAAGAACAAAATAAAATTGCATCTAATGAAACTGCTCAAGCAAATGAATTAAATTTAAAAAATTATAAATTAATAAGTCAGAAAGTTTTTAATGATGCAAGTATTTATAGTTTTGCGTGTAGAACAGGTATAAATGAAGAAGATTCAACTGACGTAGAATTGCTTTGGGGCGATGGAAATAGTTTGGCTCAAAATCTAGCAAATTATTTAAAAATTGATATTTACGGATATGCAAGGCGTTCAAATTATGAAGAAACTTGGGGTAATTGGGCAGATAGAAGATTATTAAACATGGCAGATTTTGATGAAAAAATATTTCCTAAAGAAAGGATAAAATATGATGATGAATTTAGAGATTATAAAAGCAAAGAAATTTTTCTTGATGATAAAAAGTATCCATGGCAACCACAAGGAGCATATAGAGATGTTAAAGCTGGAGACACTCCTAAAGGACCTCCGCAAAAACTTTTAAAATACACATTTAAAGAATGAAAAAAAACTTTTTAATACAAATTACACTGGGAGTTTTAATTACAATGATATATTTTATTGTACTGTATTACAATGCTTTTTTAGATGATTATTGCTTTGACTTTAATGATTGTAGGGAAATAATAATTTATAATTTAATAAAAATATTATTATTATTTCTGTTAGCAAATTCAGTTTGGTTATTTAATATCCAAAAAATTAAAACTGTCTTACTACTTATAAGTAATTTATTATTTTTTTCTTTCTTTATTATTGGTAATGAGGCTTTCTTCTGCACTCCTTTTATTTTAAGTATTGTTTTATTTCATTTAATTTACGTTAATATTCATGAAAAAAACATGACATATTTGGTAATAAGTAATATCATCATTTTTATATTACTAAATTTCATGTATTTATCTTTTGAAGAATTTTTATCAGGAATTCCTTTTTCGTTAGAGGAAATAAAAAAGTCAGGAAATCTTTTTGGAAATTACATTTTGATATCAGGAGGAGCAATGACTTTTTTAACTATATCCTCCTTATTGATCACCTTTAGAAAAAATAGAAAATCATTCTAATTCTTCAAAAATGTAATAAAATCTTTTCTACTTAGTATAGATTTTTTTATCTCAGAAGTTGAAGATCAGGTAATGGTTAATTTCCAACACGGACATCCCGACAGACCTTTTGTGATGGGGGGAATGTTTCATGGAGGGACAGGTTTAGGGGTGGTGTAAATAATCATCTAAGATCCATACAAACCAAAAGCGGAATCAAAATTCTCTTGAATGATGATGAAGGCAGCGTGAATATTATTGACCCAAGCGGAAATACATATTTGATGGATGGACAGGGTAATATTATCCTGACTGCTCCAAAAAATATGACGTTTAATGCGGGAGAGAATGTAACGATTAATGCAGGACAAAATATTACCTCAAGCGCAGGGCAAAATATCTCGGAAATAGCTGGGGCTAATCACACAAGTAGTGCAATTGGAATGATGTTACAGAATGCCGGAGGTGATTATTCTTTGCTTGCAAAAAATATTATGGAGATTGCACAAGGAGAAAGAAAATCAAAAGCGAAAGAAGTAACTGATCAATCTGAGAAAAAGAAGATTGTTTCAGAAAAGAGAAATGATATTCATACGAAGGGAAGCTTTGATAATAATAGTGGTGAAAAATCTAATATGCATTAAATATGGCAGGAGGAAAAATTACCCGAATTATAGGCGGGTCAAATAACATAGAATGTGAAAGTTGGACAGTTTATACTAATCAATTTTCAGTATATGCGGGACAAGAAAGCCATTTTACTGCAGATGAAGGAACCAATTTTGGAGATCCTAAGGAAGCACCTACTTCTTACAAATATTTTGAAAAAGGTTGGTGGACTAATGAAGATGGACAAGAAATAAAGGAAGCTCAAATTGGAGATAGAATAAAGTTTCATTTGAAAATGAAGAACATCAAATCTCCTAAAGGTAAAAAAGTAAATCTTGAACTAAGGGAATGGGATGATTTTGATCTTCTTATGTATATAGTAAGTTTTATGAATAAAGAACTTGTGGGTCATAAAAATACTAAAGAATATGAAACTATTAACCTTGTAAGTAATACATCGAATGGAAATGTAGTTTTAACAGATTGGGAGTTAGATGAAAATTCCGAAATAGTAGTCAATTTACTATTAGATGAAGACAGTTTATCCAAAATGATTAGCAATGACGAAGGAAGAGATTTAGAACTTTTTTTTCGATGCAGATATATTGATGAAAACAACCTACCCGAAATTGCAGAACTTCCTTGGGAAACATGGAATTATCTAAAAGTAAAACCCAAACCAATTGTTGAGCCTATTATTTTTGTACATGCTTCAAATGAGCATTTATTACCAGCAATCTATTCCACAGAAGATGGAAGTCCTTGGTATGTTAATACTTTTAAAACGGCAATAAAAAATGGATTACATTCAAATAAAATTAATACTTTATCAAAACCATATACAGGTGATATAAAAAAAGAAATGACTTCTTTTGAAAAACAAGCATACAAAATTGCGATAAGAAAACTGGAAAAAGGTGAATTAATTTTCAATACAGGAAGAAAAGGTACCACATCAAGATACTATGAATTAGATATTTCTCAAATTGATAAAAATTTTAAAGATAAAATAAAAGTTGGTGTAAATAGAGGTACAGGAATCCCTGGAGAAACTTCAAAAGGTATAAATCAGCTTGAAGCACAATCACAAAGAGGATTAGCTGGAACGATAAAAACTGTTGGGGAAATCGCAGGTATCTTTGGAGTCCTTTCTGATATGACAGCTTTATTGAGAGGTGTTGCTGATCATGAAATTCCAACACCATCTATTATTCCGCCTTTTGTGACAATGGAGGTTAATAAAATGAAGGCTGAGAATGATGAATTTATTATTGAAAATTGGAATAAACAATTGCAAATAGCAATTAACGAAGGACGAAATTCAGTTAAGCGAGCAGTAGATTCACCGCTTAATAAAGATTATAAATTAGGATTTAGTTTAATTGATATTTCAGAACAACTTCTAAATAAATTATTAAAAAAAGAAATATTTGAATATAATAAAAAATCGCTAGATTTTGAGAATTATATGACAGATTTAAGTAAGGGTAATGTTGAAAATTCTATATTGGTTCAAAGTATTGAAGAAAAGGATAAATACAATCGTTCAACAGTTAATCATTATATTATGCTTTATATATAAAAGATTTAAAAATATGAGAATTATAATAAAATTTCTAGTATTCATTCCATTATTATATTCTTGTCAAAAATATAATAATATACCCTATGATAAAAAAGAAGAGATTTTGAGACAATTCCCTGTTGAAAATACTAACAGGATGGTACTAGATTCTTTATGGATAAAAAGGGATTCTCTTACATATTTACGTCTAAAGAATCTTGATCTGATATTAATGAATGAAACTTCAAGTATTCCCAATTGGATTGGAAGTTTTGAAAAGATGAGAATATTTCAAATAGTTAATGAAAAGAAAAAAGTAAGCAACATTCCGAATAGTATAGGTAAATTGTCAAAATTAGTCGAATTTAATATTTCAAATAACAGTGTTAATAGTTTACCAGATTCTTTTTATACTCTTAAAAATTTAACTTATCTTGATTTAAGTAATAATCCTATTATTTCAATAGATAATAAAATAAGTTATCTTTCAAATTTAGAAAGTATTAATTTGGATCATACTTTTATCAATAGCTTACCTCTTAATATTTGTAAATTACAAAAGATAAAATATTTTACTTTAGAAAATACTCCTATTTCTGATTTACCAAATTGTTTAAATAACATGTCTAATCTTGAATGGATTAATATTTCAGGAACTAAAATAACAGAAATACCCATTGAGATTTTAAGTATCCCAAAATTAGAAACAATTAATGCAAGGAGATTAAAGTTAAAAAATTACAAAGAAGTAAAATCTATTTGTGAAAAAAGGAAAATTAATTTTTATTATGATGAAAAAAAATAATTTACTTGATGAAATTTAAATCAATAACAGAGTTCTTTGGGTCACTTCTATCATAATAAATATTAGTTGTTTTTTGTAATTTAAAATATATGATGACAGTCTCTTGTGAGTAAGGTAAAGTAATTTCTTTAAAATATTTTTTATTTTCAATCTGATATTTTAATTTTACTGTAGTTGTTAGTGCTTTTGTTTGATAAGTAAAAGCTTCTTTCAATAAATTTACAGGGATAAAAATATTAATCGTTGAAGAAAGTTCACTTTCTCCTATATCTTTTCTTTCTAAAATACTTACTACAGAATCGATTAGATCAATTTCCATTTTCATTCCAGATTTTAGCAAAAGTTGTATCCTTTTCTCATTTATTTTTTCACGGTCTTTGGCTTTTGTAACTTCTGAAATTTTAATGATGATAAGATAAAGAATATAAAGTGACACTAAGATAAATCCAAAGAAAAAAATAGTAATATCAAGTTCAGAATCACTTGTATGTAAATGATAATATGTATGAGTAAAAAGAGTTAGAAAGAGAAAAGACATAGTTAAAATTAACAAAAACTTTTAACAAAATAACATTATTTAAGTATTTTATATACAACTATTAATTGGATAATCAAGTGGTGGTTAATTTCCAACACGGACATCCCGACAGACCTTTTGTGATGGGTGGAATGTTCCATGGAGGGACAGGTTTAGGGGGAGGAATCGATAATAAAGTAAAGTCGATTCAGACAAGAAGTGGACATAAAGTAGTCTTTACAGAAGACGAAAGTATTATTATCTCTGACAAGAGCGGAAACGAGATCCATCTGGACACCGTTGGAAAAAACATTAATATCACCGCTCCGGAAACCATTACTATTACCGCAAAAAACATCAATATCAATGCTTCTGAAAATATGAATACTACGGTAGGCATGAACAAATCTGACAATATCGGAATGAACCATGCAGAAAGCGTAGGTGCCATCAAAACAACTTCTGTTATTGGAGATGCCAATATTTTTATCACCGGAAAGCTTACAGAAATGATAGAAGGTGAGGTACATAGTGAGACAAAGCAGGATAGAAATGAAATATCTCATGAAGATATGGAACTAAGTTCTAATAAAAGCATTAATAAAAATGCTCAATTGGAAGTAAAAAATAATAGCGGAGAAAAAAGTAAAAACCATTAGCCATGTCCAGAATAAGAATTGTAAAAGGAAAATATGTAAAAATTACTCATGGAGACCACAATATGTCTACTGAGGGACATATTGTTTCCAATGCCGCTGGTGAAATTCGAGAAAAAGGAAATGAAAATGGAATAATTTATAATAACTTTGAGAGAAAAGGTAGTGAGGTAAATGATGACTTTGAAATCAAGCTTTCACTAAAAAGAGACAAAGCCTACTCTACTGTTGTTCCTTTTGGTATCTTAGATTTTAAAGGTAATTATGAAAATGCTCATTTTGTTTTCGACTATTCACTCATGTTAGGCAATATAGACTCATTAGATTTTAAAATTTTAAATGAAGATGGCAGTACATTGTATGCTGTGAAAAATTTACCTGAAGTAGTAGTTCCATCAAGACAGATACCCTTATTAGCACAAGATCTGATGAAAAAGAAGCCCAAAAACGATCCTCTACAACCCAAAAAAGCATGGGATTGGAAAAGCGTTTTTGATCCTTATAATATTATGTCGGGCGATTATACAAAAATAGGCTCGTATGTAATCTTTTGGGACGGTTTTGATAATAATGAAATCTATGACAGTACTAAGTTTGATAATAAGAAACTAAAAGCCGTGATTGTTGCTAAAAAAAATGGCAAAGAAAAAACCAAAGAAGTAGAATTTACGACAAATTATAGCGAGGTAAATTGGGTAGATGTAAAGATTGATAAAAAAAATAAAAGAATAGATACAACTTTACGTGTAAACTTAAAAGATGGTGGAGAAGAAGGGCTTGGTCAACATGTTGGTCCGGTATCATCTACATACCCTGCTAAGGAATATGAGATTAAATATGATTGGGAAAAGGTACCTAAAAAAGTAATTTCAAAATGGGGAAAGGAACCAATAAAATATAGAACACGAACTTATAAGGACTTAGAAAAACTTTCAATAGAAGGATTAAATTATCATTGGGGAAGAAATCAAAATCATGCTGTTGCAAAAGATTTAAAAATCATTAGAGAATCTTATGAATTTTATTTAAATTCTATACAAAGCAATAAGAATACAATAGGAACAATAGAATTGGTATATAATACAAATGGGAATTGGATGCGATCTGGTAACCCCGGATCTATAAAAGATCCTTTAACGATTGGGGGAAACATTTTTTCAAGACAAGCTATATGTTACAATATCGGTTATATTTATTCATTAGAATGGTATGAGTTTTATAAAAAAAATAATTGGAGATATAGAGATGAATCTAATGAAGATATTGAGTTTAAAGAGACTTCTGCACATGAAATAGGCCATGAAATAATAAAAAAATACGGTGGAACAATTTATTCTTATGGTCACAAGGAAACAGTAAATCCCGTTTTTCAATATGAAAATTCAAATGCAATTCCTTATCCAAAAACGGGTGAAATTGATCTAATGCCTTATTATACAGATTGGTTAGATTATAGTGAAAGGAAGAGAATTGTAGTATCAGAAAAGGATGTTCTAGGATTAATTTGGTTAACTAAAATTAGTATAAAATGAGAAAAATAGTCTTTATATCAATTATTTTATTATTTCTAAGCTGTTCTAAATCATCAGATTTTTATAGTGGATATATATATGATAAAACTTCAAATAAACCTCTCAGTCAAGTATATATAAAAGAAAACTTTAAAACTAATTATAAATCAACATCAAGTGATAAAAACGGCTTTTTTAAAATCAACAATGATACTGAATCCCTAGGAGATCTTATTTTTATTCTCAAAAACTACAAAACAGATACTGTTGTTACTGTATGGTCACAGAATGGTGAAAAAATAAAATATAGATTTGTGGGGGAAAATCATGATACTTTATATATGAGTAGAATATATTCAAGATGAAAAAGGAATGATAGCATCAAATCCAATTTATTTTATAAACGTTAATCGTTCCTATAACTGGGAATTGCATAGAGAATTATATTATAAAGTTGGCTATACATATTATCCAGATTCAAAAAATGATATAACTAAAGGTTGGCATTATCGAAAAAGTGACATAGCAGATTTAAATTTCAAAGATACATCTGCTAATGAATTAGGACATGAAAGATTAAAATCTTATGGTGGAACCGAATATTCTTATGGACACAAAGGAAGTTCTGAAGTTTATTCATTTGACCAGCATACAAAAAATGATGCTCCGGAATTACCAATGAATGGCGAAATCGATTTAATGCCCTATTACAATAGTAATGTTTTAGGAGATGAACATAAACAACCTAATTATTTCCTAAGAAGTATAGCAGCTGAAAAAGATGTATTAAGCTTATTATGGTTAACAAAAATTGAAATATCATGAAATTATTACTGTTATTTATTATAATATTATTTACGGGCTGTAAATCAAAACATTACGAAGGATATATATATGATGGTATTACTAAAAAGCCAATATTAGGAGTGCAAATTTTAGATTTATCCACTGATTTTAAAACTATTACAGATAAAAAAGGACATTTTAAAATACAAAAAAACAATAACATTTCTTCTACTTTAGTTTTTCAAAAAGATTTATATCACACAGATACTATCTCTTCTATCCAAATTCAAAATGGAGAAAGGCAAAAAGAATTATTTAAAGGAGATATTATATACATGTTAAAAAAGAAAGATAGAGATTCTATTTTTTAAATAAATAATCTGTAAAGTTTATTTATGAAATGGAATTTAATACCAGATGAATTCATCAATAATAGTCAGAAAATATAAACCCCTCTACTTTAGACTATTCCATATATCGGGGAAAGTCACAATAAACCAATTGATACATTGAAAACAATATGGACACAACATGGTTAAAAAGTTAATTATTCATTTCTTGAAGGCAAGAAAGATACTTTGTTTGTTAATATTAAATAATGATACATTATCATTATCAAAAATTGGATTACGATGAAAAAATTACTCTTTCTATTAACGTTTACTATTTTATCATGTGCAAAAGATACACAAAGAATAAGTATGGAATGTTATGTATATGATTTTAGTACCAAAGCACCAATCAACAATGTAGAAATAACTCAATTATTAGATGGTAAAAATGTTATTCTAACTAAAACTTCTACAAAAGGCTACTTTAAAGTAGATAAATTAACTCAATTAAGCCTTGGATTGGAATCTCGTAATCTAGCAATTTTAATTTTTTTGAAAAAAGAAGGATACATAACTGATACTATCGAAATTTATGGTAGCACAAATGACACTTACAAAAGGGATTCAATATTTTTAAAGAAATTCTAGCATATTGTAGAATCATTATAAATCAAGCTTTTATTTGTTGATATTTAATAATGATACATTACTATCAATCAATAAAAATGAGAGCACGATTAAAAAATCAGCATTTATAATTATTATTGTAAGCCTCGATATCTCTTGTAGAAAAGCAGTTATGAGACCTCATATAAGTGGCTATGTTTTAGATTCTATTAGTAATAAAGCGATTCCAAATGTCATCGTAAAATATTCCGGTGAAAGTCGTGAAGAGAAAACCAAAACAGATGACTCAGGTAAATATACCTTTACTATGATCAAGGAGGGATATAATGTAATATCTTTAGAAGGTCGATCGAGAGAATATTTACTAGAGTTTTCAAAGCTAGGCTATTCAAATTATAAATTAGTAGACGGAACTAGGCATGGCTTCACAACAGGAACAAAAAAAGTTGACACAATAAAATTAAAATCTACACATTAAATCCAAGTGAAAATAATTTGCTTTTCAATTCTCCTATTTAGCTTTAGCACTTGTTCTAAACAATACGGGTACATATATGATCTGGAAAATAAAACGCCCATACAGAATGCGCAAATCCAAGATTTAAGAAATTCAGTTAATAAAACAAACACAAATCAAGAAGGTTAATTTTCATTTTCAGAATGTGGACATCTAATTGTTACAAAAGAAGGATATAAAATAGACACCCTTGCCAAATATGGATGTAAGCCTAATGGAAAATGTTTTAATGGACATATTTTCTATTTGAAAAAAATAAAATATTGATAATTATCTCAATGTACTATGAACATATATTTCATCATTTTTGTAATCCTTATCATTCTGTTAATTAGCATAACTAAATGGAATTTTAAAAGAAAAATAGGAATATCCCTACTATTTTTTATGATCTCATCTATCCTCTATCTTTTCTTATTAAAATCGTTATGGAGTTCTTCATCCCATCATAATCAAACTTTACAAACGCAAGAATTTGTTGAGACTCATTTGAAGAAAATTAAATTGATTAATGAGAATACAGAAACAATAGATATTTCTATAAATTTCGAATATTCTCCACAAGAAATAAAAGATAAAAATTTAGATATAACAAATTATTACAATAAAGAATTTTTATTATTTCAATTATTTTATTTGGGTTTTGCGCCTATGGTCAAATTTTTATTGAGAATCATAGATCTTGCTTAGGTAATCCGAAGATGTTACCAACAATGTTTGTTGGAATACCTCTTATATTCATAGGTTTATTGGTAGATGCAGTAATAACATTTTTTAAAAAGCAAAATAGAAAATACATTATATACCCTTTCATTTGTTACTTCATTATTTCCTTTTTAATTATTATGTTATTTAGAGACTCTTAAGCTATTTATTTTAAAATGATCATTTTGGGTGAAACCTTTCAAATGATTTTGTAAATTGATAGGAAGCTCAACAAAATCTGTTTTTACTACACACCAACGTAATGAGCATTAAAATAATACGCATCATCTCATGGTAAAACTTTAACTTTAAATGTAGACCAACAACAGTTTTCGGGAGATAATTCTTATCTTTGCAGATAAAATTTTACTATAAATGTCAAACAGAAAGATGATTACGGCAGCTTTGCCTTATGCAAACGGACCGGTTCATATAGGACATTTGGCAGGTGTTTATATTCCTGCGGATGTTTACGCAAGATTTCAGAGAAGATCAGGAAAAGATGTAGCGTTTATCTGTGGTTCAGATGAGCACGGAATTCCTATCACCATCAGAGCAAAAAAAGAAGGAGTTACTCCACAAGATATTGTAGACAAATACCACGAGATCATCAAAAAATCGTTCTCAGATCTTGGGATCTCTTTTGATGAATATTCCAGAACAACTTCTAAAAATCATCATGACACGAGTCAGGATTTCTTTAAAGTTCTTTACGAAAAAGGGAAATTTACAGAAGAAGTTTCTGAGCAGTATTTTGATGAGCAGGCTAATGAATTTTTAGCTGACCGATATATCGTTGGAACTTGCCCTAATTGTGGAAACGAAAATGCGTATGGAGATCAGTGCGAGAAATGTGGTTCTACCCTTTCTCCATCAGAATTGATCAATCCAAAATCAATGTTAAGCGGAAATGTTCCGATTCTTAAAGAAACGAAAAACTGGTATCTTCCATTAAACGAATATGAAGATTTCCTTAATGAATGGATTATTGAAGGTCATAAAGACGATTGGAAACCTAACGTTTACGGACAGGTTAAGTCTTGGTTAAACGATGGGTTAAAACCGCGTGCAATGACCAGAGATCTAAACTGGGGAGTTCCTGTTCCACTTCCAAATGCGGACGGAAAAGTACTATATGTTTGGTTTGATGCTCCTATTGGATATATTTCTTTCACTAAAGAATGGGCTGCGAAAAACGGAAAAGACTGGAAAGATTACTGGCAAAGCGAAAACAGTGATTTAGTTCACTTTATCGGAAAAGATAATATTGTATTCCACTGTATTATTTTTCCTGCGATGATGAAGGCTCACGGAGATTATATCATGCCAACCAATGTTCCGGCTTTTGAATTCCTGAATCTTGAAAACGATAAAATTTCAACCTCAAGAAACTGGGCAGTTTGGGCACATGAATATGTTCAGGATTTCCCTGGACAGCAAGATGTATTAAGATATGCCTTACTTTCTTCTGCTCCTGAAACAAAGGATAATAATTTTACTTGGAAAGATTTCCAGACTAAAAATAATTCAGAATTAGTAAATAAATTCGGAAACTTCATTAATAGAGTTATTTCTTTTACAAATAAAAATTTTGAAGGTAAAGTGCCTAATGGTATTTTAGATGATGAAAGTAGGAATGCTATAAATACTGCAGTAAATGATGTACAAAATTATTTAGAGAAGTATGAGTTTAGAAATGCATTAAATGCATTTATGGCCTTAGTAGATTACGGTAACTTATATCTTCAAAATGCTGAACCATGGAAAACAATAAAAGATGATATTAATGTTGCAGGTCAAGCAATGTTTGTTGGAGCACAAATTGCAGCGGTAACAGCTCAATTATGCGAACCATTTATGCCATTTACTGCCGATAAATTATTTGGATATTTTAATATTGAAAAGAAAAATTGGAGCGATATACAAAACTCTGAAATTCATATTGAAATTGGTCATAAAATTGAAGAAGCACCTCTTTTATTTAATAAAATCGAGGACGATGTAATCGAAGCTCAGATTCAAAAATTAGAGGATACAAAACAAAACAATAAAAAAACAAACCCTAACGCAAATCCTATGAAAGAGGAAATAACTTTTGATGATTTCACGAAAATCGATTTAAGAACAGCTACTATTATTGAAGCTGAAAAAGTTGAGAAAGCTGATAAATTATTAAAATTGACTGTTGATACTGGTGTTGACGTAAGAACAGTAGTTTCAGGGATTGCAGAAAGTTTCACTCCGGAAGAAATTATCGGAAAGCAGGTTATGATTTTATTAAACCTTGCTCCAAGAAAAATCAGAGGAATTGAATCTCAGGGAATGTTGCTATTAACAACAAAACCAGACGGTAAGTTATCTTTCGTAACTCCAGATGATTCTCATGTTGAAAACGGTATTGAGATTGGATAATTTCTAATGTAAACTATACATAAAATGGGCATTTCATGCCCATTTTTTATTATCATTATGGTCAACAGAAACGTCTTACGAAAACTCACCACTAGCGAATTAGAAAAATATGTAAAAGAAGGCAACCGTTTTACTCCCGAAGCTGTTCAAATGGCTTTTGAAGTTCTTCACGAAAAAGGTCGGGATTTTACAAATGAAGAAAAAGTACGTATTCAGAATATCATTCAAAATAAAAAAGAGGCTGAAGAAGTAAAAAAGAACGAAGAGATTGAAGATTGGAAAGATCATATTACAACAGATTCATCTGCTGTTAGATTGTATTCAAGAGCATTACTCTTGAGTTCAAGTATGTTTTTGGGAACGTTTTATAGTGCTTTTTTGTTAAGCCTAAATTTTATAAAACTAAAAAAATACGCTTCAGCAATCTTTACCTTTTTGTTCGGAATTATCTATATTCCTTTTCAATATTTTACTTACAAATTTTTAATGGAAAATGGGTTTTCAAACTCTTCGAGATATAGTCCCGAAATTCTTCCTTTAATTTTAGGTCCATTAATTTTAATTATAATATGGGTTCTCATGATGCCTAAAAGACTTGAATACAGAGCTCAATCATTCATTTTCCCTGTAATTCTTGCAATTGCTATGCTCATATTAATTTTCATCAATTATCAGGGATTATTTTCAAGTTATTTTTTATTGAGATTTACTAAATTATAATATATATCCAATATTAAATTTCTAATGTTGGAACGGGATAATCTTCAATATTTTAAATAAAGAAAGACGCATAGATTTATGCGTCTTTCTTATTTTTATCTTTCATTGCGAGGAGTGAAACGACGAAGCAATCTCTTAATAATCTTTACAACTTAAATAAATCTTAATGTTTCAAATTTCTTAACCATTAAGCTTCTATTAAGAGTTTAAAAAAAGTTAAGTTTAAACATAGTTTTTAAGTTGAGATTGCTTCGTCACTTCGTTTCTCGCAATGACTATTTTTTAGTCAATTTTGCTAAATAAGCATCTTCATCCTGCATCACTTTTTCAATGTTGAAACCATTGTTTTCGGCAGCGTTTTGCAAGGTATTAAAATCAAGATACAACCATTTTATAGGCTCTTCTGATTCCCCTTTGTAATGAACGATATAATCTAACTCTCCATAATATCCTGTCGCCGGAATTAAAACTCCACCATCATCATCGCGGTCAAACATATATAAAATATCAGTGCTGTCGATAAGGATTTGTCCGTTTTCATTCACTAATGAATGTAATTTTTGAAGGTACTTGTCAATGGTCAATAGGCTTTCAAAAATTCCGGTTCCATTCATCAATAATAAGATGGTGTCAAAAGTCTGACCTGAAAAATCAAGCATGTTTTCACACACTGCATTTTTGATCCCTCTTAACTGACAAACCTCAACAGATTTGGGAGAAACATCTAAAGCCAGCACCTCAAGATTTCTTTCATTTTGAAGATACAATGCGTGCGAACCTGCTCCTGCTCCAATATCCAAAACTTTTCCTTGAGATAATTCCAACGCTTTTTGTTCAATTTCATTCATCTCTTCAAAATCTCTGAAAAGATATTCTACAGGAAGTTCATCCAGTTCAGAAATTGAAGTTTCAGTCTGCAGATCTTCAGGATTTTCATTGTGAAAATAATCCCAGATCGCTCTACCCATTAAATCTTTCATGCCTTATTTTAATGAGGCAAATATAAGGGTTTTACGCGGGAAAAATAAAAGACAACCTTTTACTTTGAGGGCTTTTTTACCTTTTGCAGGTAAAATAAAACTTATTTAACCTTTTCTAAAAGATATAATTTAGCACCAGAAAATGCCAATTTAGGCATTAAATTTCCTTCCAGAACCATCGTTTTATTATTAACATCAATCACAGAGATATAATTATTGGAATTATATTCTATATAATTTTCCTTTTCTTTCGTGATCGGATTTTTCCCGAATTCTAAAGAATATTTTACCCAATCTTCTTTCTCAGAACTGCAATGAACGGGTTGAAATTTAGATTTTTTAGCCTTAAAAATAATCTGATCGAAACTATCTGTACATTCTGATGTAAATGAACTTTCAGGATTTTGATCTTTAGTGAAGTCTTCAAAAGAACCACGGTACACTCCTACTACTTTCCAAGTGCCGTCCAGACGGTCTTCATCAATTTTCCCGTTGGCTTTACGAACAGCCCAGCTGATTCCGTTAACGGTTCCTTTTACAGCTTTGTAGCTTACATTTACAGCTCCTTTTACCACTTTTGCAGCAGTAGATACTACACAAGAATTTAATATCAGAACAGCGGAAGCCAGAAATACTATTTTTTTCATCATTGATATGTTTATTGTTTACAAATATAATTAATTAAAATTTTCATTACTGTTATATGATACATCTCTCATCTCATCAGACCATTGAATAGTTTAAAGCTCAAGCCATTTATTTTTAATAGCCCATATATGGGTATCTTTAATCAATTCCTCACCATATTCAGCAATTCCAGGAACTTTATTTTTATACCTTTTGAACGTTTCTATCAAAAAATTATAAAAAATTTCGCCCATGATGAGCCGTTGTTCATCTTTGGATAACGGATGATATCTGCCATCTACAAAAGGACGGATTGTTTCTTCTTCAATTAACAGATCCATTCCCAGTGCATTCTCATCCTTATAAAATCTTCTTTTTGGTTTCCATTCATAGGCTTTAGGAAGACAACGAAAACACACCCATAATTCAAAGTTAAGCTTATCCGTATATTTTAAAAGGACATCCTGCTCAAAAGCATAGAGCTCATCTCCTATTTCACTTACCCAACACCACTTGGCACTTGGAGTATCAGAAGTTAAACCAATTTTCATTATTTAATTTTTCCTTGTATAGCCATCAAATATAGTCTTATTCTTTGAGTGTAGTTCATGGAATATTTTATGAATGTTATACTCTCATTCTTATCACCATCATTAGTATTTTCTATTTTCCCCACCCTCCTCTTGCAAAAATATTTCCATAACTTGTATCTTTTAAACAGCATCAACATCTTATGACAAATAAAGATTTTAATTTTCAAAAAGGATATACTTTCAGTAAACACATTCCGGAAGACATATCGCATTTTGATCGGGTATTTGATGTTTTCAAAGATTTACTGACGCATACTTCCGGGGATATTGAAGAAGCTTTTGAATGGCTTGATATGTTGGATAAAGAATACAACATTTTCAATGATGAATATTCTCTTGAAGATTTTGAAGCCGACTTAAAAAAACGCGGATACATTAAGGAGGAAGAAGATTCTAAAGACGGCAACTCAGGTTCAGGAAAAGGAAAAAACATCCTAACCGCCAAATTGGAAGCTGCTTTACGTGAATATGCCTTAGATCAAATTTTTGGGAAGCTCAAAAAAAGTGGTGTAGGAAATCATCGCACCACAAAAACAGGCGTTGGTGATGAACGGGATGGTGAAAACCGTAATTTCCAATATGGAGATGATCTTTCTGCGGTGAATATGACTGAAAGCTTAAAAAACGCTCAGATCAATAACGGAATTTCAGATTTACGTCTTACAGAAGACGACCTTATCGTAGAGGAAACCAAGCATAAAGCGCAAATGAGTACCGTTTTGATGATCGACATCAGTCACTCGATGATCTTATATGGTGAAGATCGTATCACACCGGCCAAAAAAGTAGCGATGGCATTGGTGGAACTCATCAAACGAAAATACCCCAAAGATTCTATTGATATTATTGTTTTTGGAAACGAAGCGTGGCCCATCAAAATCAAAGACCTTCCCTACTTACAAGTCGGTCCCTATCATACCAACACTGTTGCAGGCTTGGAATTGGCAATGGATATTCTTCGCAGAAAAAGAAATACCAATAAGCAGATCTTTATGATCACCGATGGAAAACCAAGTTGTATCAAGCTTCCCACAGGAGAATTTTACATGAATAGTGTAGGCTTAGATCAAAGAATCGTCAACCAATGTCTCAACAAAGCAGCAGAGGCAAGAAAACTTAAAATCCCAATCACCACTTTCATGATTGCACAGGATCCTTATCTTCGTCAGTTTGTGAATGCATTTACAGCTCAAAATCAAGGGAAAGCATTCTTAACAGGTTTATCCGGTTTGGGAGAAATGATTTTTGAAGATTACGAAAAAAACAGAATAAAGAGAATTTAAATAAAGGCTGGATATGGGAAATTTAAAGCCCGAAATTAACACAATGAACCACGAAGTGGTTCAACAATAATAGCCTCGGGTACAACCCGGGGTACGGGAACAAACAACAAATAGTAAACATCAACCTTCCCCCATCCATTCATTAGAAATAATAAAAAAGAAAATGAAAAACGATATTACATTCAAAGAATTAAAAAAATCAGGATACCAAGATAAAACTATTAATGAAGAAATTCAGGCCAATTTAATTGCAAAGATTAAAGCCAAAGAGCCCGTATTTAAAGGACTTTGGGGTTATGAAGATTCGGTGGTTCCACAATTGAAAAAAGCGATTCTTGCAGGGCATCACATTAATTTATTAGGATTGCGTGGACAGGCAAAAACAAGAATTGCAAGAAGTATGGTAAGCCTTCTTGATGAATATATGCCGATCGTAAAAGGTTCTGAAATCAATGATAGTCCGTTTCAGCCTATCTCAAAATATGCAAGAGATCTTATCGCCGAACATGGTGATGCAACTCCTATTTCATGGGTACACCGCTCCAATCGTTTCTTTGAGAAACTAGCAACTCCTGATGTAAACGTTGCAGATTTAATTGGTGATATCGATCCTATTAAAGCAGCGACGTTAAAACTCCCCTATTCCGACGAACGTGTTTTACATTATGGAATGATTCCTCGTGCTAACCGTTCTATATTTGTATTGAATGAATTACCAGATTTACAGGCAAGAATTCAGGTTTCTTTGTTTAATATTTTGCAGGAAGGTGATATTCAGATTCGTGGATTTCAGTTGAGAATGCCTCTTGATATTCAGTTTGTATTTACAGCAAATCCGGAAGATTATACAAATCGTGGAAGTATTGTTACGCCATTGAAAGACAGAATTGGATCACAAATTTTCACCCACTATCCCAAAACAATTGCTTTGGCCCGACAAATTACGGAACAGGAAGCTGCCATTTCAACTCAAGATAAATCACAGATACAGATTCCTAATTTAGCAAAAGATCTTTTAGAGCAGGTTGCTTTTGTAGCCCGTGACAGCGAATATGTTGATGCGAAAAGTGGCGTAAGTGCAAGACTTACCATCAGTGCAATGGAAAATTTAGTCGCTGCAGCCAAATTAAGATTAATCGAATCAGATGCAGAAAAAACTACGGTTCGTTTGCTTGATTTCTTATCGATTATTCCATCAATAACAGGAAAAATTGAATTGGTATATGAGGGTGAACAGGAAGGTGCAGATTATGTAGCGAAAATACTGATTGACAAAGCGGTCATGATACAATTTGAAAACATTTTCCCCCGTATCTCTAAACTGGAAAAAGACGGAATAAAAAATCCGTACACCGATTTAATTAAATGGTTTAATAAGAACCACCTTGAACTTAATTACACCGATACTGATGAAGAATTCTACAGCAAACTCAACAACATCAAGCCTTTGGTAGAAGTTGTTGAAGAAAATACTTCAGAATTAAGTATCGAAGATCAAAACTTCTGCAAAGAATTAGTTTTATGGGCCTTAACCATCAGTAAAAAATTAGACAAAGCTGAAAATCAAAATACTTTCACGTTCGATTCTACAGGAATTGGACAGTTTTTGAGAAATTAGAAGTAGGCTTAATCTAAATTGGAAATTAACCACAAAAGAAGCAAAAGCTTTTAGTGTACTATTAAAGTTTAATTATTTTTTGAAAACAAAAGGTTGCAAAAGAGTAAAAATCAAAGATTTTTTTAAAACTTATGTGTTCTTATTTACAGTTTATAATCAACTTAAATAAATAATGTGTTAATCTTTTGTTCCTTTTGTGGTTAAAATAAAAAGTTTAAATATTTCAGAAAAATAAAGAACCTCAGAAAATCATATCTGAGGTTCTTTTAATATATATAAGTCTAGAATATCTATTATTCCACAATCTCTTTTTCCTTCTGCCTATCCGCCTGAGATTCATTTTCTGCGACTCCGGCTTTCCAGTAAGAATAGGCGTATAATTCCTGTTGTGTCCAGCTTTTTTCTTTTCTCAAATAAGAACGAATTTCTTTTACACTTGAAAATTCTGCCGCCACATATCCGAATTTTGAGGTTTCAGAAATTTTAATGGTTTTAACCACTTGGGCCAACTCACTTTTCACATGAGGTTCCGGATTGTGAACCCAGATAAATGTAATATCTGCTTTTGTTTCCAGCACTTGTTCGTCTCCTTTTCCATGAACTTCAATGATACACACTCCTTTTGCAGTCTCCGGAAGCGTTTCCAAAATGGCGCTCAATACAGGAATTGCTGTTCCGTCGCCAATTAAAAAGTACCAATCTGCCTGAGGATAGAGCTCTTTTCCTTCAGCGCGCATCATCACACCTAATTTAGAACCTACTTCTGCTTCTCTCACCCATCTTGAGGCTGGTCCGCCATCGCCGTGGTCTACAAAATCAATAAAGATTTCATTTTTCTCGAGATCAATTCCACGATGCGTATATGTTCTTACGCTTGGTGCTACTTCTTTTGACGGATGAATCCATTGATGGTTTTCATCTAACGTCGGGAAATGAATCTCATTCAATCCTTTTGGAGGAACTGCAATTTTATTGTTATCTCCAATGGTTGTATTTTTAAACTGTAGAATATCTGTAGAATATAAATACACTCTGATATAATGTTCTGTGATATATTCTTTTCTTGTTACCTCAGCAACAATCTGCCCTATTGAATTTGTAGCCATAACTGAAAGTTTTTTTAAAAATTAATAAACCGACTTCTCTATGAAAGTAAAGAAGCCGGATGTGTGATATATTAGATTTAAATTAAGACAATCTTAATTCAAATAATTAAAAATCAAATGTGTATGAAAGGTTAAATGTTCTTCCTCTTCCTTTATAATTAAACAATTCAGGAAGTCCGTAAGAAGAGTACAACACCTGAGAACGCTTGCTCCAGATGGTTTGATAATCTGTATTAAACACGTTTTGAATCCCTAAATTAAATTTACCCCAATTGAATCGGTAGCCTACCATTAGATCTGAGGTATTATATCCGTCAATTTCATTATTGATATTATCCCTTAACTTGAAGTTTTGAAGCGACTGGAATCTGAATGACCAGCTTTTAACATTATACCCGATGTAGGTCACCAATTTTGAAGGGGAAGCATTGTAAATCTCCTGCTTTATCCATTCTCCTTTATTGTCAACTTCTGATTTGATCAACAATCCGCTGGCTCCGAAGTAAACGCCATTGTTTAGGGTATAGGAAATTTCGGCTTCAATTCCCATATTTCTTAGTTTCAGATCATTCACAAGAATCTGGAAAGTGGTTTTATCAACTGCAATCGACTTATCAGAATTACTTAAAAATCCTGCAATCTGACCTCTTAACCCACCTTTATTGATACGGTAGCCTACTTCAAACTGATTGGTTTTTATCGCCTGCAAAGGTTGCTGCTGTACGTTGATACTTGAAACAACATCCCAGTTTCCGGTTACGGTATTCAAATTATAATTCCCGATTCCATAATATTTTGAAGGATCCGCTAAACTTACCCCTTGAGAGAAAGTTCCCCAAACCTGATGCTGCTCATTGAATTTATACAACAATCCGGCATTTGCAAGTGTCACATTATATGAACTGCTACCTCCGGGAATCGCAGAAGCCGATTTCCCATAACCCATTGCCACTTGTGTCTGCTGCTGGGATCCTACAAAATCATCTACTTTTACATTGATGTTTTGGTAACGAACTCCTCCGTTCAATTGTAGTTTTGGAAGAATGTTATATTTCGCCTGAACATATCCTGCATAACTTTGAGAATGATTGGTCGGATATCTTCCTAAGCTGTATTTTGTTTCATTCACCAACCCTCCGCTAGACATTGTTTTGGCAATATCATAAACAGATTGTGTGCCTTCGAATTTCTCAAGATCAACATCTACTCCATACGTTACATTGAGACCTTTCCAAGATTTAGAAAGCAACGCTTTTAATCCTGAATAATAAGTATCTTGTTGAGAAGACGACATATAAGAAGTGGTTGCAGGAATTTTCACACTTCCCGGAAAAGGATAAAATCCTAATTTTTCACCACGGGTAGCAAATTGAACATACAGATCCTGACCTCCTAAAATATCATTTCCATTATAGGTTACCGTTCCCATATAACGTTCGGTTCCTACATTTTTATCAGAAGAAAAACCATCTCTCATTCCCAATAAACTCGCATTTTTAGTGGTAAAAGCGCTTAAATTTTCACCTAAATAAAGACTTCTGTCCCCATTAAATTTAGAATTATAATATTGAAGAGAAGCGGTAATTTTATGTTTGTTATTAAACTTATATCCTCCGGTTGCCAAGATATCAATGGTCTGATTATATTGAAGATCGGTTTGCGTAATATCGGTTAAAAGTTGCTTTTCATCGGCTCCGTATACCCCACCATTTTGTTGATAGGCAATTCCTAATCTTCCGAAAAACTTCTCTCCTTTTCCTGAAATAGACTGCGCTACACGGAAATCATGGTCATCACTTCCCATAAAACCTGTACGAGCGCCTAATTCAGTTTCTCCACTGATTCCGTTTTTGGATGGCGTTTTAGTAATAATATTAATGATTCCACCTGTTGCATTTCCACCATAAATTGCACTTGCTCCTGAAAGCACCTCAATTCTTTCGATATTAAAAGGATCAATTGCATCCAACTGACGACTGATTGAACGAATACTGTTTAAAGAAACCCCATCAATCATCACCAATGCAGAACGTCCTCTCATGTTTTGTCCGTAATTCGTTCTTCCTTGTGGACCAATATCCATACTTGGAATTAAAATCGCCAGCATCTCTTTAATCGGAACTCCACTTTTTGCCTGCTGTTGAATTTTCTCTTTCTGTACCACCCAAACTGTTCCGGGAATTTCAGAGATCTTGGTAGGTTTTCTTGACGCTACAATTACTACATCTTCAATGCTTTTAGAGTTGAGTGAATCTTGTGTTGCCTGGGAAAATACAGTTCCCGAAATCAATAAAGCTATTACTACATACTGCTTTTTCATTCTTCTAATTAAAAGTTTTATAAATATTTCCAAATTTAACTATTATTTAGAATCAATAAAAATAACATAGCATGAATTTTTTCATATTTCGGCATCGACATTTGATTCTTCCTTCTTCATGGATTTCTTTTGGAATATCGCTAAGGCGCAAAGATTTTCATTTTTATATCCGATTATAATATATTTCGGGCATTTCTGAGAAAGTTATATATCCCAATGAAAATTAATCATTTAGACTCCTAAGGAATAACAAAACATATGGCTAATTATAACATAATCAATTTTATCGAAGATAAAATCCTTGCGCCTTACAACAATATTTTTTTAAAATTTTGCGCCTTTGCGAAAAACCAACTCTACAAAATAAAAGCTCAAACAAAAGCATTTAATCATTGCCTTTTCCTAAAAAAAGTAGAACCCCACTTTACAATAAAATGGAGTTCTACAAGTGAAAAACAAGGTATCTTTACATCGCAGGCCCGGCTGCGTCTTTTATATCTTCAAGTAATCTTTTTCGTTCTCTTAATCTTCTTCTAGCGATCACCGATTTTCCACTCAGCATTCTTACAAATCGGACATACGTAAATTGTTCTCTTCCAAAATGATGGGTTATAACGTAAGCCAATATTCCAAAACCAGCAAGAATAATATATCCGAATAATTTTTTACTGGCCGCAATAATTGCATTCAATTGAATGGCTTTCATATTGGCGGCTACATTTTGTGGACTTATCGTCATTCCATCCATATAAACCGCTAAGTCACCAACCGCAACAATCTGAAAATGATATTGAAACCAAGAATATATTGCTGAGAAAAAACCAACAGCAAAAAATGTTCTCCAAACCAATACCAATCCAATGGCGGCTAGCATATCATCCAATGCTAATTTATCCAGTGTATAAAACCAGACTGAGATGAACAGTGAACCCATTCCATATCCTTTCAGAAACATCGGTAAATACCAACCATCATAAGAAAATTCTAAGACCATCGAAAAGTACATGATAATCGCATAGCCCATCATTGCTGAAAAGCCTGAAAAAATAAACATCTTCAACGGTATTTCTTTTTTAAACCAAAATATGGCTGTTACACCTGCTAAAACCAATCCTGGAATCATTAATAAATTTAATCTTGCGTTCGTCAATTGGTCATATCCTAACACTCCTACGGCAAATGTATTCTGAATAGAAGTTGTTCCTAAAAACATTCCCAGACACAGCAACATAAATAATCCGTGCTGAACATTATTTTTTGAAAATATGGTGAAAGCTAAGTAAGGTCTCTTTAAGGTTAATTGTCTCAATACCAACGACGCAAAACTTACAAAAGCAGCGATACTTGCGTTGATTATTTTACTTGAATTCAACCAATCCTGTTGCTTCCCAAAAGAGAAAACATACGCTGAGAACATGAATGTTGAAACGAAAAGTAAAATGCTCAACCAATCAATATAATGCAACGGAATTTTTAAAGCAAAATATTTATCGTGCATAAAGATCCAATGCAAAAGCGCCAAAATAAAACAGAAAACCGATATTAAAATATAGAATTGCTGCCAATTATATTGAATAGAAACTTCCACCGCATAATACGCTGCCACTTGGTTCATCACTAAAACGAAGGTGTAAAATGCACCATAAAACATTCCTCTGTTACCGATCATCGCCATTAATGGTAAGAACAATTCTATCGTAACCATCATTTTTAGAAATCCGATAATTAATGAGGTAAAAATAAAGATCATCGGATCAATTGTCGTAGCATTCAGATAACTTAACAAACCCAAAAGAACCAATAAAACAATCATTTTATCACGAACTTTAAACCTCATTTTGAATCTCATAACAATCGGCATACATGCTCCCATACCAATGGTTGTCGCATAATTGGCCCACATGAAATATTCGGTCATAGCACCGGTACCGCTCACCAGATAACTGATATTTCCCGTGAATACTCCACCCAATGGCATCACTACGGCAAGCAGCAATACAATCAGCAAAAGCTGTATGGGTTTTGGTACCCAATCGTGATATAGTCCTTTGTTATACATGTTGATAATTAATTATTTTGATTGTAAATTGCAATACATCAATTGTGAATTTTCATATCCAAATTGACCTATTAACGATTCACAACTGACTATTTATTAATACTGATATTCATATTCATTCCTGCACTCAGCTGAGCAATATCTTCTTTTTTATTAGAATTCGTAAACTCAATTCTTACGGGGATTCTTTGCTGAACTTTAATAAAGTTTCCGGTAGAATTATCCGTCGGCACACTTGAATATCTTGATCCTGTTGCTGCTGAAACTGCCGTAACAATTCCTTCAAATTGTTGTCCGCCCAAAGCATCTGCAGTCATCATCATTTTCTCTCCGATTTTGATATTAGGCATTTGACTTTCTAAGAAGTTGGCGGTTACCCATTTTTGACCGTTCAAAACAATCGTTGCAACTTGCTGACCGGGTTGAATTAACTGCCCTTCTGAAATCGTTCTTCTTCCCATTACACCATCGTAAGGTGCCGTAATTACGGTATAAGAAAGATTGATCTTAGCCATATCCAAAGCCGATTTCGTTCTTTTGATCTCCGCATCATTGATTCCTAATTTGCTCCTTACTTCCGTAGTTGAAAGATTGGCAGATTGCTTCTGATTAACAAACGTTTCATACGCCGCTTTTTGCGCATCATATTCCGTTTTTACCTGGTCGTATTGCTGTCTTGTTACCGCTTCAGAAGCCAACAGGTTTTTATATCTGTTTAAATTTTGCTCAGCATTCCAAAGTCTTGCTTTTGCTCCGGCAATATTAGATTCCATAACACTTACGTTATTGGAAACAGTGTTTACTGAAGAAGAAGTCGCCGAACGTTGTGCCAACGCATTTTGATATGCTGCTTCCGCCTGTCCTAATTGAGTTACAATCTCACGATCATCCAAAACAGCCAATGTATCTCCTTTTTTCACCTGTTGATGTTCAATGAATTTTATTTCTTTGATATATGCCGAAACTCTCGTATTAATTGGGTTAATAAATTCCTCTACCTGAGCAGCTTCTGTATACGTTTTATCTCCGATATGAAAATATTCACGAACCAACCAGAACAGTCCGAAACCGATCAGTAAAAAAACGATCGTGTTTGAAATAATCGCTCTTATCTTATTCTTTTTATTTTCTTTCTTCTTTTGAGCAACACTCGGTTTTTCAGGAGCCTGAACTGTTTGTGGTGCTATATTTTGAGTATTTTGTTCCTTGTTTTCCATTGTTTGATTTTCAGTTTAAAAAATTAAAGCGTTCCTGTAGATTTCAAAAGATTGTAATATTGATACAATACATTGATCTCTGCATTCGCAAAATCCAGTTCAGATTGTAGTTTTTGATTTTGAGCATCGATCATTTCAGCCTGTACAGCCAATTGATTCAGATATTTAGCCTCCGTAATTTTGTAGTTTTCTTCAGCTAACTGTTTAGCTTCATCCAAAATTCCGGCTTGCAGAATAGATTCCTGATATTTAACATATGCAGCATTCACTCCCATATCTATATTTTGCTGAACCAACGTCATGGCATCATTAGCCTGATTTTTTTGCAGCTCTCCAAGCTTCACTCTTTCTTTCGTTTTATACAGATTATCAATATTATAACTCAAAGAAATTCCTGTTTGCCAACCTCCTGAATACATATCCAAGACAGGATTTCTCGTAGTAATCGGTCTTTGTAAAGTATACCCTCCAAACCCTGCTAACGTTGGCATTTTATCGGTTTTAATGATCTCAATATTTTTATCGGCAACATCCATATTCGTCTTCGCAGATTTCATTTGCGGATTGCTGTTATGGGCTAAATCAAAATAATAATCCATCCCAATTCCCGATTCTTTGTTAGATAAACTTTCAATCGGAATAATCTCAGTATCAGATGGCAAACCCAATGCAATACTTAAATTATAATTAAGTATTTTCTTGTTATTCGCTAGCGTTAAAATTCCCTGATCTAAGTTTTTGATAGCCAATTCTCCACGAATCACTTCATTTCGGGTAACCATTCCTTGCTGATAGAATTTTTGAATGTTTTTCAAACGTTCCTGAGCCAGCTTTTTGTTATTTTGAAAAACCGATTCTTGGTTTAAAATTTTATAAACATCCAAATAATTAGAGATCACCAAAAGTTTGACATCCTGCTTATTTTTCTCCAGATCCAATTCTGATAATTGCTCACGAAGTCCGGCCATTTCAATAGACCTATTCACCAATCCACCTTTAAAGATCAGTTGAGTCGCCTGTACCGCGTAAGAACTTCCATAATGAGGCATCGGAATATTGGTTGAATTTGAAAAATCTTTGTCGATTGCCAACACGTTCCCTAAATAAAACTG
The DNA here is from genome assembly GCF_900142445.1 of Chryseobacterium polytrichastri. Lineage (GTDB taxonomy): Bacteria > Bacteroidota > Bacteroidia > Flavobacteriales > Weeksellaceae > Chryseobacterium > Chryseobacterium polytrichastri. The sequence goes on along the minus strand of NZ_FRAV01000002.1, from coordinate 83,839 downwards.
ACTTGTAGAAGCCGTAATTGTAGGCAGCTTTTGCAGTTTTGTAACATTCGTATTTTGTTTCGCAATGTCAATATTCTGAGCCGAAACCTTTAATTGCTGATGATTTTGTAGTGCCAGTTCGGCGACTTCATTCGCTGTCAGCTGTTTAATTTCTTGTGAAAAAAACAGCGCAGGAAATAGTGCTATCACGAGTGATAGTGCTGTTTTTATATTCTTTACCATTTTACCTTGTTTTACGAGTACAAAGTTAGCGTGTAAAGAAGCTCAATGAAATGCTTGAGAATTGGAAAAAGATGTTCAAATGTAAGATTCTAGCTTTCGAACTGATTTCGATATTGGCTTGGACTTACCTCCAAATGCTTCTTAAAAAAGTGAGAAAATGAGTACTGGTCACTAAATCCCAAGATGGATGAAATCTCTGAAACAGGCTTTTTTGAGGAGTTTAAAAGCACTTTGGCTTCATTCATCACAATTACTGCAATGATCTGGCTTGCCGACTTCCCTGTTATTGTCTTCACCACCGAAGAAAGATGTCTCGTTGTAATCGACTGCCGCTCGGCGTAGAACTCAACCGTTCGCTCTGTAAGATGATGTTCTGCAAGATCTGTCAGGAAATTAAAAACAATTTCTTCCTGTCTGGACATCTGGCTCATTGAATTATTATCTTCATTAGAAATAATTCCTGCCATTTGATAACAAAAAACGGAGAACAAATGTTCTACAATTTCTTTTTTGTACGTCATCTCAGTGGGTGAATCCAAAATATATTTCAGAAAGTTCACGCTTTTCCAAACAACATCCATTTCGTCCTGGTGAAAAGGAACGCCAATGTTCATCTGTTGACGAAAATAACGATAGGTAATTAATCTATTGAATTTCAATGATAACGCAGAAATAAATTCTCTTTTATAAGAAACCATTCTGGATTGAAAATCATCACTCACAGAAACCATTTCGTAAATTGTTTGCGGATCAGTGACCATAAACATATTCTCAGAAAGCTCCAAATCACGAAAATGCTGTTTGAGCTTTATGGTACCCGTTTTAATAAAAATAAAAGCAGGGTTATCCGGACGAAAAGGCTTATCGGCAGAGATCCTTTCGAAAATATTTTTTTGTGTAAAAATCTCTACTCCAAACTTTTCTAAGACAGACATAACACAAATGTAAGCAATATGCTTTGCGATTACAAAATTTTATTAATTTAGTATTTTCCAAACTCCCTATTATGAGAAAGATTGATCTATTCTTTGCAGAGTATGCCGAAAGCCATAGAAATATGACTAACAAACTGATTCACTGGATCTGCGTGCCCTTAATCTTTTGGACGATCTTAGGTTTTATCTCCCTCATACCGTCTCCTCATTTCTGTGCCCCTTACTACGGATGCATCAGTATTGTGAGTATTATAGCAGTAGTTTTGGTGACAGCATTCTACATAAGACTTTCTTTATTGGTGAGTCTTATTATGGCTATTGCCATGCTTTTAATGGAGCATTTTACCTTTGACATCAACATTCATTTTGGTAACCGTTCATGGATTGTTTATCTAAGTGTTTTCGTGATTACTTGGATTTTACAGTTTGTGGGACATAAGATTGAAGGTAAAAAACCGTCTTTCCTCAAAGATTTACAGTTTCTTTTGATAGGACCAATTTGGCTTTTAAGTTATATTTTAAAAAAATTAGGAATCAGATATTAATCTTCCAACGCATACACTGCAAAACTTGCCAACCAATGATCACCTCCATAATTCCCTTGGAATAACAATGGAAGTCCGTTGTTTAAAAATACAGTAGCCGTTTTTTGGAATTCTTTTTTCAATGGATGATTATCTGGGAGAGATTTAGCAATTCCTTTCATACACCATGCTTTTGTGAAAGACAAACCAACCAAATGAACAGTCTGATAATCAGACAAATCACTTACGACAGGAATTTTCTCAATATTCTCTATACTTCGTTTTTCATAGAAAGTATTTAGCCATTTTACAAATTCCTTTTGAGGAAGAACCCTTCTCATTAAATCTGCAATTTCTAAACTTGGCGAAAAGAAATCTGAACCATCAGGCTCTAAGTAAGCAGGCGTTTTTTCATCCTTTAAAAAGAAGTATTTTGCCTTTTCTACCAATTGATTTTCAAATTCTTTGTTTTGATTTGCTCTGGCCCAATCGAGTGCGAAAGCCATTGCAAAAGCAGTATTGGGATGAACTCCGGTTCTGTTTGGGTAGGTTTGCTTAGGTAAATACGCTTTCCATGAATTTAAAATTTTCTCCGTTAAAGGTTTCAAATTCTGATGCCAAATTTTAGCTTTAGGATGGTCCCAAGTTGCTAATTCTTCATCAAGCTTTAGCACCCAAGCCCATCCATATGTTCTTTCAAATGTTGTGGTTAACTGATATTTGGTAAAATAATCAGCTTCTGTCTGAAGATTTTCTTTTTGAAACGATTGATCAAGAATCTTTTCAATCTCTTTTGCATTCGCCAAATTGGGCTTTGTTTTTAATAACCTTACCAACATCCAATGTCCGTGAACGGAGCTATGCCAGTCAAAGCAACCATAAAAACTAGGATGCAGATCTTTAGGAGTAAGAGGAACCTCCTTCTCATTATTAATGATATGTGCCGTTTTATTCGGATATTCCTGATTGATGCAATGAATAGGTTTATCGGCTAATTTCATCGCCATTTCATCTGTTAATGTAGGAACTTCCTGAGCATACATCAAAAATGGAGAAAACACAAATGCTAAAAGACTCTTTTTCATTCAATAAAAATATAAAATAATTTGAATTCTATCCCTTTAAAAACGGTATTAATTAGAATTAATAAAGCTTTTACATTAATATTCATGATTTATTGAAAATTAGAAATCAAACTCTCATTTTAAGCATAGTTTTTGATAAGATTCAGCAAAACTTATCCATGAGAAAATTACTTCTACCATTATTTTTCCTTCTCCTCATTCATTGTAAAAAACAGGAACCCATCCAAGTTAAAGCTGACTTAATGGAAGTCCTTGAGGAAAAACCTTCTGATAAATATCTTCCGCCACCTCCCTCATCGCCGAAAGAAGAAATTCCTAATAGCTCAGCAGCAACAGTCGCTTCAACATCCAATAAAACAGAAAACGGAGCTGTCAAAAACGGAGATACGATTTCAAAGAAAATCATCAAAAATGGAGATATGAGGCTTCAGGTGGGAGATATTAAAAAAGCACAACTTCAGACCTCTGAAATTTTGAAAAAAAATCAAGCTTACATTCAAAAAGAAGAATTCCGAAATACAGATACCGATGAAAATTTAAATTTAGTCATTCGTGTTCCACACAAGAATTTTGATGCGTTAATCAATTCATTTTCTGATGGAATAGGCTCCGTTTTATCTAAAAACATTTCATCCAATGATGTTACTGAAGAATATACAGATGTTTCTATAAAATTAGCAAATAAGAAAATCTACCTTGAAAAGTATAGAGATATGCTTAAAAGTGCAGCCACAACTAAGGACATTCTTGAAATTCAGGAAAATATCCGAGAATTAGAAGATGAAATTGATGTTTCAGAAGGCAGACTTCGTTTCATCGATGATCGAGTAAATTACAGCACCCTGAATTTAAGTTTATATAAAGAAAAAGTAAGAAGTTCGGCTACTTCGAAAATTGGTTTTGGAAGCCGTTTTGGAGATTCTATTACAGAAGGCTGGAACAGTTTTGTGAGTTTTATATTGGGAATAATATCCTTTTGGCCTTTCTTTTTATTGATTCCTCTGATTGTCTTTTTATGGAGAAAATGGAGATCAAGAAGAAAAACAAAATAAGTTTTTTCGTCATTGCGAGGAGCGAAGCAACGAAGCAATCTCATTCATATTATTGTAAAATTGAGATTGCTTCACCTACGGTTCGCAATGACCTTAACAAGACTATTTACCTAAAACAAAAACAGCCGGAACTTTATGCAGTTCAGGTTTTTGTTTTTGCCATTCTTTTATCGTTTTTGTTTTGATAAATTCATGTTCAGGATCGTTGATATTGGCAGCGATACAAAGCTTTGTATTGGGTGAAAGAAATTTAGTTAGATCTTCAAAAAGGGCATTATTTCGATAAGGAGTTTCCATAAAAATCTGTGAATATCCTGTTCTTTGAACCAAGCCTTCCAGCTGAACAATCTGCTTTTTCTTTTCGCCTTTTTCAATCGGTAAATATCCATTAAAGCTAAATTCCTGTCCGTTAAAACCACTGGAAATCAAAGCTAAAATAATAGATGAAGGCCCTGAAATTGGGACAACACGAATGTTTTTTTCGTGACACCATTTTACGATCAGGTTTCCAGGGTCGGCGATACAAGGAAGTCCGGCTTCGGAAAGCAGTCCAAAATCCTGTCCTTTCAACATCAATTCCTGAGCTTCTTTGATATCTTTATTTTCGGTGTACTTATCTAATAAAAACAGTTTCAGATCCGATTGTTTTTTCTCGGGAGCAAAGAATTTAACCACCTTTCTTGCGGTCTTTTCATTCTCGACGAAGAAATAGTCCGTCTGCATGATATAGTCTTTCAAAACAGGCGAAAAATGATTAATAGAAGTGTTTTCAGATAAATAAGCTGGTAGTAAAAAAAGCATTTTATGTAGCGTTATGAATTATACATTATGTGTGAGCTGTTGAGCGATTGTATTACAACCTTCTTCCAACAGCTGGAAGACCTCTTCAAAATCATTCAGATCTCCCCAATAAGGATCCGGAACTTCTGTATTTTTGTGATTTCCGGCGGCTTCCAAAAACAAAGAAACTTTCTGACGATATTTTTCATTATTAGTTCTGGAAATAACTTCTTGATATACATTGATATCCATACAATAGATTTTATCAAAAGTTTCAAAATCTGATTTTACAATCGGTCTGGATCTTTGTTTTGAAATATCGATTCCGTGATTAGTTGCAATTTTGATGGATCTTGAATCGGGATGTTTTCCTTCATGCATAGAAATGGTTCCCGCAGAATCAACAAAAAAACTTTCAGGAAGCTTTACCTTCATAATACCTTCTGCTAAAGGGCTTCTGCATATATTTCCTAAACAGACCATCAATATTTTCATATCATTAAATCTAAAGTTTAAAATGTAAATTATAAAAAGTTGTCATTTTTCTTCTGACAAAACTAAACAAAAAATGAAGAATAATATTATTCTTCATCTTCGTTATCTTTAAGTAATGATCTTAGTGTTTGATTCTTTCTCCAAGTTCTTTTACGTATTTTTTCACTTCTTTGTCGATCTTAGAAACATCCTTGATCGTGTCACAGGCATACATTACTGTTGAATGGTCTTTTCCGCCCATTTCCATACCAATTTTAGTGAATGTAGAATTTGTTAATTCTTTTGAGAAGTACATTGCCAATTGTCTTGGAAGTGCGATTTCTCTTTTTCTTGTCTTGGATAAAAGCTGTTCTTTTTTAATTCCGAAATAATCACAAACAACTTCCTGAATGTAAGGAATATTAATGATTTTTTTCTGAGTTGCAGCAATTTTACTTATGGTCTCTTTTAACAATTCAAGACTCATATCTCTCTTATAAACAGTAGAGTAAGCAATTACAGAGTTAATAACTCCAATTAATTCTCTTACGTTCGTTTTAGTTTCAGTAGCTAGGAAATCTAGTATATCATCTGTTAAAACGATTCCGTCTCTACTTAATTTGTCTACAATAATTTGTCTACGAGTTTGTAAATCCGGAGATTTTATTTCTGCAGAAAGTCCCCATTTAAAACGAGAAACAATTCTGTCTTGGATATCCATAATATCTACAGGAGCCTTATCTGATGTAAGGATGATTTGTTTTCCGTTTTGATGCAAATAATCAAAAATGTGGAAGAAACTATCCTGTGTAGCAGATTTTCCGGAAAGGAACTGAATATCGTCGATAATCAGAACATCTACCATTTGGTAAAAATTAGCAAACTCAGTTTGCTTATGCGCTTTTGCTGCTGAAATAAACTGTTGAATGAATTTTTCAGAAGACAAATAAAGAACCACTTTATCAGGAAACTGGCTTTTTACTTCCAGACCAACTGCCTGTCCTAAGTGGGTTTTCCCCACTCCATAACCTCCATATAAGAACAAAGGATTGAAAGCTGTTGCACCAGGTCTTTTGGCGATAGATCTTGCTACAGTAGCAGCAAATTTATTGCTTTCTCCTTCTATATAATTATCAAATGAGAAATCAGCTTTTAGGTTAGAATCAATATTTACTTTTTTGATTCCCGGAAGTACAAAAGGATTAACGATATTAGATGAAAAGCCTTGAGGCATTGTTTCTTGAACTTTCGGAGTAGGAACACTTTTCCCTTTCATATTCATTGTAACAGGTTTTTCTAAACCAAAAGGCTTATTTTCCATTACAGAATACCATAATTTAACTCCTTTACCAATATTTTTCTTTAGGGCAGCAGAAAGAAGGGATAGGTAATTATCCTCAATATATTCCTTGTAAAAATCACTCGGAACCATCAACGTAAGGTTGTTGTCAACCAAAGAAACTGGCTGAACCTTGTCAAATAGTAAGTCGAAAGATTTTTCAAGCTTTTTTAGATCAGAACTGTCTTCAGCAGCATTGAGATTATCTCGCATAAACTGAAGGCACCTCTGCCATATCATCATTAAATTTTCGTTCATTTTTATGCCCCGATTAATTCTTTGTTAGTCTCTTTTTAGGAGGAAGACAAAGTTCCAATTTTTTATTTTCATAAAAAAATTTTGGAGGTATTGATTATTTAAAAATATATTTGTATGTATATTTAAGCAACAAAAATGATACACACAACACACTCAATACGAGTACGTTACGGAGAGACAGACCCCATGAAATACGTCTATTATGGCAACTATGCAGAATACTTTGAAATTGGAAGAGTTGAGCTTTTTCGAAGCATCGGAATGTCATATGATGAGATTGAGAATCAGGGAATTTGGCTACCGGTTTCAGAGTATAAAATCAAGTATTTGAAGCCCGCATTGTATGACCAAGAATTAGAAATTCATACTTTCATAAAAAAAATTCCGGGGGTAAAAATTGAATTTGAGTATGAAATTTACAATTCGGAGCATATTAAAATTACAGAAGCTTCAACAACTTTATTTTTTTTGGATGCAAAAATGAACAAAATCATCAAGTGTCCTGATATTCTAATGAAGCTAATTGAAGACCATTGGAAATCTTAAAATTTAGAGTTCAAAATTTAAGATAACAGGCATTGGTTTTAAATTATTATTACCATATTTGAACTTCAATTCAGTACAAAAAAGAATATAATATATAAACAATTATGATGAAGATCGCATTTTTGGGTCCTCACGCAAGTTTCACTCAACTTGCCACTGCCCAATTATTCCCCAATGAAGAACTTTTGCCACAGACTAATATTTTAGACTGTTTTGAAGCCGTTGAAAAAGGCGAAGTAGATAAAGCTGTGGTTCCTTTAGAAAATTCAATAGAAGGCACCGTTTCAATGACGTTGGATTATCTATACAAAACCTCATCTATAAAGATAGAGGCCGAAGCGGTAATGCCTATCGCCCACCACCTGATGATTCATCCAGATAATGATGCTAATGAAATTGAGAAGATCTATTCTCATCCACAGGCATTGGCTCAGAGTTTCCATTTTTTAGATACTACCTATAAAAACGTTCAAAAACAGGATTTTTCATCAACTGCTGCAGCAGCAAAATATATTTCGGAACATCCTGAACTTAAAAGAGCGGCAGTTGCCAATCAGTTTGCGGCTAATTTATATGGTCTGAAAATTATCAATCGTAATATTCAGGATTTTGAGCAAAACCATACCCGATTTATTGTTATATCAAAACAACACAATATATATAATAATGAAGTGCTAGATGTTTTGGGTGAAAAATCAGGATTACTGATTACGTTACCTGAAGATCACGCGGGAGGCCTTCATCAGGTCTTATCTGTTTTCGCATGGAGAAAAATGAATTTAAGCAAGATTGAATCCAGAACACTAAAAACAGGTCTTGGGAATTATTTCTTCTTTATTAATGTAGTAGGAAAATGGGATGCTATATTACATGAAAATGCTTTAGAAGAATTAAAATCTATACACGCTGAAGTAGATTTTCTTGGAAATTATAAAGAGTTTCTTTTAAAAAGCTAAAACTAAAATTCTTACCCTAAAATTTATTAGATAGTGTCCCAATTTGAGACACTATTTATTTTTATACTTAGAGATTGCATAAAAAAATTTAAATATTTATCATAAAATTAGTTAACATTATCAAAATTTTAGAACAGTTTTAAACTCTTATATTTTAATATTTAGTCATTATCATTTCACTAAAAACAATAAGAAAAAATAAACCAAAACAACCATACTAAATTTAATATTTTCGATTTTAATTTAAATTATAAGAAAAAAATAAAAGTATAGGTAAATTGATCACACCTTACTCATTGCGATTTTCACAAAATAACACACGTTAAACTTATCTAAATATCATTTATAAGGTACAAATATTGTATAAATACATCAATATATAATTTATATTATGAAGAACAAACTTACAAATGCGATTTTTATCATCTTTTCAATGGCTATATTTGCTCAGGTTGGGATAAAAACATCAGATCCCAAATCTACACTAGACGTAAACGGAAATACAATGATTAGGCAAGTTCCTAAAACAACGACTCTTTCCGGTTACGAGATTATGGTACTTAACCAAAATAATTCGGAAGTATCACAGATTGACCCTGGTTCAATATTTACCAGCATAAAAACGAACCCTACCGTCTTCTCGGCAAAAAAGACATCCGGTATTTCTTTATTAAGTCTCACTCTATTTTCCACATGGAAACAAGTCAATTTTGTACAGGCAGACACCACAGTAGGTACTCCTACTTTATTATCGAATTCTGATAATTCCTATATTGTACCTGAAACCGGAGTGTATGCTGTAGGATTTTATTTCCGCTATGGATCCGGAATACAGGCATCTTTATTAACCGGCGGTCCGGGAATTGGAATTCTGAAAAATACAAATGGTAATTTTTCAGTGTTGGAAACAAGAAATTTTAACGGAATTAATTTAGGACTTCTAGCACTTACCATATCGGAGGCAAACATCAATTCTATCCACAATTTAAATGCTGGTGATAAACTATATTTTGGACTTACCAATAGCGGTGCTTTGGGAGCAAGTTCATTGAGTACAAGTGCTACTTCTTTTTATGTCTACAAAATATCCAATTAATTCACTTTAAAAAGATAAATTAAATCAATGATACTGCCTTATTCCAAGGGAGTATCATTTTTTTTATACGATACATAACTAAACAGTGATTTATTAAAATAGAACTCGTCAATTAAAAACAACTCTTTCAACTTATCAAATTCACATATATAACCCAATGTGTATCATAATTTTAATTATTAATTATGTTAAAATTAAAATTATAATACCACATCTTAATTTATGTTAAATAAATACTAAACAGCAGGCATAGTTTTTGCTTCACTACAAATAGAAAACTAACTGAATTAACCATCAATAATTAAATTATTTTGACATGAAAACTAAAATTTGTAGTGCAATTTTATCCCTTATCACCATTTCTGCATTTTCGCAAGTCGGGATCGGAACATCCACTCCAACTGCAATGCTGGATGTAAATGGAACAATGAAAATTAGAAGTATTCCAACGGCAACCTCTCTCACTGGTTACCAACTTCTGTTATCAAACCAAGGTACTGGTGGAGATTTTCAAATTGCTGAGATTACTCCACAAGCGTTTATTAGTTCATCAGTAAACGCATCTGTATTTGCAGCAAAAAAAACGACAGGTATAACTTTATTAAGTTTAGGAATATTTCCTTCTGGATTTCAGGTTGTAACTTTTTTACAAGCAGATGGAACTGTTGGAACTCCAGCACTTTTTACTGATACAGATCATACTTATACAGTTCCTTCTAGTGGCACATATGCAATTGGATTTTCTTTCCGCTATGGCTCTGGCCTTCAAGCTTCCTTGCTTACCACCGGCACCGGTATAGGTATCCTCAGAACAAGAGCCGCTGTAGCTACTCTTATTGACAACTGTACTTTCAGCGGTATTTCGGTTCCGCTTGTTTTAAGTTTAACCATTTCGGACAGTTCTATTAACTCACTGTATCCATTGCAAACCGGAGATAAAATATCATTCGGACTTACAGGAACCTCAGTTATTGATGCAGGAGTACTCGGATCCAGTATTGGATCTTTTTATATTTACAAAGTATCAAATTAAATAGCTTTCTATTTTCATTACTCAAATAATTTAGCCCATCATCTAATTTGTTGATGGGTTAATTATTGATGACCTTCTCCTACATTTATCTATATTTGATACATAAAACATATCAATGGAAAATTCCTTCTCAATTATATTACTTATATTTTTCTTTTTAATCTATTATAAACTCAACAAAAAAATAAATCATCTTGAGGATGAAATTGGCGAGCTTAAAAAAAATGCCTTTAAAAATATCCCAGTCACAGAGGCAAAACAAGAACAAACAATTCCTGAAGCATCCGCAGTTTTAGATGAAAACATTCAGGAAATTAAACAAAGTACTGAAGAACAAAATATTTCTGAAGAAGTTCTTTTACCTCCACAAAAAGATTGGACCACTCCAATTTTTGATTTCTTAAAGCAGAATGCATTAACGATTATTGGAATTTTCACGTTGGTTTTAGGAATTGGATATTTCGTTAAATACGCAATCGATAAAAACTGGATTGGTGAAACTGCAAGAGCCGGAGTTGGATTCTTAATCGGAGCCGGGATTATGTTGATTGGCCATTTTTTAAAGAAAAACTATTCGGTGTTTTCTTCTATCATTACAGGAGGTGGAATTTCAATTTTATACTTCACAACAACCATTGCCTTTAGAGAATATCAACTATTCAGTCAAAACATAGCTTTTGCCATCACATGCTTTATTACCTTAATTTCCATTTTACTCTCCTATTATTATAAGAGTGAAATATTAATTATCTTCTCATTATTTGGCGGCTTTTTAGCACCATTAATGATCAGTACCGGAGAAAGTAACTATCTTTTCCTATTCACTTACATCATGGTTTTAAACGTTGGAATGCTCACAATAGCATTTTTGAAGCAATGGAAAAGTGTCGGTTGGATCTCCTTTATTTTCACAACTGTTTATCTCTCTTATTGGACGATAGAAAAAACACAACTTTTAAGCATTTATTTTTACATAATCGCTTACATTATTTTCTATGCATTCGCATTACAGAGCTATGTAAGAAAAAGCATACTTTCTACTTTTGACATTTTAATGCTTGTGTTGATTAATTTCTCAAGCATCATTGGTTTAGTTTATATTTTTAATGAATTACAATATGAACCTATCATTATATTTCCGCTTATTTTTGCTTTTGTAAATAGCTTATTGCTTTTCAAAGAATACAATAAAAAAGAATTTACAACCAACTATTCAGTTTTTACAGGAATTACGATAAGTCTTGTTACCATTGCCGTTGCTTTGCAATTTAAAACCCATTTAATCACTACGGTTTGGGCTATTGAAGCCACTTTATTATTATTTATCTGGAAGAAAACAAATCTTAATATTTTCAAGATCTGTTTTTATGTCTTATTCCCTCTCGTTATTATAACACAAATGATCACTTGGGCAGAATATTATACTGTCAAGAATTTAGCAATTATTTTCAACCCGGTATTCTTAACAAGTTCGGTAACGGTAATTACTACTCTTACGAATTTGATTTTACTAAAAAAGCTTCCAGAAACACAAAAACAAGACAATAGCTTCTTTGAAAATACATTCAAAATTTTAAGTTTTGGAGTCATTTATTTTGCCTTGCTATTAGAAATCATTTATCATATTTCTGAGAGGCCTTCTTCTTTTATTTTCAGCATTGGAATCTTATTTAGTTTGTATTATCTTTTTGTAATCTTGTTATTCCGTAAAAAATTAGATATTAATAAAGATCTGGAAACCGTATTAATATCTATTTTCTTTTTTTTATTGATCCTTAATGTTACTTTTTCAGCATCAGAACTTGTCAACTCTATTTTACTAAAGAATATTAATAGCAATTTTTATATCGTACATCTACTCTATTGGATTCCTTTTGTCTATACTCTTTGGAAAATCTTACCCGAATCTGATTTCTTCAAAACAAAAATTTCTTATTGGTTAGCTTCCATTACCTTCGTTATTGTGATCAGCAGTGAATTGTATCATTTATATATTTTAGGAAACGCCACTAATCTCTCTACAGCATGGAAATTACAAAAGCACTTTAGTATTTTATACTTACCTATCATTTGGGCTATTCTTGCAAGTCTTTTTATTTATTCCGGTTTAAAGAAAAATATTACAGAACTAAGCAAAGTTGGCTTTGTACTTCTTGGGTTAATGATTTTAAAACTTTATGCCTACGATATATGGCAAATGGATAATATTTCAAGAATCATTGCTTTTATTCTGTTAGGTATTATCTTATTATTGAGCTCATTTATGTTCCAGAGATTAAAAAATATCATTAAAAATATGGTTGATAAAAAAGTTGAAAATGAAAACTTAGAATCTCAATAAAACATATTATTTATCGTTAAATTTTAATTTAAATTAAAATTCCATTCACATTCTATAAAAAATAACTATATTTATCAAGTTTTTAACAGTTATAGATTCCATAGACTATGAAAAAATTATTCTACTCTTTATTACTATTTGCTTCAGCAAGTTTATTTGCTCAAAAAAATACATCTACACAATTTGCCGTTGCCAATGATGTTGTTGGTACCGTAGATATGTTCACTACTAAAGGTGACATACTTCAAGGTAAGGGTGTTCTTAAAACGAAAGCTACCCTGCCTCAAAATCTTAAAAAATATGCTTATTTAGCAGATAACGGACTTACAGAATATAAGTTCAAAAAAGGATACGAAGGACAAGACAGACTTACAGTTGCTCAAATTAATCAAATGTACGGTGTTGATAAAGATGCTCCTGTTTTCATTGATGGGTACGAATTCAAAAATCCTGAAACAAAGATTTATGCAGAGATTTTAAACAATGTAGAAGTACAGGAAAATAATGGAAGAAAAGTTGTAACCTATACAAGTAAAGTAAAATAATTCTTCTCAATTATAATATATAAAGGATACTCAGTGAGTATCCTTTTTTGCTTTTAGTATTTAGTGCTCCATTTTTTCTTAAGCTCGTCATAAATTTTCTTTTCGGTGGCATTATTTCCTGGCTCGTATAATTTAGTATTCTTAATTTCTTGTGGGAGAAAATCCTGATCTACAAAATTTCCTTCGTAAGAATGGGCATATTTATATTCTTTTCCATAATCCATCTCTTTCATCAGTTTTGTGGGCGCATTTCTAAGATGTAAAGGAACAGGCAGATTTCCCGTTTGCTTTACGAGAGCCAGCGCTTCATTAATTGCCATATAAGCAGAATTACTTTTTGGAGATACTGCGAGATAAATAGCTGTTTCACTTAATATGATTCTCGCTTCTGGATTTCCAATGACATTCACTGCTTGAAAACAATTATTAGCAATCATCAGAGCAGTCGGGTTGGCCAAGCCAATATCTTCAGCAGCTAAAATAAGCATCCTTCTCGCAATGAATTTAATATCTTCTCCTCCCGAAATCATTCTTGCTAACCAATAAACAGCTCCATTGGGATCACTCCCGCGCATCGATTTAATGAACGCCGAAATAATATCATAATGCTGCTCTCCATTTTTATCATACAGCGCCATTGTTTCCTGCAAAACTTCAAGAACATCTGAATTAATGATTTCTTTGGTGTCAGAATTTTTATACTGATTAAGAACCAATTCCACAGAATTGATCAATTTCCTTGCATCACCTCCAGAATATTGAATTAAAGCTTCTTTTTCTAAGATCGTAAAATCTGTATTTTCATCTTTGTTAAATCTTTCAGAAGAAATATCAACAAGCTCTTCCAATTTTTCATAACTCAATGCCTTCAGAACATACACCTGACTTCTTGAGAGCAATGCCGAAACCACTTCGAAGCTTGGATTTTCTGTAGTAGCACCAATTAATACGATCCAGCCTTTTTCAACTGCATGAAGAAGAGAATCCTGCTGAGATTTATTAAAACGGTGGATCTCATCAATAAATAAAATAGGAGATTTCCCTGAAAACAGATTTTGACTTTTAGCTTCATCAATGATATCACGCACATCTTTTACTCCAGAAGAAACTGCGGATAGTTTATAGAAATTCCTTCCTGATTTCTCAGAAATAATTTCCGCTAAAGTTGTTTTCCCTGTTCCCGGAGGTCCCCAAAAAATAAGAGAATTTAAAGCATCATTCTCCAGCATTTTCCTTATTGTTCCTTTTTCTCCGGTAAGGTGCTCCTGCCCAAGAACTTCATCTAAGGTTTTCGGTCTTAATTTTTCAGCTAATGGAATATTTTGATTCAAGATGCTAGATTTGATTTAAAGTGATTTTTTTCAATGTTAAAGATGACAAAGTCTGTATAAAAATTACGATTTTGAATCTGTAAATATACAAAATCGATGAACGCCGAAATTTATCCGACGAAACATCTATTTACGCTCTGAAACTTATAACAAATTTAAACTATTTTAATTTTTTTACCCTACTTTTGCATTGTTTTGAAACTTAGATTCAATAAAATAATCACTTTTCCTTTGGTAGTTTTAATAAAATTTTACCAATGGTTTATCTCGCCTTTACTTCCCAAAAATTGTCGTTACGAACCTACTTGTTCCCATTATATGGTAGAGTCTTTGCAAGTTCACGGTATTTTTAAAGGATTTTGGCTCGGAGTGAAAAGAATTTCAAAATGTCATCCTTGGGGAGGAAGCGGCTATGATCCTGTTCCTCCAAAAAAGTAAAATCAATATACAAACTACTAAAAAAATAGAAATGAGTAATATTTTTTTCAGAATTTACCTTGTCGCATTTGCCTTTATTACCCAGTGTTTTTTCGCACAGGATTACCAGGCAAGTTTATCAGACGGAACTTTGAAAGTAAATTCAACGGAACTTCCTGTAAAAATTTATGCAACTACTGAAGCCACTGATCTGGGCGGATTTGCCGATAAAAAAATAGACAATAATATTTTGGTAATTCTAAACGAATCCAACTTTGAGCCTAGCTATTATAATTTCAGCGCTCAAACGTTGGCAAGATTCAAAGACAATCAATATCAGTTTTTTGACAAGAACTTTAAATTAATTACAACAGGAGTTACTCAGGAAAATATCGACACCTTTAAATATGCCGTAAAATCCAGCAAGCCAATTGCTGAGACTGATAAGGTAGAATTGGAAACTCCGTTTAAGATTTGGGATCCTTCAAAAGGAATTCAGTTAGGACCAATTACTTTGCATTTTTATAGCTTAATGTTCATTTTTGCTTTTGGATTAGGCTATGTTTTAATGGCTAAAATATTCAAGATTGATAATGTTAACATAAAATATTTGGAGCCTCTTTTCACCTGGACTTTAATAGGAACCATTTTGGGAGCAAGATTAGGGCACGTTATTTTCTATCAACCGGAATTATTCAAAGAAGATTTTTGGAGTGTATTTTTACCGATAAGCACTAAAAACGGATTTAAATTTACCGGATTTTCAGGATTGGCAAGTCACGGAGCTACGATTGCTTTGATCTTCACAACGCTTTATTATTCGTTTAAAATCATCAAGAAAAACCCGTTCTGGGTATATGACAGAATAGGAATTGTAGTTGCTTTAGGAGGAGCCTTTGTAAGAATGGGTAACTTTTTCAACTCTGAAATTGTAGGAAAACCAGTGGATCCTAGTTCACCATTCGCTATATTTTTCCCTCAACAAAGCAGTGAGTACGGCGCAACCGTTCCACGTTATCCTACCCAGTTGTTTGAAGCATTCGGTTATGTTTGCCTATTCGTCCTATTATGGGTTCTGTATAAAAAAACAAACAAAAAATATCAGCAAGGATGGTTGTTCGGATTGTTCTTTATCATTCTTTGGGCAATCAGATTCTTTGTAGAATTTTTAAAGATGCCTCAAGGAGACGAATTCATTCAATTTGCAGGTTTAAATACCGGACAAGTACTTTCTATTCCTTTTATGATCGCAGGATTTGTCATTATGATTTATTCTAAGAAATTCAAAATCACAGAAGCTGAAAACGGGAAACCAGAATAAGCTTACTTTACAATATTTAAAAAAGGCAAATTCGCATCATGTGAATTTGCCTTTTAATTTTAATCTTTTTTACTAAAGTTTTATTTCAGCTTTTTTATTAAGTTCTTCAAAAACATTTCCGAATTCGTTGATTACATCTGTTGGAAGCATGGCTTCTTTAGAGTGTTTTTCCGCTGCAAATTCTGCTGCTTTTCCATGAAACCAAACTCCAAAAACGGCGGCATCTTCCTCGGAATATCCTTGAGCTAATAAAGAAGATAAGATACCTGTCAATACATCACCACTTCCCCCTTTTGCCAAACCTGCATTTCCTGTGATATTATAAAAGACATTTCCGTCAGGAGTAATAATTTGCGTATGATGATCTTTTAATATGATATAAATTTGAAGTTCATGAGCTTTTTTACGAGCCCATTCTGCTCTATCAAAAGAATCTTTTGTCACACCAAATAATCTTTCAAATTCTTTTGGGTGTGGCGTTATGATTGATCTTTTGGGAATTAGTTCTAGCCCCTTTTTATCTTTAGAAATGATATTTAATGCATCTGCATCTAATATCAATGGTTTTGAATACTTTTTTAAAAATTGTAATAATGACTTTTCTGTTTCAGGATTTTGTCCTAAACCTGGACCTATACCAACCACAGAGGTTTCATCAATATCAAACTGATTAACATGATTTTCACCACCTTCTATAAACATCGCCTCGGGGCAAGAAGTTTGAAGAATTTCATATCCACATTTTGGCGCTAAACTAAACGTTAATCCCGTACCCATTTTTAAAGCTGATTTAGTAGCCAGCACTGCAGCACCAATTTTCCCATAACTTCCGCCAGCTATCGTAACTTTTCCATAAGTTCCTTTATGAGAAAATTCATTTCTGGGTTTAAAAATACGTTCTACTATTTTATCATCAATAACAAAATCTGATGTTTCAGTATCTGAAATATATTCTTCACTCAGATCAATATCTAGAACAATAACTTTTCCGGTGTATATGCCTGTTTCGGGATGTAAGAAGCTTTTTTTCCAAAACTGAAAACTTAATGTGTAATCTGCTTTAAAAACATTTACTTTTTCCTCAGAAATTGAATCTGTAAATAATCCGGAAGGAATATCAACCGAAATCTTAATATTGCTTTTTGTGTTTAGATGATCAATTAATTCTTTATAATCGCCTTTCAACTCTCTTGATAAACCAGTTCCGAAGAGAGCATCAATAATAATCGTTCTACTATCAAAACGGTACTGATCAACATCTTTAAAACTCTTAATCACAACTTCAGAAATGCCTTTTAATTCTTTAAAATTTACATTGGCATCATCAGAAAATTTAGCTTTAGAATCTACAAAAACATCTACATCAAAACCTTTCAGGCACAGCATTCTTGCAATTGCAAAGCCATCTCCACCATTATTTCCAGGACCACAAAAAATGGCAAAATTTCTATGATTATTACAGTTTTCTGAAATCCAATATACAAAGGCCTCTGCTGCTCTTTCCATTAACTGAATCGAAGAAATAGGTTCATGCTCTATCGTGTACTGATCACATTCTCTTATTTGTTGTGCTGTGAAAATTTTCATATTATATTAGTTGTTACAATTTTAGACTATAGTCTTAACCTTAGATCTTTTTTGGTAAAACAAACCTAAAAATTACTGAAAAAATAATATAATATCAAATAATATTTAGATTAAAAAGTGAAGTTTTTTTTATAATCTGTTTATTTCAACATTCACAATACTTCCTTTTTACCCTCTTTAATTTTTATTCCAACACCCTATATCTATGATTAATTAATCACAAAATATCGATTTATGTGTCTATTATTAATGACAAATATTCATTTATTTAAATTATATTTGTGATACACAACATTAAAAAGAATTAAATTATGGGATTTATTAAAGAATTTAAAGAATTTGCGGTTAAAGGCAATGTGGTAGATTTAGCAGTAGGGGTAATTATTGGTGCTGCATTTGGTAAAATTGTTTCATCATTTGTAGAAGATGTAATCACACCTCTTCTATTAAATCCGGCTCTAAAAGCTGCTGGTGCAGAGAACATTAAAGGACTGGTTTGGAATGGGGTTACGTATGGTAACTTTTTAGCAGCGGTAATCAATTTCTTATGTATTGCTTTCGTTTTATTCGTGATGATAAAAGGAATTAATAAAATTAGCAAGAAAGAAGAGCCAGCTCCTGCAGGACCAACTGATGATCAAAAATTATTAGCGGAAATCAGAGATCTTTTGAGAAGCAAAAATAATATATAAGAAGATTTAGATTTCATATATTAAAATTACAATCAGTTATTTTGAATGTAAAAAATGTATTAATAAATCACCATTCTTACTTAAAACAAAAACACCTCTTATGGAGGTGTTTTATTCTTTTATGATGACCAGATATTAATGAATCTGTAAAATACTTGCAATTTGTTCTGCCAAAGAAAGGCCAATTCTATCCTGAGCTTCTAAAGTAGATGCCCCTGTATGTGGCGTCAAAGAGATTTTAGAATGCGTAAGGATATCCTTAGAAGGAGTAGGCTCGTTGATGAAAACATCAAGACCTGCAAACCTTACTTTCCCTGAATCCAAAGCTTCAATTAAAGCAGACTCATCAATAACTCCACCTCTTGAACAGTTCACAATAGCAACACCGTCTTTCATAATCTCAAATTCATTCTTCCCAATCATGTATCCTTCTTTCTGAGCCGGAACGTGAAGCGTAATAAAGTCTGAGTGTTTTAAAACTTCCTGTAAAGGTTCAGTTTCAATATCTACATTAATAAACTGATTGTTATAGAACTTCACTTTAATGCTTGCTTTACCTACATTACTATCAGCAGCAATTACTCTCATTCCAAGACCTAAAGCAATTCTTGCAACCTCCTGTCCGATTCTTCCCATCCCAACAATTCCGATGGTTTTTCCTCTTAATTCAATTCCAGCTGCATAGGCTTTCTTAAGACCTGCAAATTCTGTATCTCCTACTACAGGCATCTTTCTGTTAGAGTCCTGTAAAAATCTTGATCCTGAAAATAGATGAGCGAAAACCAACTCAGCAACCGATTCTGAAGAAGCAGAAGGTGTATTGATTACATGAATTCCTTTTTCTCTTGCATAATCTACATCAATATTATCCATTCCTACTCCACCTCTTCCGATGATCCCAAGCGACGGACAATTATCAATAATATCTTTTCTTACCTGTGTTGCACTGCGCACCAATAAAGTACGAATCTTGTGCTCGTTGATATAATCTACCAACAACTCCTGCGGAACTTTTGCTGTGATTACTTCAAACCCCTTTTCAGTTAATGCATCAATCCCAGATTGATCCAACCCATCGTTTGCTAAAACTTTCATAAATAGTGTGTATTTAAAAAATTAAAGGATTTAAACATTAAAAAATCATGCAGTATCACCCACTTTAATCGTTTAATCTTTAAACCCCTGAATTATAATTTTAATCTTTAAAAACTTCAATGGTCACTTGTTTTTCTACAAGATCTGTAAACTTCCCTTTGTATCTTGTTGCTCTTACCAAGTGATTGTCTATCCAATGATAATTCCCTCCTCTTGGTTTTCCACATAAAACACTGTGATATTTAAATCCATGTTTATCCAACCAATCAATCGTAATTTGCTTTAGATTTTCTGTTCTTGAAGTGAAGAAGCAGATCTGGTGACCTTCGTCGTACCATTTATTCACTGTCGCTAAGGCATCAGGATATGGTTCACAGGTAACCATTCTTTCAGGTTCTTCATTAGGTACATCGTCCGTAATTGTTCCGTCAATGTCTATTAAATAGTTCTTTACGCCGTCCTTAAGTATAGGACTTAGGTGCTCAATATAGTCTAATTCCATCATTAAAAATTTGAATCGCGAAGTTACGACTTTTACATCAAACAGGAGCATTAAACTTGGTTTATATTAAATTTAAGCTATTTATATCGTTATTAACGAAATAAAACAAACATTTATATTGTTATTTTTATAATGAGTATCAAAGTATTCTGCCTCACAATACGTTAAAATTTCATATTAAACACATCATTAGTTTATAGATGATGCTACAAGAAATATAATAGAAATTATTTTTAAAAGATACTTAATAAGAACATCTCAACTGCATAACAGTCATTTTACAAAGCTTGCAAATTGACTTTTTTATTTTATATTTATATCACTAATTACAAATCATGAAAAAAAATATTGCTCTTATTTTTGCTCTTATTGGTTGGTTTGCTTTAATAGCACAGTATTATTTGCATATAGAAAATAGAACAACTTCTTTAATTGAAGCTAATCTCAGGTTTTTCACGTATTTCACTATACTTGTCAATTTCATTATTACCCTATATTTTACTAGTATCGTTTTCAAAAAACAAAAAAGTAAAGATGAAAAACCAGGTATCCTGACGGCTCTCACAGTCTATATTACCATTGTAGGCTTCATTTATCAAGTCATTCTGCGAGGAACCTGGCAACCCACCGGCTTACAAAGAGTTGTTGATGAATTGCTACACAGCGTAATGCCTATACTTACGATTATTTTCTGGTATCTATTTGAAAATAAAAAAAGTGTAAAATACAGTCAGATTCCGAAATGGGCTCTATTTCCTATACTATATCTGGTTGTCATACTGGCGAGAGGAACTTTTTCAGGGTTCTATCCTTATCCATTTGTAGATGTTAGTACTTTAGGTTTACCAAAGGTTTTGATTAACTCTTTGTTTGTCACAATATTCTTTTTCACTATTTCAGTTTTATACATCAGGATTGGAAAAGCCTTAAAAAAATAATTGTTCACCATTAGTCAAATCTATATTATCGGTGAGCGCCAATCAAAAATAATGATCATATCATCACCAAAAAGTGATATGATGTTTTACCAAAAATTTCCAAAATACATTTATTAAACTTACATTTGTATCAATGGAAGAATTCGTAGTTTTAGTTAATCCGGCGGATGAAGTTTTAGGCTTAATGGAAAAGCAGCAGGCTCATATTAATGGCTTGCTACATCGTGCATTTTCCGTTTTTTTATTCAATACTAAAGGGGAAATGCTTTTACAGAAAAGAGCATCAGAAAAATACCACTCTCCTAACCAATGGACCAATGCTGTTTGTTCACATCCCAGAAATGGGGAAACCTACCTCGATGGGGCCAAAAGAAGAGTTAAAGAAGAACTTGGAATAGACACTGAACTTTCAGAAAAATTCAATTTTATTTATAGGGCTGATGTTGGCGGCGGACTTTGGGAACATGAATTAGACCATGTTTTCGTGGGAAATTATGAAGCCGATTTTGATCTAAACAAAAATGAGGTGGAAGAAGTAAGATATATTTCTATATCAGATCTCAATAAGGAAATAGCCAACCATCCTGAAAACTTTACCGAGTGGTTCAAAATCATTCTGAAAGAATACCAATACCATTTTTAAGAGATGAAAAAAGCAATACTCATAACAACATTTTTGTTGGGGTTTCTTTCGTTTGCTCAAAAACAACAAATGTATGAGAACTCCAACTATTCCATCACTTATCCCGATGGTTGGAAAGCGATGAATGAAAGTGATATTGTTAATATTTTTCCTACCAATGAAATTGGTGCAATCACCATCTCAGAATATCATGATTTAAACCTTCCAAAAACAGAAACAAAAAAATTCATCCTTGCTCTTTACAAATCAAGTGGCGAAGAAAACACGATAAAAAGCAAAAACGGGAAAAAGGGATATACAGAATATTTATACGAATATTTTGATGAGAAAGATAAATTATTCTGGATCACCAAAGTATTCCAAAAAGATAAAGATCTTTATCTTATTTCCATCAACTGCGGTCAAAAATACTGGAATGGAAATTATATGACCCTTTTCAATGAAACTTTTAATAGCTTTAAAATAAAGAAATAGAAATAAATATGAAGAAAACAGCCTTGTACGATAAACACGCTTCTTTAGGAGCGAAAATAGTACCTTTCGCAGGTTTTGAAATGCCTGTACAATATTCCGGAGTTACAGAAGAGCATTTTGCAGTAAGAGAAAAAGCAGGATTATTCGACGTATCTCACATGGGACAATTTTTCGTTGAAGGTCCAGGCGCTAAAGATCTTTTACAATTGGTTACCACCAATAATGTAGATGCTTTGGAAAACGGAAAAGCTCAATACACTTGTCTTCCTAACGAAACTGGAGGAATTGTAGACGACCTTATTGTTTACAAGATGGAGGATGAAAAGTATTTCGTGGTTGTAAATGCTTCAAACATTGAAAAAGACTGGAATCACATTGTAAAATACAACAAATTTGATGCTGTATTAACAAATGCTTCTGATGATATGTCTTTGTTGGCAGTTCAAGGACCAAAAGCTACTGAAATCCTTCAAAAACTGACTGATGCAAATCTTTCTGACATTCCTTATTATAATTTCACAGTTGGTTCTGTTGCAGGAGTAAACGATGTTATTATTTCTAACACAGGATATACTGGAAGCGGAGGTTTTGAGATTTATTTCCAAAATGACAATGCAGAAAAATTGTGGGATGAGATCATTAAAGCAGGACAACCTGAAGGAATTATTCCTTGTGGATTAGCTGCCAGAGATACCTTAAGACTAGAAAAAGGATTCTGTCTTTACGGAATGGATATCGATGATACTACTTCTCCAATTGAAGCTGGATTAGGATGGATTACAAAATTCGATAAAGATTTTGTTTCTAAAGATATTTTCGCAAAACAGAAAGAAGAAGGTGTTACAAGAAAATTAGTTGCTTTTGAACTTCAGGATAAAGGAGTTCCAAGACATGACTATCCTGTTGTAGATGCTGAAGGAAATGTGATTGGAAAAGTAACTTCAGGGACTCAGTCTCCAATGAAAAAAATTGGTTTAGGATTAGCTTATGTTGATAAACCTCATTTCAAACTAGGTTCTGAGATCTTTATTCAGGTAAGAAATAAAAATATCCCTGCAAAAGTGGTGAAAGCTCCTTTTGTATAATTTTTAAAAGATATACTTAAAACAAAAACCGCAGAAAATTCTGCGGTTTTTGTTTTTATACTCCTGTAACAGATTTTAATATATATCGTTCATTTGAATTTAAAAAATCTACTTTTTCTTAAGACTCAAACTGTCGGAAATTCTATCATTCTACAACGATATTTTGGAAAATCTGTTTCTATTTCTAATTTGAATTAAAGAAATCTCTCAATTCCCCTATATTCTTTTTATCATTTCCAATAAAAATTTTGTTGTCAGTAAGAAAAACGGGGCGTCTCAAAAACGTATAATGATCAAGCAGAAGTTCTTTAAAATCATCTTCACCCAAAGTTTTTAAATCTAATTCTCTCAATTTGATCTGAGTAGATTTTTTACTGAATAACTCTTCGTATGAACCCGCCAACTTCGCCATTGCTTCCAATTCTTCTTTTGTAATAGGCTCTTTTTTTATTTCACGAAGCTCCCACTCTTTAAGATTAAATTGGGCCAATATTTTTCTGCAAGTGTCGCACGTATTAAGATAAAATACTTTTTTCATTTATTTTTTTAAGTTATTTTTAATTACATAAAACCTTCATCAAAGTTCTAACCTCCAAAAGTATGATTTAATCCGCCATTCTAAGAATTATTAAATACCTTTATGAAAATTTTATAAGAATGGAGAACAAACCGATTACTTTTCAGTTTATTTCTGAACCTTCAGATGTTAATTATGGAGGAAATGTTCATGGAGGAAGTGTTATGAAATGGATTGATCAAGCAGGATATGCGTGCGCAACTACCTGGAGTGGAAATTATTCCGTAACGGTGTATGTAGGCGGAATCCGTTTCTATGAACCTATTAAAATTGGAGAAATTGTAAAAGTAGAAGCACAGGTTATTTATACAGGTTCTTCGAGTATGCATATTTCAATTAATGTGTTTTCAAGAAATCTGAAACAGCCTACTTTTGATAAAAAAACCCACTGCATCATTGTTTTTGTGGCGGTAGATGAAAATGGTAAAAAACTTCCTGTTCCTAAATGGATCCCTAGTACCGAAGCTGAAAAACAACAAGAACAATACGCAAAACGTCTGATGGATCTGAGAACTCAGATAGAAGATGAAATGAAACCATTTTTATAATTTCATCATAATTTTAAGCCTCACACTCTCCTATTTCCTTTGTAATATCTGTAAAAACAAAGGAAATAAGAGAATTAAAAATTAATCTTACTCCAGAAACTTATTTTTCTTTTCTTAAATACCCAATATGTTCGATTATCGATTAAAAGTTTTTCATACCGTCGCTTCCAGGCTTAGTTTCACAAGAGCTTCGGAGGAACTTAACATTTCCCAACCTGCGGTTACCAAACATATCAAAGAAACAGAAAATCAACTCAACACGAAATTATTCGACCGAAAAGGAACGACTATTCAGCTTACTCAAAGTGGAAAAATATTGTATGAATATGCTGAAAAAATAAGAAATCTTTATCGTGATCTTGAATTTGAGATCAGCCAAGTGAATCAAGAACATAAAGGAAAACTGATTATTGGAGCCAGCACAACGATCGCTCAATATATTTTACCTGAAATTTTGGCAAAATTCAATTCTTATTATAAAGATATCAAAATAGAGTTGCTCACTCAAAATACTGAAATAATTTCTTCTCTTTTAAAAGAGGGTAAAATAGATCTGGGCATCATTGAAGGAGAATCTCAGTCTTCTTTTTTCGAATATACCACCTTTAAAGCCGATGAAATTGTATTGGTTACTAAAGTCCATCATCCTTTAGCTAACAAAACACTGAATCTAAAAGACCTTTACAATTTAGGTTTAATTTTCCGCGAACAAGGTTCTGGAACTCAGGAGTTTATTCAGAATCGGTTAAAAGAAAAAGGAATCCATATTGATGAATTGAATATCGTAATGCAATTGGGAAGCAGCGAAAGCATCAAAAATTATCTTTTACATTCCGATTGCATGGCCTTTTTATCAATCAGCACTGTTTTAAACGAGCTTAAAAACAATATCTTAACAATCATTGATATCAAAAATTTCAGTATTGAAAGAAACTTTCATTACATTCTTCCCAAAGGGGAACAATCTGAATTGATTCAATTGTTTTTAAAATTCATGAGTTATGAACCTGTTTGAATTTATGTAAAAAAGTTTTCGAGTAAAATAGGAAATTAGAAAAGAATATTTTATTGGAAAATCACAGAGACTCCAATAGCGATATATAGATTCCTCCGGATGACAAAGCGTATGCTGGGTTATATGATATAAGCCAATCAATTTTATCGTAGATAAAATCCTTGCGCCTTAAAACACATTGTTATAAAAAGAAATTGCGCCTTTGTGATTAACCAACTTCGAAACATTAAAAAGTTTTAATTAATTATAACTAAAAGTTATTCATCATAACAAAATACAATGCATATCGTAATAATAAATTGTAGAATTTTGAACTATGATTTCAACGCTTTACAATATGAAAACTTTCATCCAAAATGAAACTTCACAGAAAATAATTTTTATAGGAATAATCATTCTATGTCTTACTCCATTTGTTTCTTCTCCCATTGCATTGGCATTAGGAATTCTTTTAGTCATTTTTATAGGCAATCCTTTTGAAAAAAAAGTCCATCAATACATCCACCTCTTATTACAAATTTCTATTGTAGGATTAGGTTTTGGTTTAAAATTAAATGAAGCTCTACAAGCCGGAAAAACAGGATTTACTTTAACGGTCATCAGTATTTTCACAGTGATGACTTTAGGTTACTTTTTAGGAAAAGTATTCAAACTTGATAAGCAACTTTCTTATCTGCTTTCTGTAGGAACTGCAATCTGTGGAGGAAGTGCCATTGCAGCAACCTCTCCTATTATAAAACCCACTACAAAACAAATATCGCTGGCTCTTGCGATTGTGTTTACACTGAATTCAGTTGCCCTGTTTGTTTATCCTTTTATTGGACATATTTTGCACCTTACCCAAGAGCAATTTGGATTATGGTGCGCGGTCGGAATCCATGACACCAGCTCTGTTGTAGGGGCAGCAAGTAAATATGGAGATGAGGCATTAAAAATAGCAACTACGGTAAAGCTAGCCCGAGCATTATGGATCATACCTGTATCCATCATTACAATGTTTATTTTTAAAAGTAAAGGTTCAAAAATTAAAATTCCATGGTTTATTGGATGGTTTATTTTTGCTATACTTCTGAATACCTATTTCCCTTTCTTCGATAATTTCAGTTCTGTAGTTACTGTTGCTGCGAAATCCGGATTAAATGTAACTTTATTTTTAATCGGTTCTACCCTTTCTTTACAGACCCTGAAAACAATTGGTTTAAAACCTTTAGCTGTCGCATTGATTCTATGGATCACCATAAGTATTGGAAGTTTATTATATATCATGAATTAAATATCCAAAAGAGTCTTGTCTTGTTAATTGATGAAATTTTGAATTTTGGTTTATCCTAAATTCAAAATTTACATTCTCCTACTCGATTTAAGTATCAATATCATCGAGTTACATCATAAAAAATCACAACATAATGATTATTTTTTTTTATTATTTTTATAATACAAAACTAAAAATCATGGAATTAAAAAACATTTACCCTTACCCTTCAATTATTCATCCCCAAGTTGAAAAAATAGAGATTAACTCTCAACAATGGGCAATTTCACATGGATTGGCAAAAGCTGAATATCTTAATGTTATTAAAGTTGGACATCTTTTAGGAAGAGCTCTTCCAAATGCTAAAGTAGAATTAGTTACGATTTGTTGTCAACTTGCAATTTGCATCTATATTATTGATGATTATTGTGAAAAAAATGGAGTTAAAACTGTTAAACAAATTATATCCGTCTTTACAAATATTTTAGAAGATCAAACTATAAATAATGACAATAATGAGCTTTCATCAATAATTTTACCTTTTCAAAATATATGGCTTGATTTAAAAAAATCAAGTCCTTTATCATGGCAACAGCATTTTAAAAAAAACATGCATGATTATTTACATGCCCTTTTATGGGAAGCAAAAAACAGAGAGGCAAATAACGTTCCCAATATTGATGAATACATTAAGATGCGTAACCATTCTGCAGGAGTTTATTGGACATTAAATCTTATGGAGTTTAGTGATGAATACTTTTTACCAGATTCTATTAGAAATAATGTAATGATAAAGGAAATAGAACATACAGCATCTCAGATTATGTACTCTATAAATGATTTCTTTTCTGCAGAAAGAGAATTACAATTACAAGATTTTCATAATTTGGTAATTGTCTACAATAAACATGAAAATATAACAGTAAAAGAAGCAATGTATAAGGTCTTAGATTTTCATAATGAACAATTAAAGAAATTTATTGAGTATGAAAATGCTTACTTACATTTTGAGAAAGAGGATGCAATAATGGTGAAAAAATATATTACAGCAATAAGCAAACTCATACGCGGACATTTAGATTGGTCTATCATTGATATTCCAAGATATAAAAAATATAATATTCTACTTGAAGAATTTTAAGTATAGTTCAGCTATTAGCGACATTATTTCTTTCTCTTTCATGAAGGAAAAGAAGTTAAAAAGAACAAAACCCTTTTGGATATACCAAAAGGGTTCTGCATATTAAATGTGGAAATGTTTCTATGTTAGATCTTGTCCGCAAGTGTAAACTTGAGGGCATCCAAAATACTGAGAACAATACTCAGGACCTGTTACTGCTCCAGAGCAGCTGCATCCGCATAGAGATAAATTAGGTTTACTAATACCTCCTACGATGTTTTTAAGATCTCCTTTTTGTAGCTTTTTAGCATTTTTTAAAACTTGGTTTAACATGTGATTTCTGATTTTTAGTTTAAAGTATTTTTTAATTGAACGATTCCAAAGTTAAACAAATAAATAGTATCCACAACATAATTATTATTTAATTGCAAGATAATTCAGTATTTATAATACAAGTAACACAATGAAATCAAACATACATTGCGTATTCATTCACATTAACTCTTATTCTGTAAAGTCTAAATCTTTATCATGGGTTTCAGAAATGGTGTAAGAAGAATAAAAGGCAAGCCCAAATACCACCACTCCAACCACTGCAGCACTCATAATTACGGAAAAATTGTTTTTTAGAAGATCAAAAGCCAAGATCATTACCGGAACCAAACCTCTTACCATATTGGGAACGGTAGTTGTTGCCGTATTTCGGATGTTAGTACCGAATTGTTCAGCCGCTAACGTTACAAACATTGCCCAATATCCTGTTCCTAATCCGAGCCACACGCAGAACATATAATATTTCGTTTCTGTATTTGTATTTCCGAAAAGCATGATTACTACTCCAACCAACGTAAACATAAGCATATAGAAAATAGCCATTTTCCGGGATTTTAATGCGTGGGAGATAAACCCGCTCATTAAGTCACCGACAGAAATACCTACATACGCCCACATTATTGCTTTTCCGGGATTTAGGTCTTTAATTCCAAATTCAGGGGCAAATTGGTTTGCTAATACCGCCAAAATTCCAATGCAATACCAAGTGGGCAATCCCACCGCAATACATTTTAAATATCTTATGAGACGGTCTTTATTGGTAAAGAAGGATAAGAAGTTTCCCTTGGAAAGCGATTTCGTTTCAATATTTTTATAAATACCAGATTCCGAAACACTTATTCTTAAAAATAGCAACATGATTCCCAAAACACCTCCAATGATATAAGAAATATTCCAACCTCCTGCTAATTCTACTGTTAATTGAGCCACCACAGCTCCCATTAACCCAAAACCTGCCACAACAGAAGTTCCTATTGCTCTTAAATTCTTTGGTAAACTTTCAGAAACCAGTGTAATTCCTGCTCCTAGTTCTCCGGCTAGCCCAATTCCTGCAATAAATCTTAATCCTGCATAAGAATAGACTAAATGCTCTTTTGGAAAATGGGGTAAAAACCCACAGGCAATATTGGCTAAAGAATATACCAAAATAGATCCAAACAATACAGAAAGCCTCCCTTTTTTATCACCAAAAATACCCCAGAAAATTCCTCCTATCAACAATCCTATCATTTGACAGTTGAGAATAAAAGTGCCGTCTACATCAGGATTCAGACCTAATGCTTTTAAGCTGGGAATTCTTACAATCCCAAATAAAAGCAGATCATAAATGTCTACGAAATACCCAAGGGCGGCAATGATCACGGGAATAGAAAAAATGTACTTCAGTTTTGAAGATAATGACAGTTCTTGCATTTTTAAATTTTGATAAAAATAAAAAACCTTTCAATTTCTTGAAAGGTTTTTATAAAATATCTTTGATTGATTATTATCTTGCAATATTTACAGCTCTCGTTTCTCTGATTACTGTTACTTTTACTTGTCCTGGATACGTCAATTCATTCTGGATTTTTTCAGAAATATCGTAAGATAACTGAGAAGCAGTTTCGTCATTTACTCTACCACTTTCTACCATTACTCTCAACTCTCTACCTGCCTGAATTGCGTATGCACTAGATACTCCTTCAAAGCTTAATGCAGCAGCTTCAAGGTCTTTTAATCTTTGGATATAAGATTCTAACACCTGTCTTCTAGCTCCCGGTCTTGCTCCTGAAATTGCATCCGCAACCTGAATGATCGGAGATAACAATGAAGTCATTTCTACCTCGTCGTGGTGAGCACCAATAGCATTGATAACCTCTGCATTTTCACCATATTTTTCAGCCCATTGCATACCTAGTAAAGCATGAGGAAGTTCAGACTCCTGCTCAGGAACTTTACCGATATCGTGTAATAGACCTGCTCTTTTAGCTAATTTTACATTTAATCCTAATTCAGCCGCCATTGTTGCAGCGATATTTGCTACCTCTCTTGAGTGCTGTAATAAGTTTTGTCCGTAAGAAGAACGGTATTTCATTCTACCAACGATTTTAATCAATTCTGGGTGTAAACCGTGAATTCCCAAATCAATGATTGTTCTTTTACCAACTTCAATGATCTCCTCTTCAATTTGTTTTCTCGTTTTTTCAACTACCTCTTCAATTCTTGCAGGGTGGATTCTTCCATCTGTTACCAATCTGTGAAGTGATAATCTTGCGATTTCTCTTCTTACCGGGTCAAAACATGAAAGAAGAATAGCTTCAGGAGTATCATCAACGATGATCTCAACACCCGTTACCGCTTCTAAAGCACGGATATTTCTACCTTCTCTACCGATAATTCTACCTTTTACTTCATCAGATTCAATATTAAATACCGATACTGAATTTTCGATAGCCTGCTCTGTTCCGATTCTTTGGATCGTTTGAATAACGATTTTTCTAGCTTCCCCTTTAGCATTCAACTGAGCTTCTTCCATGATGCTCTGAACATGAGCCTGAGCTCTTGTTTTAGCTTCAGCTTTCATTGATTCTACCAATTCAGCTTTAGCTTCTTCTGCCGTATAATTAGATATTTTTTCAAGAGTTTCAACTTTCTTAGAAGTTACGATGTCTAATTCCTGTTGTTTTCTATCTAAATTTTCTGTTTTCTTAGCATAATCAGCAATTTGTCTGTCCAAATCTTTTTCAAGTTTTCCCGCTTTGCTAAGCTCGTCATTCAGCTTATTTTCTTTGTCTTTAACTCTCTTTTCAGAATCCTGCATTTTCTTCTCTCTCGATTGGATATCTGCATCATGTTGAGATTTTAATTCAAGGAATTTTTCTTTAGCTTGAAGATTCTTTTCTTTTTTTATGGATTCAGCTTGTACATTAGCTTTTTCTATAAGGTTTTCAGCATTTTTCTGTGCATCATCTATAATAAATTTTGCTTTAGTATTCAATGAGCTCTTAGAGGAAAGCATCCCCAGAACTGCACCGATTACTAAACAAATAACGCCGACTATAATGGCTGTTGTCATATATATTGAGTTTTAATTGTCTATAATAATATTAAAATAAAAAGCCTACAATAATTCAATGATATAGAGTAAACTCCTAATCAACACGATTTGAACTGATCTCCACTGTCTGTAATCCGGATAACCGGCACGCCATTCAATGGATGTTTGTTCGGTAATTTTTTAGCGTTGAGTTTACCTTTAATGTGTTAGAATTATTGTAGGCAGGTTTTCTGGAAAAAAAAATCTATTTCCCAATTTCATCCAACGATTGATTAATCTTAACTAATCTTTCATTGGTAGAATTTATATTTTTTTCGTAGTTCAGAGATACCACTTCTGCATTTGTTCCCAGTTTAAGGGCACACATGGCCAAAGCATCTTGTTTATCTCTTACATCGAAGTTTTGTTCAAAATCTTTAATCATATTCTCAATTTGCTTCCCAACTTTACGCAAAGTCTCTTCCTCTGCTGCGGGCACATTTAGTGGATATACTCTTCCAGCAATATTGATGGTAATTCTTCTTACATCCATTATAATCCACTATTTTGAAGCTGAGCAATACAGAAATCCACTTCTTTTACCAATCTGTTGATATGATTTTTCATCAACCTATTGTGTTCAGGGTTTCCTGATATTGCTGAATAAAGTTTTATATTTTTTTGTTCTTCTGCTAATACCTGATTTTTCTTTCTTTCCTCGTCGTATTTCTTCTTCAGTTCTTCATGCTCTTTATTTAATTCTAATAACTTTTCATTAAGACTTTGTTGATTCTTTTGTAAATTCAAAATCTTTTTCTCTAATTCTGAAAAATTGTTTTCTAAATCTTGAAGCATTTCAGGTTTCTATATTCTAACTATTAGCAAAAATAAAAAAATAATAACAGTAACAAAAATAAAACTCTCTATATTTTGATTTTCCAACAAAAAAGGAGGTGTAATACACCTCCTTTATATTTTAAAGCTTATTTCTTATTCAAATTTCAATACAAAAAACACAGCTCTTGATTGTAGAGTAGACATTGCTGCCGTCCAATAAGGAGGTGTAGTCGCATTATCCGCAACAATTTCGTTGTTCATGATAAATGTACCTCTGATTCCTGGTGTCAATTTAAATTTATTGAAGTAAAGTTGAATACCCATTTCTACAGACCAAGCAAAATTATGTGTTGTAGATCTGAATATCTGTTGCATATTGTCATCCGTAGAACTAGAATTAGACTGTAAGTTCACAATATAATTCACCCCACCAGCAATATAAGGTCTCGAGTTATACCATCTTTGTCCGTGAAACTCTAACATCACTGGAATATCTACCAAGGTAGACTTGATATCCCTTACTTTATCTTTTTCATTCAAAGGAACTGGAATAAAAGGAGCATTTGTCAAAGTTCCCGCAGCATATTGGTCATTTGACTGGGTGTTGAAAGTTAATTGCCTCTGAGCAAATTGTAAGCCTGGTTCCATTCTTAGATCCAAATAATCATTAAGTCTCCATTTCCCGATAAGACCGGCACCGAAACTATAACTTTCTTTAGATGTAACAAGATTCTGATTACCTTCCATACCATATCTTGGATTCAAGACAATACGGTAATCCAGCTTATTGCCATTCAAATAAAAACCCCAACTAAATGTTTGCTGGTCAAAATCTTCCAGCTTATCCATTCTGTTTCGGGTTCTAAATTGCGCGTCTGCAAAAACGGCAATATTTACTGAGGCTAAAACCAGTGCTTTTAATAGAAATTTATTCATAGGTTACTTTGTTGCTTTATAAATTGTGGCTATACCTAAACTTAGTTTTTTATATTCAACTTTTTTAAATCCTGTATCTAAAAGAATTTGTCTCATCTTTTCCCCGAAAGGAAAAGCATTCACAGAATCCGGAAGGTATGTGTATGCCCTATTATCTTTAGAAACCAATCTGCCGATGGCAGGCAATACATTTTTGAAATAAAACATATAAAATGGTGCTAAAAAACCCTCAACCTTTGAAAACTCCAGTATATAAACACTCTTGTTATCCTTAACTACCCTTCTTAACTCTGCTAACCCTTTGGTTAGGTTTTCAAAATTCCTTACTCCAAATGCAACGGAAACAGCATCGAATCTATTGTCCTCGAAAGGTAAATTTTCTGCATCTCCCTTTTGCATGGAAATTTTGCCGTCTAAATTAAGTTTTTTTATTTTATTAACGCCAACATTTAACATTTGTTGCGATAAATCCAAACCAATTATTTTTGCATTGGTTCCTTTTTCAATTGTAATAGCCAGATCTCCCGTTCCAGTAGCCACATCCAGCACTTCTTGCGGGTTATCTTTTTTCATCATATTCACCAATGTATTTCTCCACAAAACATCAATTTTCATGGACAAAACATGATTTAAAAGGTCATATTTTGGTGCAATATTGTCGAACATATCCTCTACCTGGCTCTTCTTTGTAGCCTCAGAATTGTAGGGCGTCACTTTGTTGATATCGTTTGTCAAAACTTGTAATATTCTTTATAATAATTAAGGAAATCTTGTTTTCTGAAGATCTTTGATCTTGATTCTACTTGTTGGATGTTTTTGATCATTTTATCATAATCTTCATCTACATTGTAGTAAAAATCTTCTGTATAAAGCTTATTGAAGCGTTTGGGCGCTCCAAAATACTGCTTCCCGTCTATAACGGTCTTATCAAGCGCCAAAAGTAATGAATCTTTTTTAAGATTGTATCCATAATATTGACGATTAATATAATAATCTTCATGAGCAATATTCAAAAGCCCACGGATTTTATTTACTTCAAACGCAGAATCATAGAGTAATTTCTTATTCTGGTCAAAAACTTTAATAGCATTTTTACCCTGTTTCAGATCTACATGCACAAACTGCCCTGCAGAAATAATTCCTTCAGAACCGTTATTGATCTTATAATAATAAGTATTGGGCGTAGGGTTATCTACTAAGTAATAATTTTTCTTAGCTAAAAAGAAGAAGTAAATCCCAAAGGCCATCATAAACACCACAACAGCAATAGCTAAACCTTTTAAAGATGGATTATTTTTCATAGATTGTAAAGTACAATTTTTGCAAATTTAATAATATTTTTAATTCTTTCTTATTAATATTAATTATTAACTTTGCATCTTTAAAAAAAATCATTTAAACGAATGCCGAATACGATCATTATTGGTTCTGGATCTTATATTCCTAATAGAGTTATTACTAGCGACTATTTTATGGATTCTGAGTTTTATACAGATGAAGGTGAAAAAATAGAAAAGCCTACAGAAGAAATTATCTCAAAATTTGTAGAAATTACAGAGATTGAGGAACGCAGATATATTGAAGATGACAATTCTAACTCTCGAATTGGCTATGAAGCATCTAAAATTGCAATTGAAGATGCGAAAGTAAATCCTGAAGAAATAGATTATATCATTTACGCAAGTAATTTTGGTGAGGTAAGCACGGCTGGCCTTGTCAACTTTATGCCCACGATGGCGGCAAGAGTTAAAAATCATTTAGGTATCAAAAACAGAAAGTGCATTACCTATGACATGATCTTTGGATGCCCTGGATGGGTTGAAGCAATGATCCTAGCTAATAATTTAATTAAAGCTAACGTTGCCAAAACAATCCTTGTAGTTGGTAGTGAAATCTTAAGTCGTGTCACAGATGATTACGACAGAAATAAGATGATTTTTGCAGACGGAGCCGGAGCAGTTGTAGTTACAGCTACTGAGGAAGAAAATGTAGGAATCATTGCCCACAATACAATTTGTGATAATGGTCCTGAACTGGAATATTTGGTAAGTGGATGCTCTCTTAATAAAGAAGCAGATCAAGATAAATTTTATATCAGAATGCTGGGAAGAAAAATTTATGAGTACGCTCTTAAAAACGTTCCTGTTGCTGTAAAAGAAACAATTGATGATGCCGGACTTTCTATTGAAGATGTAGATAAAATATTAATTCACCAGGCAAATGCTAAAATGGATTACGCAATGATTGAAAGAATTCACAGGCTTTATAATGTGAAAGAGTACAATCATGCAATCTCTCCTATGACTATTCAGAAGTTAGGAAATTCTTCTGTTGCAACAATTCCTACATTATTTGATTTAATAATTAAAGGAAAAATGGAGGGTCAATCGTTTAAAGATAAAGGTAACATTGTTATGGCTTCGGTTGGTGCCGGAATGAACATCAATGCTATCGTGTATAGATTTCCTTAAAAATATTTAATTTTAAAATATAAAAAGCACAGGGAAGGTATTCTTTGTGCTTTTTTTAAACATTATTATGCAAAAAAATTTTTTATTCATCGCTGCTATCT
Organism: Chryseobacterium polytrichastri; assembly: GCF_900142445.1. Classification (GTDB taxonomy): domain Bacteria; phylum Bacteroidota; class Bacteroidia; order Flavobacteriales; family Weeksellaceae; genus Chryseobacterium; species Chryseobacterium polytrichastri. The sequence goes on along the minus strand of NZ_FRAV01000002.1, from coordinate 48,362 downwards.
TTTTGTTTTTAGAAGTATACATCTATCAGGCAATAAGAACATTAACAGACAATTCCTGGATAAAAACAGGATATTGGGTTGTATCTTTGGCTGTTTACGGATTCTTCGCTTACGAAGTCTCTCACTTTCAAAGATCAGACAGAAGTACGGTGAGGGCTCAAATAATGATCTCGCTATTTTTAATCTTTATTCTGCCTAAAATTTTCATCGTTCTATTTTTATTAATTGATGATATTTTTAGAACAGGAGGTTATTTAATTGGGTTGACCCGACCGACGGAAAACTTTTTCCCTGAAAGAAGAAAGTTTTTAAGCATCATGGGACTTGGCTTGGGAGGCATACTCTCGGCATTGTTTATTGATGGAATTACATTCGGGAAATACCGTCACAAAGTAAGAAGAGTGAGAATAAATTTTACTAATCTTCCGAAAAGCTTTAAAGGCTATAAGATCGTACAAATCTCTGATGTTCATAGTGGAAGCTTTTCTGACCCAAGTAAATTGGAACACGCTATTGATTTAATCAATGAGCAAAATCCAGATTTAGTTTTATTCACAGGAGATATGGTGAATAATATTGCAGATGAGTTCAAGCCATTTATTCCCTTATTTTCAAAGATTAAAGCAAAGGATGGAAAGTTTGCCGTACTTGGAAATCACGATTACGCAGATTACGTAACATGGACTTCATTAGATGCTAAGAAAAAGAATCTTGACACTTTAATTGATTATGAAAAACAAGCCGGTTTCGATATGCTTAGAAACGAACATAGAGTAATCGAGAAAAACGGTGAGAAAATTTATATTCTGGGCGTTGATAACTGGGGCTTAAAACCTTTCCCACAATTTGGAAAGCTAGATGACGCCCTAAAAGGAGTTCCAGAATCAGCGACAAAAATATTAATGAGCCATGACCCTACTCATTTTGACTACGTGGTTAAAAAGCATCCGATAGATGTTCATTTGACCCTTTCTGGTCACACACACGGAATGCAGTTCGGTTTGGATTTAAAGAATATAAAATGGTCGCCTGTTCAGTACCGTTACCCAAAATGGGCTGATCTATACGAAAGTGAAGGAAAAATGCTTTACGTAAACAGAGGATTTGGAGTATTAGGTTACCCTGGAAGAGTTGGGGTTTTACCGGAAATTACGCTTTTTGAATTGGCTTAATTTTTAAACACGAATAACACTAATTTTTTGCACGAATAACACAAGTATCTGCGTTATCTGCAAAATCTGCGAGAGGTAAATTTTAAACGCAAAGAAAAACATTTTACATAAACAGAGGCTTTGGAGTATTAGGTTACTCTGGAAGAGTTGGGGTTTTACCGGAAATTAAGCTTTTTGAATTGGCTTAATTTTTAAACACTAATAACACTAATTTTTTGCACGAATAACACCAACATCTGCGTTATCTGCAAAATCTGCGAGAGGGAAATTTTAAACGCAAAGAAAAACATTTTACGTAAACAGAGACTTTGGAGTATTAGGCTACCTCGGAAGAGTTAGAGTTTTACCGGAAATTACGCTTTTTGAATTGGCTTAATTTTTAAACACGAATAACACTAATATCTGCGTTATCTACAAAATCTGCGAGAGGTAAATTTTAAAACAATTTTCACAAATCAAAACACAACTATCTGTGCAAATCAGTGAAATCAGTGGGAAAAGAAAAAGGTTTAAAAAATATAATCTTTCATACGGGAAGTGGCCATGTCATTCTCGTTGATCCAAGTAAGGAGGGCGTCTAATTTGTCCTCCATTTTTCTGCCCGAAAATAGACTTCTGTAGAAAGGAATATTAAACTGATATTTTTTGAAATCGGTGAACTGCCAAGAGTTAAGATAGATCAAAACAAAGTCATCATTTTTCAATGTTTCAAAAACCATATTCTTGTAATACTTCATGGGTAAGATCTGAAACATAAAATCATTATACGGCAACTGAAAGTAAGGTGAAATACTTTCCGGAATAATACTTAACCCATCCTCTTCTGTAATCTCTGTATTTCTTTTTAACCGTTTAAAAGGAAAAAGAATATTAGCATTGTCAATATTGGAAACATAATTAAATTCCAACAATTTTAAATTCTCCCGAGGGAGCTTACAATCTTTTTGACGAATTCCACGGATCTGTTTTTCGAGAAGATCTTGCGTATTTTTTTTAGCTTCCTCAATTTCCTGAAGAGTAGAGTTTTTATTATAAAAAGCAATTTCATGCCCGTGGGATGAAATTGCTTTTATTAGATTTTTAAGTTTTTCAGCAATGGAAATTTCCACAAAAAAACTAGCTTTTACATCATGAATATCTAAAATTCTAAGAATAGCTTTTGTATTATTTTCTGTAATTCCTAATCGCTCTTCATCTGTAATCTGAAGATCATTTTTGGTCTTAGCTTCAATATTTACAATATTAAAAGTGAACAATACCATGTAAACTAAATTTTAGATAACAATTATATTTAATTAATAATCAGATGTTAAAATATATTTTAATTAAAGTTTAACTTTAGATAATTAATCTTTACCTAATTTCACCTTAAGATTCTTGATCATATCTTTAGACATTTCAGAAATTCCAAAATCATAGGTTAATCCCCAGTCTTTTTTAGCAATAGAATCATCAATTGATGCCGGCCAAGAATCTGCAATTGCTTGTCTGAAATCCGGTTTATAATCGATCTCAAAACTTGGGATTTCTTTCTTAATTTCTTCTGCCAATTCTTTTGGAGTAAAAGACATTCCACCCAAATTATAAGATGAACGAATCGTTAAACTTTCTTTTGGAGCTTCCATTAATTTCAATGTTGCATTAATTGCATCGTCCATATACAACATCGGCATTCCTGTATTTTCAGAAATAAAACTTGTATATTTTCCTTCCTCAATCGCTTCATAAAAAATCTCAACAGCGTAATCTGTAGTCCCTCCACCTGCAGGAGTTTTCCATGAGATTAATCCCGGATATCTAATACTTCTTACGTCTACTCCATATTTATCGAAATAATATTCACACCATTTTTCACCTGCCATTTTAGAAATCCCATATACTGTAGTTGGATTCAAAACAACATCTTGTGCTACGTTTTCTTTAGGAATCCCTTTCCCAAAAACAGCAATAGAACTTGGCCAGAATATCTTTTTAAGAAGACCTTCTTTTGCCATTTCACAAAACTGAAGAAGGGGTTCAAGATTTAATTTCCAAGCAAAAATCGGCTGTTTCTCAGAAGTTCCCGATAAAAGTGAAGCCAAATGATAAACTGTTGTAATATCATAATCTTTGATAACCTGCTTTACCAGTTGGGTATTGGTAACGTCCATTCTTTCATAATGACCTGCAGCAGTAATGCCTTTTTGCCATCTGTCTAGTCCAGAAGCTACTACATTTTCTGCACCGTGAATCTCGACAAGTCTATTCGTAAGTTCGGTGCCGATCTGTCCTAAAGCACCCGTAATTAGTATTCTTTCCGTATACGATTCCATTTTTCTTTTTTATTATGAGGATCAGAAGCAAAAATAGAAATTTTAGACCCTATTATAAAACAAAATTGTAAATTCGATTATAATTTTTAAAAATGAAAAAGCTTATTATTTCGATTATCCTGTTTTCTCATTCGATTTCAGCACAATACACCAATTTCAATATTGTAAAAGAAGTTAAAGTAAAAAATAAAGGTGTTGTAGTTTCAGCACATCCTCTCGCAAGTGAAGCAGGAGCACAAGTTCTCAAAATGGGAGGAAATGCTTATGATGCTGTCACAGCAACTCAATATGCTTTAGCTGTGGTTTACCCTCAAGCCGGAAATATTGGCGGCGGCGGGTTCTTAGTAGGCGTAAAAAATAATGGTGAAAAATTCACTATTGACTATCGTGAAACCGCTCCCAAAAAAGCTTCAAGAGATATGTATCTTGATAAAAACGGTAAGGCCAACACAGATCTATCTCAAAATGGAAGACTGGCAGTAGGCATCCCGGGAAGTATCGCCGGATTTTTTGCCACTTTAAAATACTGTAAACTTCCTATGGACAAAATCATCCAACCTGCTATTGATTTGGCTGAAAAAGGTTTTGCAATTACAAACAAGGAAGCAGATATGTTGAACTCACAAAGAGAACACTTTCAAAAACATAATAAATCAAGCATCCTTTTCGTAAAAAACACTCCTTGGAAAGCAGGAGATCTTTTGATTCAGAAAGAATTGGCAGAAACTTTAAAGCTCATTCAGAAATTAGGGGCAAAAGGATTCTATGAAGGAAAAACAGCCGATCTTTTGGTTGCTGAAATGAAAAAAGGAAACGGGATTATCACGTTAGAAGATTTAAAAAATTATAAAGTTGCAGAAAGAAAAGCATTAGAATTCGATTATAAAGGAAGTAATGTTGTTACCATGCCATTGCCTTCAAGTGGTGGTCTGCTTTTAGCCCAAATGTTAAGAATGGCTGCTTTTGAGAACTTAGAAAAATATCAACAGAACTCTACTCCTGCTGTACAGATCATGGTAGAAGCAGAAAGAAGAGCTTATGCCGACAGAGCAGAATACATGGGTGATCCGGATTTCATTCAGGATAAAACGTCTTATTTGATCTCTGATGAGTATTTAAAAAGCAGATGGAAAAGTTTCAGTTTCGATAAAGCTACTCCAAGTTCCGAAGTTGGGAAAATCATTAAACAGCCCAAAGAATCAACAGAAACCACTCATATCTCAGTTATTGATAAAGACGGAAATGCTGCATCAGTAACCACCACTCTTAACGGTTATTATGGAAGTAAGGTATTGGTAACAGGAGCTGGCTTCTTTTTAAATAATGAAATGGATGATTTCTCCGTAAAACCAGGAGTTCCGAATATGTTTGGAGCTGTAGGTGGAGAAGCCAATTCTATCCAGCCCAATAAAAGGATGCTTTCTTCCATGACGCCAACGATTATTCTGAAAAACGGAAAACCATATATGGTGGTTGGAACTCCGGGAGGAACTACAATTCCTACATCTGTTTATCAATCAATCGTAGATGTTGTGGATTTTAAATTGGATGCCAATATTTCTGTCAACGCACCCAAATTCCACCATCAATGGCTTCCTGAGACTGTTTCAGTAGAAAATAATTTCCCTGAATCAACGATTTCAGAACTAAAAGCAAAAAATTACGTTTTTGAAAAAGTAAAATATATCGGAAAAACAGAAATGATCGTCATTGATGATACTAATACCATTCATGCTGTTGCCGATGGGCGTGGCGACGATTCTGTTGCAGTGGAATAATTACCTATTTCTTACATTGATGTTTATCTAAAAATATCATTTGTACGATAAAAAAGTTTCGGCGGGGCTTACAGCCCCGCCGAAACTTTTTATGACTTTTGTCATATCTAAAATTTAATTTTCTTAATTTTCCACCTTTAAAATCATAAACATTTCCTTTTGAAAGCAAAAAAAATCTATCAACAACTTTATTTTCAAGTAATTATTGCAATAATCGCAGGTATTCTTTTAGGCAGATTTTACCCCGAATTGGGAGAAAAAATGAAGCCATTAGGAGATGGTTTCATCAAATTAGTAAAGATGATCATTGCTCCAGTAATTTTCATCACACTTACTTTGGGAATTGCCCACATGACCGACTTAAAAAAAGTAGGAAGAATTGCAGTAAAAGCAATGCTCTATTTCTTTACTTTTTCCACATTAGCATTAATTATTGGTTTAATTGTAGGAAATATTTTACAACCGGGGCATGGTTTAAATATTGATCCGGCTACTCTATCCGGTGACGTTTCACAATATCAACAGAAAGCCCATGAAACGACCTTAACAGGTTTTATCATGAATATTATTCCTGAAACTTTATTTAGTCCGTTAGTTGGGGAAAACATTTTGCAAGTTCTTCTAGTTGCCGTTTTAATGGGAATTGCGTTGGTGTTAACTAAAGACAAGAGTCAGAGAATCACAGATTTTTTACAGGATCTTTCCACTCCCATCTTTAAAATTGTGCACATGCTCATGAAATTAGCCCCAATCGGAGCTTTTGGAGCAATGGCTTTTACGATTGGAAAATATGGACTTCATTCTGTTTTAAACTTAATATTCTTAGTCGGAACCTTTTATATTACTTCTGCCCTTTTCGTTGTTTTGATTTTAGGTGCTGTAGCTTGGTATAATGGTTTCAGTATTTTTAAATTGATGTATTACCTGAAAGAAGAACTTCTTTTGGTTCTAGGAACAAGCTCTTCAGAATCTGCACTTCCTGGAATTATGGAAAAGCTTGAAAAGGCAGGATGTTCAAGAGCTATTGTAGGGTTGGTAGTTCCCACCGGTTATTCTTTTAATCTTGACGGAACCAACATTTATATGACATTGGCTTCCTTATTCATCGCACAAGCTTTAAATATTGATCTTTCAATTGAGAAACAATTGATGTTACTTCTGGTTGCTATGCTAAGCTCAAAAGGAGCGGCCGGAGTTACTGGAGCCGGATTTGTAACGTTAGCAGCAACATTGGCCGTGGTTCCGGAAATTCCGATTGCGGGAATGACTTTGATTCTTGGAATTGATAAATTCATGAGTGAGTGCCGCGCTTTGACGAATGTAATTGGAAATTCAGTTGCTACAGTAGTTGTTGCCAATTGGGAAAAACAATTAGATAAAGACCAGCTACAATACTGTTTGGATCATCCGAATGAGATTGAGAAAAAATTAGAGGTTTGATTTTTAAATTTTTTAGGAGCTTAATCCCGCTTTCCACTATATCTTTTTCGCCAACGCTTTTTTCAAGGCCAATTCAGAAAAAGGATGTCGTTGCAATCGGGGCTAGAGTGTTTGTCTGGATTTAAATTATCGTCATAAAAACTCAACACATACTTTGTCTTCCTAAAAGGATCTAAGCATAGTTTTAGAAAATAGTCTGGAAAGATTCGTGTGTAGATTCCTACGGGATGACAAACTTTATATTAAAAATCGTATTTGAGATTGCTTCGTCGCTTCGCTTCTCGCAATGACTTATACCAAAATATTCAAGCTAGAAGGCTGAACTTTAACGTGAATAGGTGATTTTATTTTGTTGAATTCGCCATCCAAATGCCAGTTCTTGGTATTTACTTTAAATTCTATTTCGGAAACTGGAAGATAAGTTACATAATCATCATCTTTCAGTTTCTTGGTGAACATTCGGTAGGCAAAGAGTGCAGAATAAGTCAATGGAAACTTTTTTACCAACACCATATCTACCAAACCATCACTTTTACTTGCGTTTGGAGCAATATAAGCGTTGTTACCAAATTGGCGTGTATTGGCAATATTCAACATTAAATATCTCCCGTTATATTGTTGATATTTTTCATCCGTGAATTTTACCTTAATTGGCTTATAATTAAAGAACGTTTTAAGGGAAACTTTGATATAGTTTTTGAATCCACGATCTGTTTTTTCAAACTCTTTCACTACTTTTCCGTCAAATCCTGTTCCTGAAACATTAATAGAAAGCCTATCATTTACCGTAAATGTATCTATTTTTCTGGATTTTTTAGCGTTGATTTTTGCTAGAAGTTCATCTAAGTTTTTACTGAACTTTGTTTCATTAGAAAATCCATTTCCAGAACCTGCAGGGAAAATTGCTAAAATTTTTTCTGTACTGATGAGATTTTTTGCTACCGTAGAAATTGTTCCGTCACCTCCTATCGCTACAAATATATCCACATTATCAAAATGGTCACGGATAAAATCATCTGTTCCCTGAATAGATTCTGAAATATAGTACAACGGGGTTCCAACCTTTTTTATCAGTTCATTAAGAAATGGCTGATAGTTTTTTTTGGCCGAGAAAGGATTGATGATAAAAGCTACTTTTTCCATTGCTACAAAAGTAAAAAATTGCTTTGTTATTCTAAAGTATTTTAAGAGTATTTAATTTGAATTAGAAATTTAATGAATCTTAACTATTTTGCCAGATTATTTAATTTTCATTCTTTTCTTAAATTTAAGATTTAGCGTGCTCCCCAACTCATTCCATGAAATAGGAATAATGATATCACCAATAGAATATCCCTCTGCAATTTCATCTGTATTATAATGGAAATAAAGATTGTTTTCATCAAAATAAAAATTAGTGGTCATAGGAACTTTTTTTGTTAATAACGTATTATATTCCAACACATCATATTTTTTCATCTGCTGCATCATTGTTGTTTTATCAATGTTCTTATTAAGTATTTCCGAAAGTCTGTCTTTTGACATAGAGGTAATATCCTGTAATTTTAATTCTTTATTACCATTTAAATCAAAAACTCTTTCAGTATAGTTGTAATAATTATATACTCCTCCTATAAACATACTTTCATAATATTGAATATGTAGATATTGATTCTCATTAAATTTAATATTCATCTGAGAAGTTTTTTCCCATTTCTGAAGATGTTTTAAATGAGTGAGTTTAGTTGTTTTTTTAAGCTTTGAATACAATTCTCTTTTTTGAGCTTCTAAATATTTTGCCAGCCCTTCTTTTGTAAAATCTGTAATATTTTTCTTATCATATATATTTTGAAGGAGGGTTTTATCTTTTATGCTTGGGAACACCAATAATTGTGAAGAATATTTTACCGTTAGCGAGTCAAAAATATTTGCTAAATCTTCTTCTATTACTGAATCGGTGATGAAGTTCACAGGAATATCAGACTGTAAGTGTTTGTTTTTTATGCCGACTTCCCTGCATGTATATAACATGATAAAAAAGGAGACAGCCAACATAATGACTGCTTTTTTCATATTAATGTGTTTATATACGTAGGTCAAAAAATGTTCCAAAAACAAAAAAGCTTCCAAGACAGGAAGCTTTTTAGGTTATTTCATTTTAGTAGATTTTTCTACCTTAACAGGTATGATATATTGATCATTTCTCTATTCATCACAAAAACCATTCATTTTATAAATAGCTATGCAATTATTTAAAAATCTTATTTTTTTATTAGACTTATTACCTGATTTTCACTTTTTGAGGCCACTCCCCAAATTTGCTTAAATGCAGGATAATATTCTTTAGGATAATCTGCACTTCCTACTGTTGTTGTTGAGGTAATTTCAAGTGTATTTCCTTTTTGCTCAACTGCATAATTATAGGAAATTTCTTTATCATCCGTTACAATTTTTTTACTTTTTGGAAGCTCTTCAATCGTATATCCTTCAGGAATCTCTAACACAATCTTTTTCACTTTTGTGTAAGGCGAGATAAAATCAATTGTATATTTTCTTTGTTCTGTTTGGTCAAACTCATTTGAATTTTTATTTAAAAACAACATCGGATTAATAATCATCTTCTTTCCTACCCTGTCTATTAAATTATCCGAAGAGAACTTCATCGTACTTTCAAAATCTCCATTTTCCAATACTTTAGAATCAATACCTGTAAAATCTATCGCATAATTTTCTTTGTACTGCTTTTTGTATTTTTCATTATTATCATCGTAATTTTCTTTTACAAACATGGCGAAGGTTCCAGTATCTTTATCAGAATATGTTCCTGAAATACTTCCATCTTCATTAATTTTGGCATTGACTGTAAGGTAAGTGAAACTAGGCTTCGCATTCACCATTTGCATCTGCTTTACCTTATCTTTAGATAATAAAATTCCATACTGATTCCAATCTCTTGGCGGCAACTGATCCATAGAAGACTGCTTGGAAGTAGCATCATAAATGTGTAAACCATCTTTTGTTTCAATAGCCACTATTACGAAATTCATATTAGAAACATTAGGAGAAATCAAATTGATTAACCCTTTATTTACCGTCGAAATAAGAACAGGATCTGCCTTAAGGCCAGCTTCACGAAGCATCATGACCAAGAAAAGGTTAATCTCAGCAGCATTTCCTGTTTTGGTTTCCAACAGCTTTTTTATCCCATCTTCTGTATAAATTCCTCTATCATTATTCCATGTGAAAGTCTTTTGTATGTGTTTAAAAATAGCATCTGCTTTTTCTACATCCGTTTTAAAGTCTGCAATTCCTGCCGGCATATTTTCTTTTGCCAGCTTTGATTTTTTTAATTCTCCTCCAAAATCTTCATTCTCGTACAATCTGTCTTTTATCTGCTCCCAAGAAGATGAATAGAGTTTTAGCTCTTTAAAATTTGTAGAATTTAATTCTGCACTAACCTTCGTTCTGTAGTTTCTATCGTTTTTAACAAACTTTTCAGTTTTAAAACCTTTGAGCTTCTCATATCCAAATCTATAGGTTTTATATTGTGTTCCATACATACTTTGTTCCTCTACCACTCTATACGTAGGATTCAATGAACCTGTATAATTAATGTTATAAGCAATATTCAGAGGATTCTCCAAAACATATTCTGTATATAATGAAGGCGTATCTCCTTCTATAATTATTTCAGGAATGGCAAATAAGAACGGGGAGGAAACCTCATACTGATACTCAATAACAGATCCATTTTTCACATTTGGGAATGCAAATTTGGTTATGGAAAGATATTTGCTTTCCTTGCTTTTATACTTTGAACTTTTTTCAACTTTAGTGGGAACTACCACTCCATTCTCTAAATTATAAGTAAACGCTTTTATTTTATTGAGTTTTTCCTCACTGCTTCCGTTTTTATAAAGAGGAATTTCAAGGTTCAGCCAATCTTCTGCCTTATCTTTATCATAGATCTTTACCCTGTAAAAAGCCTTCTTAGTAAGAAGCCCCGTATAAGTATCAACCATAAAATGTTGAGATTTATATAAAATTTCAGCGGGAGCATTTTCATCCAAAGCAGATTTTTGTTTAGATAAATCTGTATCATTAAACTTTGGGGGATTTAGAAATTCATGCTTTTGAGCATCAATAAAAATTAAATTTATTGTACAAAAAGCCATTAACACTATTTTTTTCATGCTTAGATCTTAGTAATTAGAATTTTTGAGTTATCGTTGTTTATTGTTTTTTTTCTGAAGCTGATATAGTCGTTGTACTTTTCTTTTGGATAAATACCTTTGTTGACACGAATCTTTCTATTCACCTTCAGTTGCGTCCCATTTTTTACAAAACTTAATGTATACGTTCCAAACTCAGAATTAATAATTGCATCATTAGGAATCTCATCTATTTTGAAATTAACAGGAATCGTAAAATTAATTTCATATTCATCTTCAAAAGACTGTCCTATCTCAAAAGGAAGCTCTCTGTTTTCTTCTGTTTTATAAACAGCATTAGAAAATATTGGTACTGCCCTGAATATCATACTGCTTCCTGCATTTTTAGAATAATTATTTGCTTTAAAATCCAGATTATAGGTTGCAACACCATTGTCACGATCATTCACGAAATTTTTCATTTCAATTTTCTCGAAATTCAATGCGCTTAATCGGGTCTTTACCGCTTCATTCTTTTCTTTTGGAGATAAATTGGCAAAGCCCAAAGTAAAGTCATACTGACTTCCTGTATAAGCAAAATCCCCTTCTCCCGTTAGGCTATTGTCTTCATTAACCTTTACTTTCAACATCTGCTTTTCTCTGTTTTTATCAGCCGAAGATGCCGGAGTATTAATCAGCTCTATTCCATTCTTTTTGATGGAAAGTACATTTCTGTCTGTTGTACTATAACTTAAATGATTAAATGCAGTCTGTTGAGATGTATTTTCAAGCCAGATATTTCCTTTTTCTGTAGGAACCATTAAAATTGCATGATTACCACCCATTTTAGGAAAATCAGGATCGAAAGAAATATCAGAAGAACTAGAATTAATGACGGAATAATATGACGGAATACCCGCCTCATCAAGAAGAGTTTTCATATAATTCGTTAAACCTTTACAATCTCCATATCCTTTTTTATGTACCTCATCGGGAAGCATGGGCTGCCAACCTCCAATACCCAATGCTACAAATATATACCTTGTTTTTGCCTGCATATACTGATAGAGCTTTTTCACTTTCTCTTCTGTAGAACCTTGCAGGTTAAGGCTTGCCACTTCAGCTTTTATGGTTGGTGTAGATACAGAAACAGGTTGTAGAATACTGTTGTAATACCAGGAACCGAAATCTGACCAAGTGGTAAGATTCCCTTGTTTTCCTTCCAGATTAAACTTTGACAATGCAAAACTTACTTTCGGAAGTATTTTTTCAGGCTGAGGCAGCAAATTAATCTCATCAATTGCTGAAACATTTTTATAGGTATATGTTTTCTCTGTTCCGTTATTGTTTTCTATTACTGATGTATAATTATATTTTGAAGGGTAAATCTTTGTTCTAAGATCGATACCCGATTTATTAATGATCTTAACCTCTTTTTCTTCAACCGAAGTATTGATTGTTGAAAAAGGCATAAAGTCCGGAATAAAAACGGTATTCTCATCTGAAATCTGATAAGAAAACTCAACGGTATATGGATATTGAACTGGAGTATATGCTAAACTTAAAAATCGACTATTGGAATAAAAAACACCTTGAGAATTATTCGCAAAATCACCAAAATCAGACTTTGAATAGGATTTAATTTTCTTTCCGGATCCATCATAAATAATAACTTTCACATCCGAAATCTGATCACCCTTTTCATAAGGAATAAAGGCAACCGCTTTCTCATCCCCATCTTTAGAAAGAACCGTTGCCACTTTGCTATACTGATATTTTATATCATCAATTTTATTAATCTGGATTGTTGTAATATCTTTTCTGATCACAACATTGGCATTTTTCTTTAAGTTTTCCGGTATTGCCGAAGCCGGATATATTTGCGCATAATATAAAGAAGCTATTGAACAAGCTCCAATACAGAAGATTTTCATCATGGTTACTAAAATTATGCAAAAGTAATGAAATCTTAATAAGTGTTAAAATTAATTTATAGTCATAAAAAAAGACCTCATTACTGAGGCCTTGATATGTGTATTTTGATTAATTTTATTTCAACCGTTTTACAGAATAATACCCAATTTCTAAATTACTCCCTCCTGATGTTGCTAATCCTCTTATTTTTAAGAGGGCACCATTACTCCCATTAAATCCATTTTGGTTTTGTTGCACGCGAAATGAATATGTTTTAGATGCCAATAAATCTATGGCAGCACTGTAACTAATATCTTTTACATCTCCATTATTCATATTATCCACGGTATAGATCGTGAAGGCTGCCCAAGCACTATCCGTATCATTATATAAACCATAATAAAAATTTCCACTTAATACATTGCCATTTTGATTTTGTATAGGAAAGTTCATCCCAATAAGATACGTACCATCGCTCGTTACTTTAAACGAATTTGCTGTTGCCGTTCCCGTATAGCCATTATAATTATCAATTAATTTATTGGTAATATTTCCAATGGCTGCAATGGGTGCCGGACTGGCTATAGGTACAATCCAATCTTGTTGCATTCTTAAAGACATTTCCTGAGCAACCTGTAGCACCCCGTTAATCATAATAACCGTTCCTGTACCATTGGGTAATGTATTGCTTGTTCCTGCTATAAACTTCCATACTGTTCCGTCAAAATAGTAATTTCCGGCACTTTGAACATTCACAGTTTGTCCTGCCGGGGCAGTGTCAGCTGCTGTAACATATACATGCGCTCCGGTTTGAGCAGCCGTATAGGTTTTTGCTCTCAACTGAGCTCCTGTAATTCTTGGAGGGATAATACCATCTAAACTTGAAGTAGTAGCAGGCTTACCTGTAACATCTAATGAAGCTTGTGGTACAGAGGTGTTAATACCAATCTGTGCACCCGCTAAGGAGAACATCCCCGCGATATGCGCGAGTATAAATATTTTTTTCATTCTATAGTATTTTAACTATGTAAATATATTAATTTTTAACATATATGTAAAATAAATTCAACTTTTCTATTAAATTATGAATAAAAAAAAGACCTCATTACTGAAGTCTTTACATGTATATTTTGATGAATTTTATTTCAAACGCTTCACAGAATAATACCCAATCTCCAAATTACTTCCTCCTGATGCTGCCAATCCTCTTATTTTTAAGAGTGCACCATTACTACCATTATAATTATTTTGATTCTGATAAACATAGAAGGCATATGTTTTAGATGCCAATAAATCGACAGCAGCATTGTAACTAATATCCTTTACATCTCCATTATTCATAGCATCCACAGTATAAATAGTAAAAGCAGCCCATCTAGCATCTGTTACATTATATACGCCATAATAAAAATTGCCCGATAATACATTACCATTTTGGTTTTGCAATGGAAAATTCATTCCTACCAAATAAGTACCATCATTCGTTACCTTAAATGAATTGGTGGTTGTGGTTCCTGTAAAGCCATTATAATTATCTATCAATTTATTCGTTATATTTCCTATTGCCGTTGGAGTACCAGATGATGCAACAATAGGTACCGTCCAGTCTTGTTGCATTCTCAAAGACATCTCCTGAGCAACCTGTAATACTCCGTTAATCATAATAACAGTTCCTGTACCATTAGGTAATGTATTAGCAGTACCTGCTAAATACTTCCACACCGTTCCGTCAAAATAATAATTACCTGCACTTTGCACATTTACAGTTTGCCCTGCAGGAGCAGTATCTGCCGCAGTAACATATACATGGGCACCTGTTTGAGCCGCAGTATAAGTCTTTGCTCTCAATTGAGCACCCGTCATCCTTGGAGGAATAATACCGTCTAAACTTGAAGTAGTGGTAGGTTTACCAGTAACATCTAATGATGCTTGTGGGGTTGAGGTGTTGATACCAATCTGGGCGTTCGCCCAAGTAGATAACCCCGCGATGTACGCGAGAATAAAAATTTTTCTCATTTGTATGTGTATTTACTAGCCGATAAAATTAAGTTTTTTTTTCATTCAACGCATATATCTTCATCATTTTAACACTTTTATAGATATTTTAACAAAAAAGAAAGCTCCTTACGGAGCTTTCTTTTTACATTTTATGTATTATATTTTATACATCAATTTTAGCATATTTTGCATTCTTTTCAATAAATTCTCTTCTTGGTGGAACTTCATCCCCCATTAACATTGAGAATACACTATCTGCTTCTACCGCGTTATCAATTGTTACCTGCTTCAAGATTCTGTGTTCAGGGTTTAGCGTTGTTTCCCAAAGTTGTTCAGGATTCATCTCTCCAAGACCTTTATAACGTTGAACTTCTACCCCTTTACCATCCGGAGACATTTCTAAAGTAAACTCTTCACGTTCTTTTTCGTTATAAGCATATACTTTCTTGTTTCCTCTTTTCAACAAATACAAAGGCGGTTGAGCGATATAAATATATCCGTTCTCAATAAGCTCCTTCATAAATCTAAAGAAGAACGTAAGAATCAAAGTAGAGATGTGAGAACCGTCAATATCAGCATCGGTCATAATTACCACTTTGTGGTATCTTAATTTTGCTATATTTAACGCCTTACTATCTTCCTCAGTACCTACAGAAACACCAAGAGCTGTATAAATATTCTTGATCTCTTCGTTATCATATACTTTATGAAGCATTGATTTTTCCACATTCAAAATCTTACCTCTCAAAGGCAAGATAGCCTGAAAATGTCTGTCACGGCCTTGTTTTGCCGTTCCACCTGCTGAATCTCCCTCCACTAGGAACAGTTCAGATTCTGCGGGGTCTTTAGATGAACAGTCAGATAATTTTCCTGGAAGACCAGAACCACCCATTGGCGATTTTCTCTGAACCATTTCACGAGCTTTCTTCGCTGCCTGTCTAGCTTTTGCAGCTAAAACAACTTTCTGAACGATAATTTTAGCTTCGTTAGGGTTTTCTTCTAAGAAGTTAGAAAGCATTTCCCCTACAATTTTATCAACTGCACCAGAAACTTCTGAGTTTCCTAATTTCGTTTTCGTCTGTCCTTCAAACTGAGGTTCCATTACTTTTACAGAAATCACGGCTGTTAATCCTTCACGGAAGTCATCTCCTGTAATCTCTACTTTTTCTTTAGCAGGAATTCCCAAATCATCAGCATACTTCTTCAAAGTTCTCGTTAAAGCACGTCTGAAACCTGCTAAGTGAGTACCTCCTTCATGCGTGTTGATATTATTTACATAAGAGTGAAGGTTTTCGCTAAATGAAGTATTGTAACGCATTGCAACTTCTACAGGAATATCATCTCTTTCTGCTTCCATGAAAATTACGTGCTCCATAATAGACTCACGGTTTCCATCTATATATTCAACGAATTCTTTTAATCCACCTTCAGAATGGAAAATCTCCGAAGGAAATGATCCGTCTTCGTTAGGTTCTCTTTCATCAATAAGCGTAATGGTAATTCCTTTATTAAGAAAAGCCAATTCTCTTAATCTTGTAGCAAGAGTATCATAGTTGTAAACAGTTTCCTGGAAAATAGTTCCATCCGGCTGGAAGAAAACCTCAGTTCCTCTCTCATCCGTAGTTCCTATTTCAGCAACATCTGCTAATGCTTTACCTTCTGAATATTTTTGTTGATATAATTTTCCATCACGGCTTACCGTAGCTACTAATAAAGTTGAAAGTGCATTCACACAAGAAACCCCAACTCCATGAAGACCTCCGGATACTTTGTAAGAATCTTTATCAAATTTTCCTCCGGCTCCAATTTTAGTCATTACAACCTCTAGAGCAGATTTTTGTTCTTTTTCGTGAAAATCTACAGGAATACCTCTACCGTTATCTTTTACGGAGATACTTTCTCCATCATGAATTGTTACTTTAATAGTATCACAGTGTCCTGCTAAAGCCTCATCAATAGAGTTATCTACTACTTCATAAACCAAATGATGAAGACCTCTTACTCCTACATCTCCAATGTACATAGATGGTCTTAATCGAACGTGTTCCATCCCTTCTAAGGCTTGGATACTACTAGCTGTATATTGTTTTTGACTCATATTAAATGTTAAAATCTTGCTATATGCAAAGACCTACAAATATCGTGATTTTTTTCGATTTATCAAAGTTAAAAAGTGTCAAAAAACATTGAATTTTAAAGCGTTTATTTCGCGAAATTTTAATTTAAAAAATCAAAGTTATAATGTATTTCCTTAACCTCAACTGTTTTAAATCATATCAAACATCAATAATTTATACGTAAATTTATTTACTCAAAAATTGATACTTATGGACGACTTCCTTGCAGCTCGTGCCCAAATGGCCATATCTCTTGGCTTCCACATTATTTTTGCCTGTGTAGGTATGGTAATGCCTTTTTTAATGGCTTTTGCCCACTGGAAATATTTAAAAACCAATAATGAAGTCTATAAAGGGCTCACAAAAGCATGGAGCAAAGGGGTTGCTATCTTATTTGCTACCGGAGCTGTTTCAGGAACAATGCTTTCTTTTGAGTTAGGACTTCTATGGCCCGGATTTATGAAGCATGCGGGACCCATTTTCGGAATGCCTTTTTCTCTAGAAGGAACTGCCTTTTTTATCGAAGCCATTGCTATCGGGTTTTTCCTGTATGGCTGGGATAAATTCAACAAATGGTTTCACTGGTTTTGCGGATTTTTAGTAGGCTTGAGTGGCTTGGCTTCAGGAATTCTTGTGGTTGCCGCCAACGCCTGGATGAATTCTCCTTCAGGATTCGATTACATCAATGGGCAATATGTAAACATAGATCCTATAAAAGCGATGTTTAATGATGCCTGGTTTCCGCAAGCGCTCCACATGACGGTTGCAGCATTTTGTGCAACAGGCTTTGTTGTAGCAGGAGTGCATGCTTATTTAATCATGCAAAAGAAAAATGTAGAATTTCATACCAAAGCTTTTAAAATTGCAGCAGGTTTTGCATTGATCGGTGCTTTTGGTGCTCCTTTAACAGGTGATGTTGCTGCGAAATCTGTTGCAGAAAGACAGCCTATTAAATTAGCCGCCATGGAAGCGCATTTTGAAACTGAAAAAGGCGCAGCATTTGTGTTAGGAGGAATTCCTGATGAAGAAAAGGGTGAAGTAAAGTATGCGTTAAAAATCCCAAAAGTATTGAGCTTTTTGGTAAGCAATGATTTTAATTCGGAAGTAAAAGGTCTGAAAGATTTCCCAAGAGATGAATGGCCTCCAGTTGCTGTTGTTCATTATGCTTTTCAGATCATGATCTTTTTCGGAGTCGTGATGATTTGTATTGGTATGGTTTATTTATATGCCGTATTCTTCAAAAAAGAATGGCTGACTAAAAACTGGTTATTAAAAACCTTTTTCTTTGCAACTCCATTCGGATACATTGCATTGGAAGCAGGCTGGACAGTCACGGAGGTAGGAAGGCAGCCCTGGATCATTTACGGAATCATGAGAACGGTTGATGCAGTAACCCCAATGCCTGGAATTCAGTATTCATTTTACTTCTTTACAGCCATCTTTGTATCTTTATCATTAATTATCATCTTCCTGTTGAGAAGACAGATTCACATGGTTCCGAAATTGTATGACCCTACCGATGCTAAGTTTAACGATAAAAATAACAAATCATGATCTACGTTGTAATCGGCTTTCTTTGGCTATCCATTTGCCTGTATGTAATTTTAGGTGGTGCTGATTTCGGAGCAGGAATTGTTGAACTTTTCACCAAAAAAAGAGCCCGTCATAAAACAAAAGAAATCATGTATGAATCTATTGCACCTGTTTGGGAAGCCAATCATATGTGGTTGATCATTGCTATTGTAATTCTTTTCGTTGGCTTTCCTGAAATTTACACTACCCTTTCTACCTACCTTCATATTCCTTTAGTGTTACTTCTTTTAGGAATTATTGCAAGAGGAACAGCTTTTACTTTCAGACATTATGATGCGGTACAGGATAAATGGCAGGTTTTATATACTCATATTTTTTATTATGCGAGCTTTTTAACCCCTTTCTTCTTGGGATTAATTGCTGCGGCAACAGTTTCCGGATCTATTAATCCTGATGCTACAACATTTTTAGATTTATATATCTTCAGCTGGCTTAATTGGTTTGGAGTGGCAGTAGGCTTTTTTACCATTTCATTATGCGCATATCTGGCTTCCGTTTTCGCATTAAGAGAAACCACAGATAGATTGGAGTTAGGCTTAATGATCAAAAAATCAAAACAGACGATGATCTTTGTAGTTATTACCGGAGCACTGGTATTCTTAACCGCCTACCTTTCAGACATTCCGTTGGTAACTTGGGTTTTCTCAAAACCTTTAGGAATTATGGCCATCTTTTTTGCAACCGTTGCTTTAGGATTGATCTTACGTGCTATGAACAGCAGAAAACTACTTCCTGTAAGAGCGTTAGCTGGGTTTCAAATTATTATGATTTTGGTTGCGGCAACCTATCAGCATAATCCGAATATTATCCTATTAGGAAACGGACATCATCTTTCTTTATTATATCATGTAGCTGCACCTAAAACCATCTCAGCCTTGGGCTGGGCATTGATGCTGGGCTCATTGTTTATATTGCCGTTTTTATTTTATCTGATGTATTCATTCAGTAAATTGAGAAAATAAATATCATAAGCAAACCTCATCCATATTGATGAGGTTTTTCATTTAAAGTAATTTCAACTTATGTTTATTATTAATAACATATAAATAAAGTTAACAGACGTTAAAACCCTCTACTTTAAAAATAAAATTTACATTAGTTCCGTTTCTTTATTTTAAATCCCTAGCTAAACTTTTATTTTTATTAAATTTTTTAACAACTAAACTAAAATTTATATGAAACATTATTTGCTCCAATTTTCAAGACTTAAGGCTTTAAACAAATCTTTAAGTATGCTGTATTTCATTGTCATTACCATTTTTTCGACTTCAAATTTATATTCTCAATATGAAAACCCAGCTAAAAAATATGCTAATGCTTATAAAAAATACGAAAATGCGACTTGTCCTGTAAAAGATAACGGAATACAAAATTTCGTTTATTTTTCGAGAGATAGAGAGCTGATAAAAGATCATCCTTTTTTAAAAATGCCTCAATTCAAAGGTGCCCAAATTATGTACTCATGGAGACAACTTGAGCCCGAAAAAGGTAAATACGACTTTTCCGAAGTGAAAGAAGACTACGAGTACCTCCGTTCAAAGGGAAAAAAACTTTTTATCCAACTTCAAGATGCCACATTTGATCCAAATTACAATGCTACCCCCAAATATCTTTTAACTGATGAATATGACGGTGGGGCTGCAGAGTTTTTCGAAGAAGGCAAAGCTGTAGGATGGGTAGCAAAACGTTGGAACCCTAAAGTTCAGGAACGTTACGCTGCATTTCTTGAAGCATTAGGAAAAGAGTTTGATGGTAAAATTGAAGGTATTAATCTTCAGGAAACAGCAATAGGAACTGTTAAAAATCTTACTCCAGAAGTATATGTAAAATCAATAAAAGCAAATATGCTTTCCATGAAAAAAGCTTTCCCAAAATCTACCACAATGCAATATGCCAATTTTATTTCAGGAGAGTGGCTTCCTTGGGAAGACAAAGGATACCTTCGATCCATTTATAAATACGGACAAGAAATTGGTGTTGGGCTTGGCGGTCCCGATTTAATGGTTCAAAAAAAAGCGCAACTGAATCATGCATTAAAGCTAATGCATGAAGGAAAATTTACGGTTCCGCTGGGTATTGCTGTTCAAGATGGAAACTATATCGGGGAAACTGGAAATACTAAAATTGTGCAGAAAAATAAAAATATTGTCCCGATGCTTAGTGCATTTGCAAAAGATTTTCTGAAAGTTAAGTATATGTTTTGGGTCAATCAGGAACCTTATTTTATACGCGATGTTGTTCCTTGCTTTTCTTCAATAAAATAAAATATTCTCAAAAAACAAAAGCGAACTTTTTACAGTTCGCTTTTTAGTATTTATAAGTTTAAAACTTAAACTAGTTTCATGAAAACATTTTCGTCAATCTTTTCTACTTTCACCAAATTATTTTTAGTTAAAGTCTTTGAAGCTTTGTCCCATTTTTTACCGGAAAGCTTGCTTTTTTCTTTCACTTCAGCTAAAGAAAACGGCTCTTCCTGAGTTTTTAAAATGTCTAGGATAGCATTTTCATCTTCTCCTAATTCAATTTGAACTACTGCTTTTTCAGGTTTCATTTGAGGGAAGAATAATACTTCCTGAATAGATGCATTATTGGTTAAGAACATAATTAATCTATCCATTCCAATTCCCATTCCTGAAGTTGGCGGCATACCATATTCTAACGCTCTTAAGAAGTCTTCGTCGATAAACTGACCTGCTTCATCATCTCCTTTTGCTGCCAATTTCAATTGCTCTTCAAAACGCTCTCTTTGGTCAATCGGGTCATTTAATTCTGAATATGCGTTGGCAATTTCTTTACCACAAACCATTAATTCAAAACGCTCGGTTAATCCTTCCTGGCTTCTATGTTTTTTGGTTAAAGGTGACATCTCTACAGGGTAATCTGTAATGAAAGTTGGCTGAATGAAGTTTCCTTCGCATTTCTCACCAAAGATCTCATCAATTAATTTCCCTTTACCCATTGTCTCGTTTACCTCAATTCCGATAGATTTTGCAAAGTCGAACAATTCCTGCTCCGTCTTTCCTGTAATATCAAAACCTGTATATCTTTGAATAGCTTCCGTCATTGAAACTCTTGCATAAGGTGCTTTGAAATCAATTTCCTGATCACCAAATTTTGCTTTTGTAGTTCCATTCACAGCTATTGCGCAATGTTCTATCATTCTTTCGGTGAAGTCCATCATCCAATAATAGTCTTTATAGGCTACATAGATTTCCATTACCGTAAATTCTGGATTGTGTGTTCTGTCCATTCCTTCATTTCTGAAGTTTTTAGAGAATTCATACACTCCATCAAAACCACCAACGATTAATCTTTTCAGATATAATTCATTCGCAATTCTCATATATAAAGGAATATCTAACGCATTGTGATGTGTAATGAAAGGTCTTGCCGCTGCACCACCGGGAATAGCTTGTAAAACCGGAGTTTCAACTTCCATATAACCTGCATCATTGAAAAACTGACGCATTGCTGTGTACATTTTGGTTCTCTTCACGAAAGTTTCCTTTACGCTAGGATTCACTATTAAATCTACATAACGTTGTCTGTATCTTAATTCAGCATCATTGAATGCATCGTGCACTACTCCATTTTCATCAGTTTTAGCCTGAGGAAGTGGACGTAGCGCTTTGGTAAGAAGGGTAAAGTTCTTCACCAAAATTGTCTTCTCTCCAACTTGTGTCGTAAACAAATCTCCTTCAATACCGATAATATCACCGATATCTAAAAGGTGTTTGTAGACTTCGTTATATAAAGTTTTATCTTCTCCTGTACAGATTTCGTCTCTGTTGAAATATACCTGAATTTTACCTGTAGAATCCTGCAATTCAGCAAAAGAAGCCTTCCCTTGAATCCTACGGGACATCAATCTACCAGCAATCTTCACCTGTTTATTCTCAGAGAAATCCTGTTTTATAGACTCAGTAGTGTCTGTGATTGTATATTCATCCGCAGGGAAAGCATTAATCCCCATTTCACCAAGCTTCGTAAGCTTTTCTCGTCTAATGATTTCTTGTTCTGATAATTGCATTGTATCTATTTAAAATAACGTGCAAAATTAGTGATTTTTGAATTGATGGTCAATGAATTTTTTAGAAAATTATAAACATAATGGTCAATTATGAATTGTGAATTTGCTGCGCAGCGAAATTATTAGCAAAGACTATCATCTACTTACGTAGTAAAATTGAATAATTACCAGCCTTAAAACCAGTCTTTCCGATTCTGCTTAGGAATAAATGTCCAAGCCAGCATTCTGCTTATTTTTTGCCCTTGGGCCATATCAATGGTTTTAAAATCTACAACTTTAGCCTTCTTTAAAAACATCGTTAGCTTATGTAGATTTTCTTTTTTAGAAACCAAGCAGGTAAACCAGAGAATTTGTTGAGAATACAACGCACTTTCCGCAATCATTTTTGAGATAAAAGCGAGTTCACCGCCTTCACACCATAATTCAGATTGTTGCCCACCAAAATTAAGTAAAGGTTTCTTACCCTTCGATTTATTAAGGTTTTTTGTTTTCCTAAGATTTCCTTTCATTGCAGATTCCTCGGAATCATGAAATGGCGGATTGCACATGGAAAACATAAATTTATCTTTTGAACCTAGAATATTTTTGAAGATAAATTGTGTGTCAGGCTGTTGTTTTAATTGAATAACAGATGATAAATCGGGATTACTATTTAAAACCCTCTGGGCATTTTCCAAAGAATCTTTGTTGATATCCGTTCCCAACATTTTCCATCCATAAGAACTGTGGGCAATGAGAGGATATACAAGATTGGCACCAGTCCCAATATCTAAACCGTTTACAGAAACTCCTGTAGGGATCTCTTTTTTTTCTTCAGATAATAAATCGGCAATATAATGTACATAATCTGCCCTTCCAGGAATTGGCGGACAAAGATTAGAATCAGGAATATCCCAATTCTGAACCTTATAAAAATGCAACAATAAAGCTTTATTGAGTAGTTTAACCGCCTTTGGAAGGCTGAAATTAATGGTTACCGTTTGATAAGCATTAAGGAAAACATACTGCTTCAGTTCCGGCACGCAAGAAATAAGTTGATCAAAATCATAGGGATTACGATGTAGATTTCTTGCGTGCAGACTGAGTTTTTCAGTAGTCATATTTATTTTTTCTGACTTAAAATATATTCTACCATTTTCTTGGCATCTTCTTTAGATACCTGAGGATGGGGCGACATTGGAACGCCTCCCCAAACTCCACTTCCGCCTTCTATAATTTTTGAAGCAAGCAACTCAATATCTTTTTCAGAATATTTATCTGCTATTTCCTTATAAGAAGGTCCTATCATTCTTTCATTAACACTGTGGCACCCAGAGCAATCTAATGTTTCTATGATTTGATCACCAGAAAGATTAGTTTTTGCAGGCTCCGAAACAGCAGTTGTCTCAGAAGACGTGGCATCCACTGGAGTTTCTTTTTTAGAGCAGGAAAGAATAAGTAAACTTACACATCCTGTTAAAAATAGTTTCTTCATTATTTCTTCGCTGTAGAATCTGTTTTAGCAGCTTCAGGAGCAGGTGTTGCTGTAGGAGTTGCAGCTGGTGCAGCAGCCGGTTTCGCTGTAGAATCAGCAGCTACAGTTGTTGCTGTTGGCTCTTCTAACATCGTGTTACTGTCTTGTAAAGAATGGTCTGCTTTTTTTGAACAGTTTACAACCAATAAACCTCCGATAAATGCAATTGCTAATACTTTTTTCATTGTTTTCTAATTTGAAGCAAAAATATAAAAAATAAACTTTTAAACTCATGACAAATCTCTACTTTAAAGATATTTCTTAAGGAAGCTTTCTTTAAATGGAAAATATCACAGAAAAATTAAAAGCAAAGATTAAATATGAAGCAGATAAAAACAAATAAAGAATTCATCAATGAATATATTTTATCTTCATAAAATCATACAAAACCTAATAATAGCAAAAATCACAGAATCAAAACGGAAGAATTAAAGAAATAATTAAACCAGCTGAAATAACTCTAACAATTTTAAGTTTTTTTATTTTCTCTTTTTTTTCATTTTTATATTAAAAAAATTATCTAAATTTGTCACATGTTTAATATGAGCAACAATATTTGGTGGTGGCTTTCAAACTCTTCGTCGGGTCTGAAGTTATTATCATGTTGCTAGATCAACAGCAGAAATAATATACAACAATATATAGACTTTGACGATTTTCGTTGAAGTCTTTTTTTATTTACAATCAATTCAAAAAAAAATAAAACTGCAAATGTTTAGCAAAAAAATAAAAATAAAAACCGTTTCTAAAAAAACATTGGGAGATCTACAAACTCCGATGAATATCTACCTACAGATCCGTGATAAGTTCAGAGATACGATTCTTTTGGAAAGTTCAGATTCTAAAAATATTGATAATAATTTCTCCTTTATAGCCATCAACGCTGTCGCAGGAATTGAAATTAAAAACCTGAATGAGTTTGAAATAAAACTTCCGGGAGAAGACCCTATAAAACAATTTATTATAGATCATAAAGTAGCCGATATTTTTGAAGATTTCACTAAAAGTTTTGAATGCGAAGAAACAAATGATTCTATTGAGCAAACTGCTCAAAGTCTTTTTGGATACACAAGTTTTGAAGCTGTTCAGTTTTTTGAAAATGTAAGTTTTAAGCCGCAAAGCCCAGAAGTTGAGATCCCGATTCTTCGTTACAGATTGTATCAATATGTGATTGCTATTAATCATTATAATGATGAAATGCACATTATTGAAAATCAAATTGAAGGACTAAAATCTGAACTTTATTTACTAGAAAACATTCTTAAAAATCAAAATTCGGTAGTCTACCCTTTCAAGAAAAACGGGCAGGAGACCTCTAATATTACAAATGAAGAATATCTTGATCTCGTAAACACAGCGCAGAAACACTGCATGAGAGGAGATGTTTTCCAATTGGTGTTGAGCAGAAGATTCGAACAGAAATTTCAAGGTGATGAATTCAATGTATATCGTGCGTTGAGAAACATCAACCCTTCTCCTTATTTATTCTTCTTCGATTATGGAAATTATAAATTATTCGGATCAAGCCCTGAAAGTCAATTAATTATCAAAAATAACAAAGCCATCATTCACCCAATTGCCGGTACATTTAAAAGAACAGGGCATTTTGAAACTGATCTTCAGTCGATTGAAGAATTAAAAGCAGATGCCAAAGAAAATGCAGAACATACCATGTTGGTAGATTTAGCAAGAAATGATCTTGGAAAATTGGGAAAAAATGTAACGGTTACCAAATTAAAAGAAATTCAGCTTTTCTCTCATGTTATCCATATGGTAAGTGAAGTGACTGCAGATTTGCGTGAAAATACAAATCCATTTGAAATGGTGGCTACCACCTTCCCACAAGGAACATTAAGCGGGGCGCCCAAACACAGAGCGCTTCAATTAATCAATCAATATGAAAAAGATTCACGTGGTTATTATGGAGGTTGCATCGGAATGATCGGATTAAATGGAGATTGTAATCAAGCCATTATGATCAGAACTTTCTTAAGCAAAAACAACACCTTATATTATCAGGCAGGTGCCGGATTGGTTGCAAAATCGAATCCTCAAAGTGAATTGGAAGAGGTCAACAATAAGTTGAACGCCTTGAAAAAAGCAGTTGAAAAAGCAGAAAAATTAGTTGATAATTTCTAATTAACCCCCAACACAAGAAACCAAAAATGGATAACAATAAAGAAGAACAAACTAAAATACTAGTTTTTGATAATTACGATAGCTTTACCTACAATCTTGTTCAAATCATCGAAAGAGTAATGAATCAGGAAGTTGATGTAGTGAGAAATGACCAAATCACTTTGGAAGAGATCAATAAATATGATAAAATAATTCTTTCGCCAGGACCAGGAATTCCTGAGGAAGCAGGTATTTTATTAGATGTCATTAAAAAATATGCTCCTACAAAAAGTATTCTGGGGGTTTGCCTTGGTCAGCAAGCCATTGCCGAAGCTTTTGGAGGAAGTTTAATTAACCTTTCCGAAATCTTTCACGGAGTAGCAACTTCGGCAGAATTAGTAAAAACTGATACTAAACTTTTTAGAAATATAGAAAGTGGTTTAGAAGTGGGAAGATATCACAGTTGGGCTGTAGATCCGGATAATTTCCCTCAAGACCTTGAAATTACCGCAGTAGACAAAGACGGAATGATCATGGCACTACAGCATAAAACGTATGATGTACACGGTGTTCAGTTCCATCCAGAAAGTATTTTAACCCCCGATGGAGAAGCCATCATTAAAAATTTCCTTTTACATTGAAAACACTAGAATCTCCCTCAACGATAAAAACTCCACAAATGAAAGAAATCCTTGAATACTTATTTAATCATCACACCTTATCCAAATCTGAAGCTAAGGCAATTATGATTGAGATTGCTCAGAATAAATTTAATGCTGCAGAAGTTACTGCTTTCATTACTATTTTTCTTATGCGAAATATTACCCTGAAAGAATTGGAAGGCTTTAGAGAAGCTCTTCTACAAATGGCAGTTCCTATACATATAGATTCTGATGATGCTATAGATATCGTAGGCACAGGAGGTGATGGAAAAAATACCATCAATATATCAACATTAACCAGCTTTGTAGTTGCAGGAGCCGGACAAAAAGTAACGAAACATGGAAACTATGGGGCTTCTACCACCACCGGTTCTTCCAATGTATTAGAGGAATTAGGGTATGAATTTAAAAATAATTCTGATAAATTGAATGAAGATCTGGAGAAAGCCAACATCTGTTTTTTACATGCTCCTTATTTTCATCCTGCACTTCAATCTGTAGGACTCCTAAGAAAATCACTGGGATTAAGAACCTTCTTTAATCTTTTAGGACCTTTGGTGAATCCTGCAAAGCCAAAATTTTCAATGATTGGCGTTTATAATCTTGAAATTGCCAGAATTTATCAATATCTACTACAAAAAGATGAGCGAGATTTCATTTTGGTTCATAGTTTAGACGGATACGATGAAATAAGTTTGACTCACGACAGTAAAATTATCACCAAAAAAGGTGAAGAAATTTATTCTGCTGAAGACTTAGGCTTTGATTCCATTTCTCATGAAAGCATAAAAGCAGGAGAAACGACTCATGAATCTGCTAAAATTTTCAGAGATATTTTGGAAGGAAGAGGTACAAAGCAGCAAAACTCTGTAGTTCTGGCTAATGCTTCGGTTGCCTTACATCATACTCATAAATTCGGAAGTTATGACGACTGTCTTTTATTGGCAAAAGAAAGCTTAGAAAGTGGAAAAGCATTGAAAAGTTTGGAATTATTATTGGGATAGTTTTTTAACAGTATCATTCAGAACGAAGCAAGGCGTAATGAAGAATCTATTTTTAACATGCATACAATGACAATATTAGATACAATCATAGAAAGAAAAAAAGAAGAGATTAAGGTTTCAAAATCAAAAAATTCTATTGAAAAATTGAAAGATTCACCATTTTTTGGAAGAAAAACTTTTTCATTAAAAGAATCTGTAAAAAATAAAAGCGGAATTATCGCCGAGTTTAAAAGACAATCTCCATCAAAAGGAATCATTAATGATCAGGCTTCCCCTTTAGAGGTTACTTCAGCGTATGAAAAATTCGGAGCAAGTGGAATTTCAATTTTGACGGATAAAGATTTTTTTGGCGGAAGTTTTGAAGACATTTTACAGGTAAGAAATCACATCAACATTCCTATTTTACGAAAAGATTTTATGGTAGATGAATATCAGTTTTATGAAGCAAAAAGCATGGGTGCTGATGTTATTTTATTGATAGCCTCTTGCCTTTCTCCCAATCAGGTTCAGGAATTCACCGAATTATCTCATGAATTAGGATTGGAAGTTTTATTGGAAATTCATACGGAAGAAGAATTGAATCATTTCAACTCAAAAATTGATTTGGTTGGCATCAACAATAGAAATTTAAAAGATTTTAAAGTGGATCTTCAGCATTCTGTCAATTTAAAAAATCTACTTCCAAGAGACGTTTTATCTGTTGCAGAAAGTGGAATTTATAGTATTGAA
This sequence comes from Chryseobacterium polytrichastri, assembly GCF_900142445.1. Taxonomy (GTDB): domain Bacteria; phylum Bacteroidota; class Bacteroidia; order Flavobacteriales; family Weeksellaceae; genus Chryseobacterium; species Chryseobacterium polytrichastri. The sequence goes on along the minus strand of NZ_FRAV01000002.1, from coordinate 19,852 downwards.
GATTTTAACTATTTAAAAGAAAAAGGATTTGACGGATTTTTAATGGGTGAATATTTTATGAAAAATAAAAACCCTGCAAATACGTTTGAAGAATTTATATCGAATATAACTGCTTAGTAGTAAAATTTCAAGTAAATAAAATAATGAACACTCCCCTATTAAAAGTCTGCGGATTAACAAAGCTTGATCAAATTCAGGAATTAATTTCCATGAACACAGATTTTCTTGGTTTTATATTTTATGAAAAATCACCGAGATATGTTCTGAATCACTTGAGTTTAGAAGATATTTCAAAAATTAACCATCAAGGAAAAGTAGGCGTTTTTGTGAATGAAGAGGTTAATACAATACTAGAAATAACCCAAAAAGCAAATCTGAATTTTATACAGCTTCACGGTGATGAAAGTGAAGATTTTATTTCAGAATTAAAAGAAAAACTGGATCCTGAAACTGGAATTATTAAAGTATTCAGAATCGGAGACCAAAACGAAGATTTAGCATTTAAAATTGATAATCTAAAATCTAAAATCAATTATCTGCTTTTCGATACAGACAGTAATGCATTTGGAGGAACAGGAAAACAATTTGACTGGACTCTGTTGAATAAATTTAAAATCCCCCTTCCTTATTTTTTAAGTGGCGGAATTTCAGAAGAGAACATCCATAATATGGAGATTTTAAATCAAAAACCCTTTGCTTTAGATATTAATTCAAAATTTGAATTAGAAGCCGGAATTAAAGATGTTGAGAAAATTAAAAAATTTAAAGCTTTGTACCAATAAAACCCCCAAGGGACTCATTTAAAATAAATTAATAACTTTATATTAAAATTAAAACACAAAAGAATCATTTAAAGTAAATAGATAAAAAACGGGATGATAAACATACATTTGATAAGAAAAAATTTCTATAAAAGACTATTTCCACCCAAATTTGGAAATAAAAGAGTTCAAACTTTGTATAATTTTATATCTAAAAATGACAATAATTTTGAGCATTGGGAGCTTGGTGGACTATTAACTGATTTTATCAACATCATTAAAATTTATGATGAAAAAGATACACAAGATTTTTTTGATAAAATCAATTTATGGAACAGCTATTATCTTGTTATTATTTCTGATAAATTTTTAGATAATAGAGTAAAATCAAATGTTACTTATGATTTTGGAAACATTTATGCAAAGATTTTTTTATCATATGAAAATTTTGATTCCTACTTTTTAATTGACAATCTGGAGATTGCCATTACAATGTACAACTCAAAATTAGAATTAACCACTTTAATTGATTTGATTAGTAAAATAAATTTACTACACCATAAAAAACTAATAACCAAGCAACAACACAATTATAACATTGCTTTTATTAATCGCTTAAAAGATGAAGTATCAAATTAAAAAGCCGAATGAGCTAACAGAAAACGAAATAAAAATTATATTGAATCTTTGGGAGGTTACAGAATGGGACTCTATGGACTCTACCTATTTCCGCTCTTTCTTTAAAGACTCTGAATTTCATATTCTTTTTGATTCAGAAGGAGAAATATTAACTCTTATGCGCCTTAATTTTGATTTCGTTTTAGAAATTGCTAACCAACACTATCATTTTGCAGAAGTAGTAGGATTGGTTTCTGCACACAAGAAAAAAGGATATGGTAAAAAATTGATCAAGTATTGTATCGATAATATTACCGAAAGAAATCTTGAAAGTATTGGTTTTTGTGCGACAGAGTTAAGACCTTTCTATGATAAATGTGAGATCAGTATTTTACATAACAAAGCTAAATCTATTCAAGAGAAAAGTGGCTCCGAATGGATACCATCCGATGATGATGATATTTTAATTTTTAATCTATCAGAAGAGAAAAAGCAACTTTTATATCAGTTAAGTTCTGAAAACAACGCTTATTTATTACAATAAAAAAAGAAGAAAGAAATGAATTATAAAAACCCCGATGAACACGGATATTATGGAGAATTTGGAGGTGCTTTTATTCCGGAAATGCTCTACCCAAATGTAGAAGAATTACAAAAAAATTACCTCGAAATCATAGAATCAGAAGATTTTCAAACTGAATATCAAGATCTGTTAAAAAACTATGTTGGACGGGCTACTCCACTTTATTTTGCCAAGAATTTAAGTAAAAAATACAATACAAAGATCTATCTTAAAAGAGAAGATCTTAATCATACAGGAGCGCATAAAATAAACAATGCTTTGGGGCAGGTTTTATTGGCAAAACGTTTGGGTAAAACCAGAATTATTGCGGAAACAGGAGCCGGCCAACATGGTGTTGCCACCGCTACCGCTTGTGCTTTATTGGGCTTGGAATGTATTGTTTACATGGGTGAAGTTGATATTCAAAGACAGGCTCCCAATGTTGCCAGAATGAAAATGCTGGGTGCAGAAGTTATTCCTGCCACTTCAGGATCAAAAACATTAAAAGATGCTGTAAACGAAGCATTAAGAGATTGGATCAACAATTCAGTAACCACTCATTATGTTATTGGAAGTGTGGTCGGTCCGCATCCTTTCCCGGATTTGGTAGCGAGATTTCAAAGTATTATTTCAAAAGAAATCAGAGAGCAACTTAACGAACAAATCGGAAGACAAAATCCCGATTACGTCATTGCATGTGTTGGTGGTGGAAGCAATGCAGCAGGAACTTTTTATCACTTTGTGAATGAAAAAGACGTACAAATTATTGCCGCAGAGGCCGGAGGTTTAGGAGTTGATTCAGGAAAATCAGCAGCAACAACATTTCTTGGAACTTTAGGCGTTTTGCATGGAAGCAAAAGTTTAGTCATGCAAACGGAAGACGGACAGGTCATCGAACCACACTCTATTTCTGCTGGATTAGATTATCCGGGAATCGGACCTTTTCATGCACATCTATTCAAAGAAAAACGTGCTGAATTTTTCAGTATTAATGATGATGAAGCTTTAAAATGTGCTTTTGAACTGACCAAATTAGAAGGCATCATTCCTGCTTTAGAAAGTTCGCACGCTTTAGCAGTTTTAGACAAAAAGAAATTCAATGAAAATGATATTGTTGTTATCTGCCTGAGCGGTCGTGGTGATAAGGATATGGAAACCTATCTGAAGAATTTAAAATAATGATCAAAAAGGACTTCCTCAATACTTTACAATGGTCTTTTGTGATTTTCGTATCATTTTATATGATTACTTACGGAGCCGCAAAATTTACACAATTTGGAGAAATTTCAGAATATTCAAGACCTCTTTTTTCTTATCAGGGAATGGATATCATGTGGGCATTTTATTCGTATTCAAAAACGTATGCTGTCATTTTAGGACTATTTGAAATACTCGGTTCATTACTTTTTTTGATTCCAAAAACGAGAATTATTGGTGGGCTGGTATTATCAACTATTTTGATCAATATCATTTTACAAAACTATTTTTATGACGTTCACAGAGGAGCTATGGCCAATGCTATAACCTATCAGATTCTTATCATCATAGTCTTTTTTATGAATAAAGAAAAACTGATTGCTATGATTAAAAGTTCTTCAATCAACTTCAGTTTTCAGAGAAAAAAAATAGTCTTACGAATACTCCTGATTCTTGTCCTTTTATTTGTATTGATGCTGGCACAAGAGGGAGTGGGATTATTATTAAACATTTTAAAAATATGAAAAAACTAAACATATACTTTACCGCAGGAATTCCACAATTGGAAGATACTGCAGATATTATACAACTCATCCAGGATTCCGGAGCAGATATGATGGAAATCGGGATGCCTTATTCTGATCCTGTTGCAGACGGGCCCGTTATTCAGCAAGCTCATGAGATGGCTTTGAAAAATGGAATGACCATCGAAAAGCTTCTATCACAGTTAAAATCGATTAAAAATGAAATCAGAATTCCTATTATTTTAATGGGATACATCAATCCGGTTTTAAGTTTTGGTTTTGAAAACTTCTGTAAAGAATGTTCAGAAAGTGGGGTTTCAGGATTAATTATTCCCGATCTTCCGCCTATTGAATTCGAAAAAAATTATCAGAAAATTTTAGAAAAATACAATCTGAATTTCACATTTTTGGTAACTCCGGAAACTTCTGACGAAAGAATATTATATCTGGATTCATTAAGTTCAGGATTTTTATACGCCGTAAGTTCGTCTTCTACAACAGGAAAAGAAAATGCAGTATTAAAAAATGAAGATTATCTTTCCAGATTAGCTTCTCTTCCATTGAAAAATCCTGTTATGATTGGGTTTGGAATAAAATCAAAGCAAGATTTTGAAAACGTTACGGAAAAAGCTGATGGCGGAATTATCGGAACTGCCTTTGTAAATATTCTTTTACAAAATAAAGATTGGAAGATAAAAGCCATAGATTTTATTAATTCCGTAAAAAATTAAAATTCACTAAATTTGTATGTCAATAAAAATGGTATGAAATCGTGATTCTATATCATTACAAGAAAATCGACATCCACACATGAATACAAATCAAAATAAAGTAGTAGAATTTGAAGATCTTGGCGTAAAAGAATATCAACCTTCTTGGGACTATCAGGAAAAGCTGATGAAAGCTATTATTGATACCAAAATAAAAAACCGCGATTTACCTGCTGAGCAACATACGACCACTTCCAACCATTTTCTTTTGGTAGAACATCCTCACGTGTATACTTTAGGAAAAAGTGGACATGAAGAAAATATGCTGGCGGGAATAGATCAATTAAAAGAAATTGACGCTACTTTCGTGAAAGTGAATCGTGGCGGAGATATTACCTATCACGGGTACGGACAAATTGTTGGCTACCCTATTTTAGACCTTGAAAATTTCTTTACGGATATTCATAAATACATGCGAAATCTTGAAGAAGTAATCATCCGTACCATCAATGAATATGGTTTGAAAGGTGAGCGTTCTCCTGGCGAAACCGGTGTTTGGCTAGATGTTGGAAAGCCTTACGCAAGAAAGATCTGTGCAATGGGTGTAAAAGCTTCACGTTGGGTTACCCTACACGGTTTTGCCCTGAATATTAATACCGATATGCGCTATTTCGAATATATTGTTCCTTGTGGAATCAAAGACAAACAAGTGACTTCTTTAAAAAGAGAATTGGAAAGAGAATTAACACCAGAAGAAATGATTGATATTAAAGCGAAGATCAGAAAACATTTTGCAGGTGTTTTTGAAGCGGAATTAATTTCTAAATAATCAAAATTGCATCTACAGAAATTATTTTTATGCCTATTCCTCATACTTCTGCAATCATGTGTAGGTTCAGATACAACTTTTTTACCTGATACTCTAGATCAGGCAAAGAAGGAAGGTTTACTAATTAACATATTCGAACCTTCTTTAAGAACAGTGAAAATAAACAAAACTGAATATTATTTAGAAAATGCTTATACTTCATTTAAGTTCAATTCAAAAAATGACTTAAGAATTAATAAGAATTTTTTCGCTTTTATTATTAAGCTAAAAAATATAAAAACGGGTAAGCAAGAACTTTCAACAGAAGATTTTATTGATTATCCTAAGTATATTAATTTTTATTCTGAGCAAGGTGGAATTCACGATTCTCAACTTAGTATTACTTATGATGATATTTCCAAAAGAAAAAATCTAGATACCATAACAATAGGATTTAATGATTTTTCTGGAAAAGAAACAAAAATTAAATTTATAAAGAAAAAGTAAACCATCATTTTTTATGATGGTTTCTTGTTTTATCATTTCAGAAACAAACAATCAATTTACATTCGTATTTCTAAAACTTTAGGCTAATTACAAATAAACCTTAGATTTTGAAAGCTCAAAATGATTTTTAATTTTATCTTTGGGTAATCTCTTATTCTTTTAAAACAATTTTTCAAACCAAAAACTTTTCAACCCCATGAAGCTTATCAACCTGTTGTGTCTTGCACTTTCATTTTTATCTTTCACAGCTCTTTATGGGCAAAATAAACCTGACTATGCAAATAGAATAGATAGTTTAATAAGAAATAAAAGTCCTCGCCCGTTCAATGGTGTTGTATTAATCACTCAACATGGTCAGGATAAATATTCTAAAGCTTATGGTTTTGAAAATATAAAAACGAGACATCCTTTACAAATGGATGACCAATTTGAGATCATGTCAAACACCAAGCAAATCACATCCGTTTTGGTTTTAAAAGAAGTTGAAAAAGGCAAGATAAATCTGCATTCACCTATTAAAAAGTACCTTCCCAATTTAACTCAGCCTTGGGCAGATTCGGTTACTGTTCATCAGTTGTTGAATCATACGCATGGAATTGTAGACACTGAAAAACCTTTACTCTTCAAACCCGGTTCTGATTTTAAATATGGAAATTTATCTAATATTCTTCTAGGAAAAATCATCGAAAATACCTCTAAGAAATCTTACACTCAGTTGGCCAATGCATTATTCAAGCAACTTAAAATGAAAAATACATTTTGCTATTCAAAAACCAACAGAAGAAATCTTGTATCTGGCCATATCAATAAAGACAATGTACTTACCGTTGTACAGGATCCTTTCATAAATGATGAAAACCTACCTGCAGATGGCGTTATTACGACTGCTAAAGATCTATCCATCTGGGACAGCCTCCTTCATAATGGTAAAATATTGAACCCCAAAACCTATGCATTAATGACCAGTGCTTCGGCCATGTCACAACATGATGTTTTCGGGAAAGAAAAAATGGGCTATGGGTATAATATCAGAATTGTAAAAGACAACGGAATTGAATATTTGGGTCATACAGGATTAGGAGACGGTTTTGCTTCTTTAAACATTTACATCCCAGCCTATGATATGAGCGTTATTGTTCTGGAAAATCAGATGAGTGAAGAGAGTAATTTATACTATTATTTTGAAACTTTAATTAAAAATATTGTTTTACAGTCTCTTCATAAAAAGTAAAAATCATCATATTGAATGGTAATGAAACATTCTAAAAAGGTTGATTTTAAGATATGATAAAGAATTAGTACTTTTACAACTTATATAAAACAACTTGTAGTTGCTAAATGAAAAAAAATCCGTCAGATAAAATATTAATGTTATTAAAAATGAGAGGTGAAGTTACCTCACAACTCATTGCTGAAGAATTGGGCATCACTAAAGAAGGTGTTAGAAAACGTTTGTTAAATTTCGCTTCAGAAGGATTGGTAAAAGCAGAAGTAAAAAGTGAAGGTGTAGGCCGCCCATCCACTTATTATGCTCTTACAGAAAAGGGATTCTCTAAATTTCCAGATACGCATGCGGAGGTGAGTGTACAACTCATCAAATCAGTAAAAAAACTCTTGGGAGAAAACGCATTGGATCTTTTAATTAACGATCGGGAAAATGAGCTGTATACCAAATATGCACAGGTTATGGACCTCGCCACAACCTTTGAAGAAAAGCTTGATATTCTTGTACAAAAGCGAACGGAAGAAGGTTATATGGCCGAATGGAAAAAAGAAAACGACTCTTATTTCCTTATTGAAAACCACTGTCCTATATGTGCTGCTGCAACAGAATGCCAAGGATTTTGTCGTTCAGAGCTTAATAATTTCAAACAACTTATAGGGTCAGACTTTGATATAAAAAGAGTAGAATATATTATTGAAGGCGGAAAACGCTGTATGTATAAAATTGATCAAATAATGCAGTCTGCTACATCTTAGTATTGCTCATTATCTTAAAACTTGTTTAAACTTTTTATTTTTAACCACAAAAGAGTCAAAAGAATTGCACATTATTGAAGCTAATTTTGAACTGTAAACAAGAACACATAAGTTTTAAAAAATCTTTGCATATTGAGCGGAGTCGAAATAGTATTCTTTTGTACACTTTTGCTTTCTCAATAACCAATCCTTAATAAATCAACGATAGCTTTTGATTCTTTTGCGGTTAAATTTTTAATTAGTTTAAACAGAATTTTATTTAATCCCACCATCTTTTTAAACCTTTTTTCTTAAATTCATTAAAGAAGGCGTTAAAAAAGAAGCAATTCCCACAAGGAAAATAACCAATCCTAACACGATAAAAGTAACATTTACGCCTATTGCATCCGCCAAATATCCTGTGCAGATGAGTCCAAAAACAGTGGGCAATACCTCTATGCTAAAGTACATGGCAAATACACGCCCCAAAAGGCTTTCGTGTATTTCCTCCTGTACCAAAGCTGTAAATCCTGCACTGTAAAAAGAAGCTGCAATACCTGCAATTCCCGTGAGTAAGGTGTAAAATATAAAACTTTGAGCAGATAGCCAGCCTACCCACGCAAAAGCGATTCCAATTAATACATGAGATATATTAATGATAATTACCTTATGAATATTGGGTTTCCAGATACCTAATATGGCTCCGCCTACTAGCATTCCACCACCCCACACGGTTTCGATAATACTCATTTCAAATTTTCCTCCTTTAAAATGCTCAATCGTCATTAAAGGAAATAATACGCCAATAGGCATCAAACAAAATCCTGCGATTATAGAATACAAAAACAGAAACGACAATCCTTTATTTTTAAGCACTTCATACAGCCCTTTCTTCATATCTTCCCAAACCAATACTAAGTTTGTCTGGTTTTTAGTTTCTTTCACGGGAGATGGAATATGAATAAAGAGCAAAGAAACGATAGCCATTATCGCTCCTGCAATATCCAGAAGCAATACATTTCCTATAGATAACATTCCTATCGCCAATGCTCCTAGCGCCGGTCCCGCAATATTAGAAACAGATTTAATGATCTGGTTGATACCTGCAATCCGAAACAATTCTGATCTTGGCGCCAATAAAGGAACCGTAGCCTGCATTGCCGGCATATGAAAAGCCGATCCTACAGACCGGAGACCTAGTATAATATAAATAAATTCTAAGTTTTGATATCCAAAATAAAAACCGAGAGACATCACCAATGTACATACAGCAACAAAACCATCCGCTACAATCATTGTTTTTTTCTTATCCCAGCGATCAACATATACTCCGGCAAATGGTCCGATCAAAGCTTGAGGCAATAATCCTGCAATCGCAGCATACGCAAGAACCTCTGCGGATCCTGTTTCTAAACTCAACCAGATAATAATGGCGAATCCTACTGCCGAACTGCTTATCAATGAGAAAAATTGACCTGTCCATAAAATAGCGAACTTTTTTCTCCAATTATTTTCCATATTCAACACTTAACATATTTTACGTAGGCAAAGATATAAGAAACGAAATAATAAAACAACAATTTAGTTGTTTTATATGAAATTAAATGTTAAAAAAGTTAAACAATGTTATTTCTCGTAATTAAATTGCGTACAATTTAATTTTGCCGTATATTTGTCCCATAATTTAAAACAACAAGAATGTCATTAATAGAAGATTTAAACTGGAGACATGCAGTAAAAGCATATGATCCATCAAAAAAAGTATCACAAGAAGATTTATATACCATTTTAGAAGCTGCTAGATTGGCTCCTACTTCATCGGGACTTCAACCCTTCCGTATCGTTGTCGTAGAAAATCAGGAATTGAAAGAAAAAATGGTGCAAGGTGCATTAAACCCTGAAGTAATGAGAGACAGTTCACACGTTTTGGTATTTGCTGCTTGGGATAGTTATTCTAACGAAAAAATTGATAAAGTATACGATCATCATACAGATGTGAGAGACTTACCACAAGGACGTTTCAACAGTTACACTGATATGTTGAAAAAAATCTACGGTGCACAGACTCCTGCAGAGCATTTTGCACACACCGCTCGCCAAACTTATATTTCTTTAGGATTAGCAATGGCTCAGGCTGCTGAATTGAAAATCGACAGTACACCTGCAGAAGGTTTCAGTAATGATGTAGTGGATGAAATTCTTAACCTTAAAGAATTAGGTTTAAAAAGCGTAAGCCTTTTATATCTTGGATACCGAGATGCGGAAAAAGACTGGTTGTCTACCATGAAAAAAGTACGTGTTCCTATGGAGGAATTCATCATTAAAAAATAATTATTAATAACGCTTTCTCATTCAATCTTATTATGGAAACCCCAAAAACGCCAATATTAGAAAATCAAATTTGCTTTCCGCTCTATGTGATTGCAAAAGAGATTACAGGATTGTATCGTCCTTTCCTTGATGAACTCGACATCACCTATCCTCAATATCTAGTGATGATGGTACTTTGGGAAAATGATGGACTTACTGTAAGCCACATCGGAGATAAACTGTTTCTTGACAGCGGTACCCTTACCCCACTTCTTAAAAGACTGGAAGGAAAAGGCTTTATCACAAGAAAAAGAAAAAAAGAAGATGAAAGAGTTGTAGAAGCTTTTCTAACAGATGTTGGAAGACAACTGCAGCAAAAAGCATGTGAAATCCCGGGTAAAATTCAGCGCAAGATTGATGTTCAACCTGAAGATTTGATACAGCTAAAAGAAAGCATCCAAAGAATATTAAACAAAATAGAAAAATAAAATATGAAAACATTATATACAACCAGCGTTACCGCTAAAGGTGGAAGAAACGGACAAGTAAAAAGTGAAAATGGAGTTTTGGATATTGAAGTAAGAATGCCCAAAGCCTTAGGAGGTGGCAATGATGATTTTGCCAATCCTGAAATGCTTTTTGCAGCCGGATATTCAGCGTGTTTTGACAGTGCATTGAACAGAGTGATCAGTTTAAGTAAAGCAACAACGGGTGAAACTACGGTAACGGCTCAGGTAAGTATCGGACAAATTGAAAACGGAGGATTTGGATTAGCCGTGGAATTGGATGTGAATATTCCGGGAGTATCTATTGAAGAAGCTCAGGCATTAACGGATCAGGCTCATCAAATTTGTCCTTATTCTAATGCAACAAGAAATAATATTGAAGTGAAACTTTCAGTTACCAATAACTAAATTCATTTCTTTTACACATATCTCAAAATCTGTTTCCTTTGGAAGCAGATTTTTTTGTTTACTGCACATTCGTATAAACTTATTTATCTTTTTCTCACTTTTCATTGAAATTATCTAATTTTAAGGATGAACTTTTTTAAACTTTTTATTTTAACCACAAAAGAGGCAAAAGATTAATACATTAATATTTAAAGTTGATCATTAAACTGGAAATAAGAACACATCAGTTTTTAAAAATCTTTGCCTATTGAGCGGAGTCGAAATATTAATCTTTTGCAAGCTTTGTTTTAAAAATAACCGAACTTTAAATGATTCAATAATAGCTTTTGTACCTTTTGTGGTTTAATGCTTTAATTAGTTTAAACAGGATTGAAAATAGAATTGGAATTGATGTAATCTATTCTTCCAAATAGTAATTATTAGTTTAAAATAGCAAAACTTAAAATCATGAAAAATAGTTATCTATACTTTACATTCATTTTGATCTTATTTCAAATGAATGTATCTGCTCAAAAAGTTAAAAATAAAGACTCTTATAATTATCAAATAAGAGAAGAACATGGCGACTTAAATAATGATGGTAAAATGGACAAGATCATAGTAGAAATGGATACTATAAACGAAACAAGACCCTTACGTTTACAAATATTCTTATCTCAACCCAATGGAAAATTAGCGTTAGTCGTCTCTTCAACCCAAATAATTGAACCCCAATATCCTATTGAAAACCACGGGAAATTTAATGGATATCAAATTTCCAATTTCTTTATTGAAAAAGGAATTCTAACCATGTGGACCGAAATTAAAGGAGGAAATATATCGTATGATTTCAAATATAACAAAGGAAATTTTGAATTAATTAATGTCAATAAGTTAATCAATAATGCAACCAAAGGGTATATTGACGAAAATACAGTATTTACAGAAACTAAATTTAACTTAATTACAGGGCTGAAAATAGAAACTGATGAAGTATATGGTTCAAAGAAACCCTTAGATAAAAGAAAAAAAACAGTTTTCATTAAACCTTTACCAAAAATTCAGGATGTCAAATTTTCTGATAAAAACTTATATTAAAAATTGAGTTATGGTTTGTTATATCAGCTTTGTTTTAGCTTATAACTAGGTTTAGTTATACCTACTTAAAGATTTATCTTTATTTTAAACGCAAAGGCTTGCAAAGTTTTTCTGCCAATAATTCTGATAATTTTTAAGCTCGCAAAGGCGTTCTACTCAGCAAAGTTCACAAAAAATTCATTATTCTAATGGATCGATTGATGTATTTAAAAGTTCATTGAGCCCATATTGATCGAATAATAACTTTCCTATTTCAAGTTTCGACCAGCCTTCTTTCAGCTTATACGTAAATGTGAGTTCATTATTTTCTAAAAAGCATTCTAAATTCAGCAGTAATACATTTTTATTTTCAGTCAAATGATTTTCGATGAGATTTAAATGTGTGGAAAAAATAAAAAGAGAGTTTTTAAATTTAGATAAACCATTCACTGTAGTAACGGTAATTTGCGCTGCATCATTGATGTTAGTTCCACTAAATATTTCATCAAATACTACGAAACAATTTTTAGATTTTAATTCTAGTAAAACACTTTTTACATTCATGATTTCCTGAGCAAAATGGCTATACCCTTCTTTCAGGTTATCATTAACAGAAAAATAAAGGAAAATACTGTCATAAAAAGGAATATTACAGTAATCAGCCGGAACCGCAATTCCTAAATGAGCAAGCAAAACAATGATACTGATCGATTTCATAGTCGTAGATTTTCCCGACATATTGGCTCCCGTAAAAACAATTGTATTTTTATCCTTTACATCTAAAGTATTTTTAACAGCATTCTTCAAGTCTAAATGATAAAAGTTCTCAATCGTAAAAGTATTTTCAACATTAAATTGAGGAAATACCAAATTGTTCAGCTTAATTCCTTTTGCAATGCTAAAATATACATCAAACATGTAAAAGAAATCCCAAAATACGTCAAAACTTCCCGCCTCAATTTTGGGTGTAATCTTGAGAAGAATATTTTTTCTTTGCTTGAAATCAAGTTCTTTATTATAAAAATCAATGATGGATAATGAGTTGATGAATGTAATCATCTTTTCAATTTCATAAGAATATTCTAAACAGATCTCTTTCTTTTGTAAATTTTTCAACAGCAATTCAAAATGATAAAAGAAGTCGATTAACAGCGAAATATTAGTATTGATTTCTTTAAAATATTCGCGATATGTAAGGCTCGTTAAGTAATTATATTGGCTAACATCAATTTCATCCAAAAACCTTTGAATTGCAGAAACTCTGTTTTCTTTAATCTGGAAAGGATCAATAATCTGAAAATTCTCCAAGAATAGTTTTAATTTTTGCTGAACATACAATGTCTGATTCTTGTTGAAGGATTTTTGGTTGAAAAATGATAGTAAATATTGCTTTGATTTTCTCGTTTGAGTGAAATTAAAATGAGCAACTATTTCAGAAATATTTTCCATGATTCATTGATGTTGATATTTGCGTTTGTAAAACTATTTATTTAAATCTAAAGGTTGTTTTAAATAAATCTTAAAATTATCCCGTAAATTCTACAAATCCATTAAAGCTCAATCAATCTTTTATTTTTCTAACTCATTTTAAATAAGGAACCTGTTTAAACTAATTAAAAATTTAACCGCAAAAGAATCAAAAGCTATCGTTGATTTATTAAGGATTGGTTATTGAGAAAGCAAAAGTCTACAAAAGAATAATATTTCGACTCCGCTCAATAGGCAAAGATTTTTAAAAACTTATGTGCTCTTATTTGTAGCCTAATGCTCAACTTAAAGTGACTAATTTGTTAATCTTTTGTCACTTTTGCGGTTAAAATAAAAGTTTAAACAAGTTGAAGATTTATATTGTATTTCCTTTCTCTTTTACATGAAATTATTTATTTTTAAGGGAAATATCTTTCACGTTGATAGAATATTTTAAATCTGGAAAACTAATAAAAAAGCTAACCTATGAACCCTGAAAACTTTACAGAATTAAATGATCAAGAACTTTTACAGAAAGCAAAAAAATTAAAAAACAACAAAATAATTGATGCTACAATTATTGGATTTACTCTGGGAGCTGTAGTGTATGGTGCCATAAAACATGGTTTTGGATTTTTCACTTTCTTTCCTTTGGTATTACCATTTTTCATCGTTAGAAATTCAGCAAATAATAAACTCCTGGAAAAGGCCATTCAAAAAGAGTTACAATCTAGAAATTTAAGCTGAAAATCTTATCCAATTCGGAAAATGAATGAATATGAATAATTATAAAAAAGAAATTTCAGATAAGATTTGTTATACTGACCTCGTTTATGGGCGAATAAATAAGAAACTTAATATCGATCTTTCAAATGACAAAATTGAAGAAATGATTTTAACCATTTTAGCTGAAACAAACGAAACCGGATACGAAAAAAAAGGAAAAAACATTTACATAACAAACCTTGAAAGAAATATAAAACTTACCATTAATTCTAACACAAACAGAATAATTACAGCTGATAAGTTGAACAAAATAACAAGAAACCGTAACATCAAATCATAGTATTTCAAAATATTAAAAAATTACGTGGAGAAACTTTTAAAACATTTAGTTTTTAAAACTTTTTCTCATTTAATTTTAAACTCAACCACCACAAAATAAATTAGTTGCCTTTTTTCAAACTAAAAAAACATGAAAAATCTATTTCCCATTATTATCCTTTCAATAGTTTTATTGTCTTTCAAACAGAAAACAGAACTTCATACAACAAACAAAAAAACAAACACTACAATCAATGATACGCTAACTAACAACTTAAAATTAGCTTACGAAAAAGATGCAATTACTGGGTTTTCAGTTTCTGTAGTTAATGAAAATGGATTGATTTATGATAAAGGATTTGGATTTGCAGACATTGACCATCATCAACCCTACACCTCACATACTGTTCAGAATATAGCATCAATATCCAAGACTTTAATAGGAATATCATTGCTTAAAGCTCAAGAATTGGGAAAATTAAATTTAGATGGTCCTATCAATAAATATCTGCCTTTTACAATCGTTAATCCAAATTACCCTAACACTCCCATCTTAATCAAACATTTGGCGTATCATACGTCTTCCATTACTGACCTTGATGAAATTTATGCAAAATCATATATTCTCACAAAAAATGAACACGCCGATAACGAAGGTGTTTATGATTACTTCAATAAACCTGAAACCAATATTTCATTAGCTAATTTTATACAAAACAGTCTTACCCAAAATGGAAAATGGTACA
This sequence comes from Chryseobacterium polytrichastri, assembly GCF_900142445.1. Taxonomy (GTDB): domain Bacteria; phylum Bacteroidota; class Bacteroidia; order Flavobacteriales; family Weeksellaceae; genus Chryseobacterium; species Chryseobacterium polytrichastri. The sequence goes on along the minus strand of NZ_FRAV01000002.1, from coordinate 4,669 downwards.
CTAAAAAATCATTTTCAGACGTAAAACCCGGAGAGAAAAGAGAATATTCAAATATAGCTGCTGCGCTCTGTGCATTGGTTATAGAGTCTGCAACCGGACAAGATTATCGCTCTTTTACTAAAGAAAACATCATAAAACCATTACGGATGAATAGCTCCGGTTGGTCATTAAAAGAAATTGATTTTACCAAACGGTCCAGATTGTTTGCTAACAAAGAAAAAATGATCGCTGAATATTCTCTCATAACCTATGCAGATGGTGGATTCCTAACGTCAAGCCATGATTTAGGGTTATTTTTATCTGAGCTCATCAAAGGTTATCGAGGAAATGGAACCTTATTAAACAAAGAAAGCTATCAGAAACTTTTTGAAAAAAATACCTTTTTAAATGACAAAAAAAGTGAAGAATATGGAATTTTCATTGAATTTCGTGATGGATTTTTAAACAGTAAAGAAGATTTAATTGGTCATAATGGTTCTGATCCAGGAGTTTTTACAGCAATGTATTTTAACCCACACACTAAAATTGGAAAAATAGTATTGGCAAACACAGATACCGATTTTTCAGATAAAGTATGGCCCGAAATAGAGGAAATATGGAAATCATTATCAATAAATAAAAGTCATTAATAAAGAGCTTTTCAGAGAATTTTAAGTTTCCTTCTACTCTACTTTTTTTGCTATGGCTATTTTCCAATTCTACTTTTTTCAGTAATTTGGGATTCAGTAAAAAACATGATGTATCGTTGATTTCAACAGAATTTTCACTCAAATTAATACCATATATTTTCATTAAACTACTACTACAAAATGATATGAAAAAGGACATTTTAGAAAAAATTAAACAACTTGGAGGAAATATAGACCACGTAAAAGGGAATTCATTATCAGACGATATCCTTTCTATTCGTTTTAATACGGTACTTTACCCAAGAACAGAAGATACGCCTTGGCAAACAGCAGAAGATGCAGAACCCATTTATGGAATTGGAGAATTTTTAAACGAAAACGAAGAGCTTTTCAAAACCGATAAACAAGCATTCTATGATAAAATAATCGATACATATTTTCGATTGGAAGATGAAGGTTATGGGCAAGTATTTTGGCAACCCAAACTTTTCACGCCGTTTAAAGATGGAACTGAAGATTTCGAAGAATGGAATTCAGAATTTATAGATGAAGATATTGATTTGAGTGAAATTATAAAAGTAACTCATGATAAAACACCCGATTTTATTGAAATATTTTACAGTTATGGCTTCCCGGATCATTACTATATCTGCTTATCTGACCCAAATCCTGAAAATCCGACTTTGTTTGGAACTGATCATGAAGAATATTTTAGAGAAGTTACCAACGAAGGAAATCTTGAAGATTTCCTGAATACATTTATCACCAAAGAAGAACTGATCGAAATTGTAAAAAATAGAATTGAAAAATAAGACCTTAATCACCTCAATATAAAATTACTAAACCTTAAAAAATTGAAAAAACTCATTGCTTTCACTATTACCATTTGTACTTTCATTCATTTATATTCACAAAACACCTATGCCTTTTTTGGTTCATTTAATCGAGATAAAAATACCGAAGGAATCTATGTTTATCAATTAGATATGATGAGTGGAAACTTATCAAAAGTAACCACTTTTACAGGTATTTTAAATCCGTCTTTCCTTACATTATCGCCAGATGGGAAATATGTTTTTGCCTGTACAGAAAGTAAAACCACGAATGGAGGAAGTGTCAGTAGTTTTGAGTTTAATCCTGAAAATAAATCACTCACCTTTATCAACAAGCAAAAAAGTGGTGGTGAAAACCCGGTTTATCTAGCCGTTCATAAAAATAGCAAATGGCTGGTTAATGGAAATTATACCGAAGGAAGCGTTTCCGTATACCCAATTTTAGAAAACGGAAAGATACAGCCCTATGTTCAAAACTTTCAATATACAGAAGGGAGTATAGATCAGGGAAGACAAGATCGTTCTCATATCCACTCCACCGTTTTCTCACCTAATTTTGATTACCTCTTTTTACCAGATTTAGGTGCTGATAAAATCAGAACGTATCGATTTGAAAATGAAAAAAATCAACCGTTACAAGAGGCTGAAACTCCTTTTACAAAAACAACATTAGGAAGCGGACCAAGACATTTTACTTTTCATCCCAACGGAAAATTTGCGTATTGCATTGAAGAAATGGGCGGAGCAGTAAGTGCCTATTCTTACGAAAATGGAAAACTGAATAATCTGCAAAGAATCAATACCCATTCTGAAAAATATAAAGATGATTTTGAAAGTTCGGATGTTCATATTTCCCCTGATGGAAAATTTTTATATGCTTCGAATCGTGGATCTGAGAATAATATTGCTATATTTTCTATTCAACAAGATGGAAAACTAAAAACCGTTGGTTATCAATCTACCAAAGGAAAACACCCGAGAGTATTTGGCCTTGATCCCACAGGAAAATTTCTGATTGCCACCAATGCAGGAAGTGGCGATGTGGTTGTATTTAAAAGAAACCCTGAAACCGGATTATTAAAAAAAGTGGATAAAAAGATTAACATTAAAAGTGTTTCTTGTGTACAGATTAAAGAGTATTAGTTGAAAATTTATTTAATGTTTAAAGAATGAGAAGTACACCCATTTTATCAATACTAATGTATACTATAATTCTAATAGGTTATAATAAACTATATTCACAAACTAAGACAGACCATTTTGACTATTTTGTGAGAAAGTAATCTTATCACAACTTTAAAAGTTTAAATGATGTCAACGGTAAATGGCGGGAATTAAAAAATGACACATTAATTTATACAACTTATTTCAAAGGTGCGGCATGTGACATTCCTAATGCTGAAAAAATGAATATTAAAATCGTAAATGATACGATTATCTTCAATTTTGGTTTGAGTAAAAAAGATCCTGATTGTGAAAGAAGGTTTGGAGTAGCAGGTATTATGGTTGATTTTGTATTGAATAAAAATAAATTTCCCGATTACAAAAAATTTAAAATAAAGAAGATCATCCGAAACTAAAGCTAAACCAAAATACAAAAACTCAACTCTTCAATTTATTTCTTACTTTAAACTAAACACTATAAATCATAAACAAAGAATGAAATTCAATAAATTTTACATTGGAATAATTTTAATTATAATAAGTTTTATTCTCAGTACATATAATTTTTATTTATTTTTCTTTACCATCCCAATGTATTGTATTGGAAGTATTTTTGTTATTATTTCTCCTATAAAAATTATATATAAGATATTGAGTATAATACTACCGTTAGTTTTATATGTACCCGTAAATTCTCTTCAATTAGAAATTTATAAATACCTCAAAAGAAAAGAATTTATAGTTCCTACAAATTACTCAGGTCCGCTAAGAATTATTTACGAAGAAAACTGCGGCGAAAAATTCAATGAGAAAAATAAAACGTATCAATTTCCACAGGATGGAATTTTAATTCTCTTTGCAAAAGAAGACGGAGGAATTAATCATCATTATTTTTACATGAATAAAAATGGTGAAAAAGTTGAAATTCCCCAAGTTGACATTACTGAGAATAAAAAACCGACCCCTAGCGTTTCATTGATTGGATTCATTGAAAAAAACAATACAAAATATATTGATCTTTATATTAATCATGGAAATTCTGTTCAATATAATTTTTTTGGAAGCAATCCAAAGCTTGATTCGTTAACAACAGTAAAGGTTAATGATTGTAGAAAAAAATAGGTATTACCTCGTCTTAGAATCACTCTTTTTAAAAGCATCAACTGATTTATAAGCATCATTTTTCTCTTTCTCTTTTTTATCTGAAATTAAAATTCCAAAAAGATGGTCGATTTCATGCTGGAAAATAACTGCCGTAAATCCTTCTACAATTTCTGAATATTTTTGACCTTTTAAATCAACATATTCTAATTGAATTACTTTACTTCTATAAAATTGGTCTCTGAATTCAGGGATGGATAAATCTCCTTCCGGACCCAGATTTTGTAATTCTGATCTCCAAACAATTACAGGATTAATAAAATACTCCAAAGGTTCATTTTGTTTATCAAAGCGCTGAACCCAGATGATTTTTCTATTGATTCCAACTTGTGGTGCTGCAATTCCTACTCCACCATCCGTTGAAAGCAAAGATTCTTTCATTCTTTTAACCAAAGTTGCCGTGTTCGGATCTTTAGCATCAATTTCTGTCGAAAGGCTTAACAAAGTTTTATGCTGATTTTCATCAGTCGTTTGATAAATCGGTAACGCCGAATTTTTATCACCCTGATTAATAATGGAAATTTCGTTGGAAGTTAATTTCTGAGCATTAATTAAACCGATGAAAAGTATGAATAGAAAGGATAATTTTTTCATTTTTGATGGATGTTTTACAAATATAATTAATGTGATTAGGTTTTGGTTAAAACCAATTGATTTTTTGTCATAAAAAAACGGGCTAAAGCCCAATGTCATTAAGTTAAGGCTTTAATATATTGATTTTCAGTTAATTTAGTTTGTTTTACTGGTTGTTTTTTTGTATATTTAACAGTGAATCAATCAGTTAAATCGAGGAGAAAAAGTGTGAATGATATTATTTCTTCTCTCCAATTTGAAATTTCTCATAGCTTTACAAAGAAAAATTTTGTAGTTGATGTGAAGGAT